>NZ_JBEOPJ010000018.1:0-104251 GCF_040309945.1 Shewanella sp. AC34-MNA-CIBAN-0136 | reverse complement strand
GAAGAACAGAAGACAATTTCGAATAACTCAATACCTGTGAATGTCCACACAGATTACTTGATAAATTGTTAAAGAGCGGACCTGGCAACTAGCGTTAGACGCTGCGTTCCGTGTCAGTGGGGTGTATTATAGGGAAAACTTTTTATAGCGCAAGAGCTTTCTACGGTTTTTATGACTATTACGACCCAACTGCATACTATTTGAACTTAAAGCCATATTTATTGAAGTTTTTGCTGACTTTATAACCATAAATAGCTCGCTACAACGAACAGCAAATTTATTTTATCTACCTATATAAGGCTTATTATGCGGCTCAGCGTGGTTTAAGTGGCTAATTTAGCTTGTTGAGACCAAAACATAACTGAAACGGCGTTAATTTCATGTTAACTTCGTAGCAACTTTTAGTAGCACGAACGATTTGGCGTTAATGGATGACATATCTTTATTTGGATTAGGGGTTTGTTAGCAACAAAAATATGCTGACTAGTATATAAAGGAAGAGAAAGTCTAAAACTAAGTAATTGTTACACTGAAAATCTCTGTTCATATATAAGTCGGTGAAAGCTTATATATGAACAGTTGAAATGATAGCTTTGCATTGGCGATTCTATTATTTTGCGAGTAATTGACTTAGCAGACTCGGAACGTCAGCGATACTGTCAACCACTGCACTGGCAAGTTCAACTCCGGCTTCGTCTACTACTTTACCTGAACGAACCAAAATGGCAGTGTTAATGCCAGCCGCTTTTGCTGCGCGCATATCATCAGCTTTATCACCCACCATTACAGACTGGCTCATATCGATTTTCAAGAATTCTGCAGCATCGAGCATCATGCCGGGTTTTGGCTTTCTGCAATCGCAATCTTGCTTATATCCACCTAGGCCTTTTTGTGGATGATGCGGGCAATAGTAGATACCATCAAGTTCGACACCTTTATCGGCAAAGTTCCAATCCATCCATTCCGTTAAATGATGAAAATCATCTTCACTGTACATGCCACGAGCAATGCCGGATTGATTGGTCACCACTATTAATAGGTAACCCATTTGCTTTAATGCAAGACACGCTTCAAATACACCGTCGATATACTCAAAGTCGTCCACTGTATGAACGTAACCATTGTCTTTATTGATCACACCATCACGATCGAGAAATACTGCTTTATTCAACCTAACACTCCTTAAACTCTTTCTTGTGTCGATTATCCCATTGAGATGAATTTGGGGCCAGATAATCTGAATATTTTTATTAATTTGTTTATTTACCCCCATTTTATGAGCTTAATCTGCATAATTGTATAGGTTTCACTTTATAAAGCGGCGGCTAAGCGTTACCCTTGCTCGAAGAAATTAGTGATTATTATAGAATACATGAGCAATATACCTCCTATTATTCATAAAACGCGTACGCAACTTGTTGTAGAGGCGCTCAGAGAACGGATCCTTTCTGGTGATATACAAGGAGGAGAACCGCTCAGGCAGTCTGCTATTGCAGAACAGTTAAATGTAAGTCGCATTCCCGTTCGTGAAGCGTTAGTTCAGTTAGAAGCTGAAGGCTTAATTAATTTCGAACCGCATAAAGGCGCGACGGCAACATTGTTATCTGTTGAGCAAGTCACTGAATTATTTGAATTGCGCGCTATGATCGAATCGGATTTGTTGGCTAAGGCCATCCCTAACCTATCTGACAATGATATTGCCGAAGCTGAAGCCGTACTGGTTAAACTTGAATTGGCATTTAAACTGAAAGAATCAGTAGCAAGTTGGAGTGAGCTTAATACTCGATTCCATACTCGTTTATACCAAGCGGCTAATCGACCTCATACAATGGAAGTGGTTAACGGTTTAAACACCAATTGCGACCGCTATATTCGTCTGCAGTTGTTATTTACTGGCGGGATCCCTATCGCCGAAAGAGAACATCGAGTGTTACTCGAATTATGTAAAAAACGTGACGTCGCAAAAGCCACTACTTTACTGCGTGAGCATATCTTGCATGCTTCGGCTTCAATCACGAAACTGGTAGAACAAAAGATTAAGTCATAATAACAATAATAAATCTTAGTCATGACCACTTAAGCATTTAATATCAACAGATTCATTTTAAACTGTTGTTTTTGTATATAAATTTAATTAACTATTGAAACGTATTGAGAGAACTTCATATGCAGTATGCACACATTACCGGTTGGGGGAAGTCAGTTCCGCCCGCAACATTGACCAATGAAGATTTAGCCACATTCATGGAAACGACGGATGAATGGATTAAAACACGTACTGGTATTAGTAAGCGTAACATCAGTCACGTCAATACTTCTGAAATGGCGTCGGTTGCAGCTAAGCATGCACTTGCCGCTGCAGGGATTGATGGCAGTGAATTAGATTTAATTATTCTAGCCACCGCCAGCCCTGATACCTTGATCCCAAATATTGCATCTACGGTACAGGCAAATATTGGCGCTACCTGCGGTGCATTTGATATTAACGCTGCTTGCAGTGGATTTTTGTATGGCGTTGGCTTGGCTAGCTCAATGATAAAAAGCGGCCAAAGTAAGAAAATTCTGATTATTGGCGCTGAACGTTTATCTTTTTACCTTGATTGGTCTCGACGTGAAACCGCTGTGTTATTTGGTGATGGTGCTGGTGCTGTTGTGCTAGAAGCCAGTGACCAACCTGGTGGCGTATTAGGTTATGAATTAAATAACGATCCTGAAGGTCGCGATATTTTAAAGTCTAATTTTGGCACCCAGATGGATAGATTTGACAATGACTCATTGGATTTTTACATTCATATCAATGGTCAAGACGTATTTAAACGTGCGATTCATGGCATGGGAAGTTTAAGTAATAAGGTATTAGACAAATGTGGTATCAACATCGATGATGTCGACTTTGTTATTCCGCATCAGGCAAACGAACGTATTATTGATACTTTAGTAAGCCGAATGAAAATTCCAAAAGAAAAAGCTTTCGTCAATATCGCTGATTATGGCAATACATCGGCTGCCACTATCCCGATTGCGATTTGTGATGCGTTATCTCAAGGTAGAATTGAAGCCAATCAAACGATTCTATCTTGCGCGTTTGGTGCTGGATTAACCTCGGCTGCCTTACTGCTAAAATGGGGTGAACGCACCACACCAATTAACACCAGTGATGCAGCATTACCGCCTTGCGATAAAACCGCACTTGAATTGATTAAACCTGCGGTTGATTATTTTTTCAATAAAGCTAAAAACGCAGAATAAGCGATATTGTGCGTTTAATAGAAAAGCCAGTCTCGATGACTGGCTTTTCTTTTCTAGCGAAAGACATTAATTAAGTCTTTAACCGACAACTTTTTAATATCGCCCATCGCTGCCACTTGAGCCAACAATAACTCTGCACAAGATAATGCATCAATAAGCGCATTGTGAGCAGAATAAACGGGTAAACGGTAACGTTCACGGCTTGCATTCAAGCGTAACGAGCCTTCTTTCAATACCGATTGTTGCATTAAACAACGTTTTTTTTCTATGGCCAACGTATCGATAAATACCAACGGAATTGATTGACCAAAACAGCGTATCAACTGCTGCTGAATAAACTGTATGTCTAATGGTGCATGGTGCGCCACTAAAATACAGCCCTTGGTTTGTGATAAAAACCAATCAATTGCCTCGGCTAACGTTAACGCCATATGCAATTGATTATCGACAATACCGTGAACCGTCGCGCTATGACCCACACTGCCACTAATGGATATCATCATATGTTGTGCTTTTTCAAGCGGAATGACACCGTTGACAATTGGTACCAAACCGATACTGATGACTTGATCATGGATTGGATCTAAGCCAGTCATTTCAAGATCAATCGCCATCAATGGAGCATCTAGAAATAGGGTTGTTAATGCCGGCGTGATTGCTTCTAAATATGTATTTAATGGCGACGGTAAAGTGGTCATTTTTTTACGCCACAACACCGTTTTTACCCACCAAAAATTGACCACTAGAAACTCCTCATGAACTTAAGCTTTATTCCTGCTTGTGCATCGTGCACCACTTTAAATGCATCACGAAGCTGATGACGCATTAATGAAGAAAGATGTTGTGGTTTAAGATAATTGTTCACTGGTAAATTATTGGTGGCTTGGTAACCTTGATTAGCTAGACGCATGTGTGCCATGAACTCATGGGCATCCGCCAAATTAAGTGCATCTTTACGATTAATAATATTAGCGTCCATTAACGCTCTGATCCGCTTAGCAGTATTAACCTCTTTGATACCTGCACTTAAGGCATACACTCTGGCAATGTCATTAATTAATGCACTGCCCTTATGCTTTAAATCCATACCTTTCACTTCACTACCATCACGCTCAAGGACAAACTTCCTAAAAAAGCCCAATGGCGGTGATTCAGTTAACGAGTTTCCCGCCATTCCGGCAAGGAAAATATCGTTATTTTGTGTAGCGGCTAAAACATCATCTTGCAGTTCACTGAATAAACTCAATGGCCCAAACACTGGGCGCATGTCGAAAAATATACTGGCATGCATTAAAGCTTTTGGTTCCGGCGTGTTTACCCATCTAGAGAAAAGCCCTTTCCACTTCACCAGTGACAAGCGCCATTTGGGATTTTGCGCCATAATGTCACCGGGGCAATAAATATAACCACATTCATCTAAGCCCTTACATACCGCTTTTGTTAATGCTTCAAAATAAGCACCAGCAAATTCATCGGGTTCATGTGCCAGCAATAAGCCATTATCTTGGTCAGAACAAGCAACCTGATCTTGCCTGCCTTGGGAACCAAAAGCCAACCAACAAAACGCCATTGGTGCCTGACCTAAAATCTGTTGATTCAATTCAATCAGCCGACGCGTTAATGCATCAGTTACCGAGGTTAATACTCTACCTATCTCTTCAGCTCTAGCATCGGCACTGATTAAATTTTGTAATAGTAGCGGGATTTGCTTACTCACTTGAATAAGTTTCTCTATATTTGCTTGCCGGCCTATTTCGCCAATAAGCAGTAGAGGTTGTGAGCTTTGCGAACGCAAAATATCAGTACTAGTGATCATCCCTAACGCACGGCTTCCATCAACCACAGGTAAGTGGTGAATATTATGTTCACTCATCGCCAACATTGCTTCGAATACTAGCGCGTTGGCATGAGTTGTCACGGGATTGATGGTCATGGCTTGACTCACCAGCGTATTGACATCTAAGCCTTCTGCGATAATTCGATTACGTAAATCTCGATCGGTCAAAATACCGGTTAATTTTTGATTATCGATAACGAGTACCGATGAGACCCGGTGTTCACGCATTAATTTAGCCGCATCCATAACACTGGCATGAGCATCGATGATAATGGGCTGAGATGACATAATTGAAGTAATACGGCTAGTCGTGGTCAAGTCTTTAGCGGTAAATTTAGTTTCATTGCGTAAGCGTTTAGCAAAAGCACGAGCAAAAAATTGATCAAAGCTGCGATGTTCAGAACGTAATTGGGCAAATACTGATTGTGGTAAATGATAAACCAAACCATCTTCTAAAATGGCCACTTTATTAATGACCTTTTCACCCGATAATAAGGTGGAAAAACCAAAACATTCTCCTTCGCCAACACGGTCAACCAATACACCTTCAGGATCGCGCACTTCAAATGCACCGCTGCGCACAATGTACAATTTCGGATTGTCTTTATCGAACTCAACAAAGGCAGACGCTTTACTGTAATAACCGACGCTAATCTTTCTCGCACAATATTGAATACTCTCTTTAGGTAGCGTGTCGAAAGGCGAATGTGCTGCTAAAAACTGCTCTACGGGTTGTAACTCACTGGCATCCATTAATCATTTCCCTATTGTGCATGGGCGAACAATATCACTATAACAAAGCGTTTCGCTTATCTGCTATAGGACTAAAGCCCAACAAAAAGAGCGCCTAAGCGCTCTTTTTAAACAGTGTTGATTACAGCAGTTTAATGATCGTGTGCTTCGCCTGACCCTTTAGGGAAACGAATAGACTCAACCATTGCGACTATTTCGTCAGGAATTTTAGCAGTAACTTTACTGACAGCAAAAGCGACACCAAAGTTAACCATCATTCCCACCATACCAATACCTTCTGGTGAAATACCAAATAACCAGTTTTCAGATGTATTCGATGCAGGATTAATAAACTTAAAGTAGGCGATATAACTAGCAGTAAATAATAGCCCGATCACCATACCTGAAATAGCACCTTCTTTATTCATGGTTCTAGAGAAAATCCCCATGATAATAGCAGGGAATAACGAGGCTGCTGCGAGACCAAATGCAATGGCCACCACCGCGGCTACGAATCCTGGAGGATTAATACCAAAGTAACCCGCCATAACAACCCCGAAACCAGCAGCTATTCGTGCATACATTAACTCTTTCTGATCCGAAATATCCGGCATTAGATTTTTCTTGAGTAAATCGTGCGACACAGAGGTTGAAATTACCAGTAATAAACCCGCAGAGGTAGACAATGCTGCAGCTAAACCACCCGCGGCAACTAATGCAATAACCCATGCTGGAAGATTGGCAATTTCAGGCGTGGCAAGAACCATAATATCGCGGTCAATGTTCATCTCATTTTTTTCACCATTGGTGTAAAAAATCTTGCCATCGTTGTTCTTATCGTCCCATGTAATTAAACCCGTTTTTTCCCAGTTTTTAATCCAAGTTGGCGCAGTTTCATAAGGCACGCCAGTTGATTCTGGTCCATTGATGGTTTCAATCATATTAACGCGAGAGAAAGCAGACAATGCAGGAATAGTGGTGTACATAATAGCGATAAATACTAAAGCCCAGCCCGCAGAAATACGCGCGTCTTTTACTTTAGGAACAGTAAAGAAACGAACAATCACATGCGGTAAGCCTGCTGTACCAAACATTAATGCACCGGTAATAAAGAACACATCTATCATCGACTTGGAGCCTTCGGTATATTGGGAGAACCCGAGTTCTGCCGATAATCCATCGAGCTTATCGAGTAAATACACCCCCGTACCATTACCTGCGGCATCAATCATCTCAGCGCCAAAACCAATTTGCGGTAATATGTGACCTGTCATCATCACTGAGATAAAGATAGCAGGAACCATAAAGGCAAAAATAAGAACGCAGTATTGTGCTACCTGTGTGTAAGTAATCCCTTTCATGCCACCTAATACAGCATAAAAGAATACGACTGCCATACCAATGTACACCCCTGTTTCTACGTCAACTTCTAAGAAACGAGAGAACACTACGCCAACACCACGCATTTGGCCTGCAATGTAGGTAAAACAAATAAAGATGGCACAAATAACAGCGACAGTACGTGCCGTCTGAGAGTAGTAGCGATCACCAATAAAGTCCGGAACCGTAAATTTACCAAATTTACGTAAATAAGGCGCCATACATAATGCTAATAGCACATAACCGCCGGTCCAACCCATTAGATAAACTGAGCCATCATAACCAGTAAAAGATACAATACCGGCTAATGAAATAAACGATGCTGCTGACATCCAGTCGGCTGCAGTTGCCATACCATTTAGAACAGGGTGAACACCACCACCTGCAACATAAAACTCTTTAGTTGAACCAGCTCGAGTCCAAATGGCGATCCCGATGTACAGCGCAAAAGTCGCGCCGACAATTAAATATGTTAGTGTTTGAACATCCATCTTAGTGCCCCTTAGTCTTCCTGAACATTGTATTTTTTGTCTAATGTATTAGCTTTCGCCACATAAACAAAAATCAGCGCCACGAATACATACATTGCACCCTGCTGCGCAAACCAGAAACCCAGTTTGAATCCCATAAAGGTAATTTCGTTTAACACATCTACTAATAGAATACCGCAGCCAAATGACACTGCAGCCCAAATTGCAAGCAAGCTAAGTACTAAACGTAAATTCTCACGCCAGTAACCCGCTGCCTTATCGTTATTTTCGAAACTCATTGCGACTCCCCTAAGTTATTTTTTGTAAAGCCATTGTTAATTTAGCAATTCAGGGGGCCATCACAATCAAGACCTTAGTCGTACTTGATTAACAAACGTTAACGTAAAATATTAAAATGCATATAAATCAGATGATTGAGAAATAATCAATTGAAATGAACTTCTAATTTTTCAATTTAATTAGACCAAGGTCGAACAAGATTTCGCCATTAAAAGATTGAGATCTGCATCACAAAAGATAAAAAGGAATATTTGTGAGTAAAAAAAACTTGGTTTGCGTTGAAATCTGTTCTATTTCCTGAGATAAATGCTTAGATAGGAATAAATCTTTTTAGAATACAGATAATAAGGATATTTTTTTGACATTGCCTCGCATTAATCAACAACACCTTTTATTCTCGATTATCTTGGGAGTAATAGGATTGTTCATCAATTGTTACCCGATACAATTTTTTGCTAACGTGCAATTTGTATTAGGTAACACGGTGACTGTCATTGCTGCTGTTTTATTGGGGCCTTGGTATGCCTTTTTGACCGCAATGATGGCATCAACAGGATTAATGTTGATATGGGATAGCCCGCATGTTTACTTATTTTTTGGGCTTGAAGCATTATTTTTAGGCTATGCCAGACGCCGTGATATCTATGCCTTATATGCCGATGCCGCTTATTGGTTATTTATAGGTGCACCAATGGTGTATTTATATGTGGTTCTATTGATGGATATACCGCCATCTCACTTAGGCTTTATTATTTCAAAGCAAGGCATCAACGGACTGATATATACCAGTATTGCATCATTACTTATTTTAGCTATTCCAAAGTTATGGTTTTTAAAAGACAAAGTTAAAGACCGCAACCGTAGACAATTAAGCGCGCAACTGACTTATTTCTTCACCTTAATGGTGACGTTAACATTATTGTTTTCAGCGTTAATCTTTAATTTTTATTTTTTAGAACGTCAACAAGTCATGTTAAAACAAAACATGACGGAAGCGGTCGCCCACCTATCGACCTCTGCACAAAATTATATCAAAAACCATCAAACCGTGATCCAAAATACAGCAAGTCAATTAGATTTAGTTGCCGATAAACCAGAGCAATGGCAAGGCATTTTATCAAGTTCACATCAAAACTATCCCGGTTTTATCAGTATGTTGATCGCCAATCCGGCAGCCAATATTGTGGCAGCCAGCCCAGTATCAAGACTATTAACACAGCAATTACCAGAACAAAGTATCAACATTAACGATAGAGATTATTTTATTGAATCATTCTATAACCAGCGCCTATTCGTATCATCTGCCTTTCTGGGCCGCGGTTTTGGTAATGACGCGATTATTGCCATGAGCGCTCCCTTTTATCTCGATGAGCAACGCACACAAGTAGCAGGAATAGTAGAAGGTTCGCTTGATTTAACTCATTTTTCACATATTGATCAAGTTAATGAATATACCGAAGATGAATCTGTAGTGATGGTTGATGAACAAAATCAAATTATTTATGCTTCCAAAAAACTCGGTTTAAAACCACTTTCACAATTTAATTTTGCAATAAATAAAGGTGTGTATCGTGCCAATCTTGAGTTAATCAATATTCACAATACTACCTCAATTGTGCCTGAATATATGTATGCTCACCGGGAGCTCGATAATGGTTGGACAGTGTATATTTTAAAAGAATTTTCGCCGCTACTAAAACTCGCTGAAGAACAAATGTTCAGTAGTTTTATCATGCTGTTGATTGCATTATTGGGTACCTTCTATATTTCAAAAAAGCTCAGCGCGTTGTTAACGGTGCCATTAGAAGCTGTCGCCAATCAATTCAGTCAGTCATATTCAAGTCCAGAAAAAACCTCGGCAATTGACGATAGTTCACCCAGAGAAGTATTCAACCTGTATCAACGATTAGCAGCCAGTAAGCAACAACTCATCGCGCATCAAGTCGAATTAGAAGAGACTGTGGCTAATCGTACCGCGGAATTAGAAAAGGCCAACAAAAAACTCACCGAGCTGGTTGATAGAGATCCGTTAACTGGCTTATATAATCGCCGTTATGCTGAACGTAAATTTGGTGAGTTAGTGGATTTTTGTTTGCGAAGCGATCAGGCCATTACTGTTGTATTGCTTGATTTAGATTTCTTCAAAAAAGTAAATGACAATTATGGCCATTTAGCTGGAGATGAGTGCTTGCGGAACGTGTCGCATTTATTGCAGAAATACTTTAAACGCGACATTGATATTGTGGCTCGTTACGGCGGAGAAGAATTTTTGCTTATTCTGCCTTTGTCCAATACCTTACATATTGAACACCATCTCAATGGCTTTAGAGAAGCACTGTCGCAATTAGAAATCACCTCACCCGAAGATAAACAGTCATTCAACGTGACGGTCAGTATTGGTGCTATTACGGCCAGTGCTGATTATGAAGCTGAACTCGATAAGTGGATTAAAGTCGCTGATGATAATCTCTACCAAGCAAAACAACAGGGACGTAATAAAACAATTATTAGCATCATTAGCGACTAATGTTTACTGGTTTACTGTCTAATGGTGACTCAGATTGATGCCCTTGAGTAAACTCATCAATGCGAGTCATCATATAAGGATAAAATGGATTCCACTTCTGACGCAACATGTCATCGGCCGTCACACTGAAAATGCCCCGTTCACCTTGATAAATTGCTCTGCCAATTTGGATTTTATCCGAATCAATACCTGGTAGAGGCCCGTAAAGGGTATCTTCAATCGGAAAACTTAACGCCACATGAGATAAAGAATACACATCATTAGGCCAAGTTAAACTTAACGCTAACACATCATCGGTTATCGATTTATCAGCTAGCTCCCTGACTTGAACATGATTATCCCGTTGCGGATCATTTTCAACCAAACTTAAACGGTAAGGTAATTGCTTTGGTAGCCAAAATGGAGCAAAAGTCGCCAGTGGATCTTGAAACAGTAATTGGTTGTTACTCTTCGTCCTATTGACATCAAAGAGCACCAATTGATGGCCTTTGTTTAGCGGCAATTTTTGATATAGCAAATCAACCACAGCAAGTGAAGAGACCGTATCATCAACAACTGACTGAAACGTTAATATTGCAGGAATAGCATCAAACTGTTGCGGCGATAATGACGCTAATAAGGTCTGGTTACGCTGAGTTAACTGATATACAACATCGCCAGCATTAACAGCAAAAGACCGATATTTAAAGGGATCATATTCCGTTTGAATACTGTTCCAATACAGTTTATCTTGGCCGAGTAATTTACCCAGTTTAGCTTGCCAATAAGCGCCTGCTGCAATGGGAGCAAGACCAATGGCTGGTGATAACATGACCATACCGGCAAAGCTTGTAGGCTTATCTAAACTGATATTCTCAAGTTCATGGTTTAACGCTAAAGCAGCTCCTGTCGAAAAACCGACCACATAAATGGGTTTACCGGGTAATTGGGCAGACAAGCGGGCAACAGCAAGTGATACAGCCCCAGCAAGATCAGGCCAAGTAATATCGGTTAATCCTGACGGAATGGTACCGTGTCCTGGCAAGCGCAACCCTAAAACATAAGCCTGATGTTGATAATGCTGCGCAAAATGCGACATCACATAAGGTGAGTCAGACATGCCGTGTAGTAATAAAAGGCCAAACTCAGCTTGGGGGTTTTTCCATTCGAAAGAACGATTCCAATTTTGTTGCCATAACCCAGGATCTGACAGGCTATTACGCTCATAACGATTAATTGGGGATGCTATTTCAGGTTGATATTGACGGTAAACCTGCTGTTCTACTTCAGCAAAAAGTTTATCTTCTAATTGTAAATATTGGCTAAAATCAGTTAAACCAGACTGTTGATGGTATTCAGAGGTTAGATGTGTCGTGTGCCATAATGATAAATTAGGCCGCGCATTAAGCATCCAAACAGCAGTAATAATTAACGCTAACCCAATACCTAAAGCACCATAAAATGCGGCAAATAAAAAATGTTTTGTCGATCCAATCACAATTGCACGCATAATTACCTTAAAAAATAGATACCGAATACAAACAAAAATATAGCGTAACATTTACTGCTGAACTGTCAGGCACTTACTATTCATAACAATACTGGAAATAATATGTCATCAGGTTTATATAGCCATATATGGGGACCGATGAATCCCGATATCATTTTTTATTTACCTACGCCTCCAGAGCTACCCGCGCACTGGCAAGCCACGCATCCCGATGCAATCACACAACTGGTCACATTAAATGGTAATCACTGGCGGAAAATTGTCACCATAATGGCGAAGATTTGCTGTTTAGAGCACGATATTAATGCTAATAAAGGGATTAATTGGAAACAGATCCGTGACCAATTATTTAATGAACATCATGATCCACAAACCGGAAAACATATCAATACTCCATCACGCTTGCATTGCCAATTACGTATTGTTAACCCCAATATTGAACATCACGACGAGGTAGTATTTCTTCCTGAATTTTGGCATATTTTATGTGGTAAAGAAGCCCAGCAACGTATGGGAATATCCGATCCTCGGCAGTATACGTCACTAGATGAAAAGCAAAAAATACAGCACCAGCACACGGTGTTACTGACGCCATATTTAGATTATCGACAATATGCTAATGCGTTAATAGAACTCACCCGACAACACATCACCTTAAGCAAAGTGTAAGATATTAATCGTAAATCGTCGGAATAGGCTCACGTTTATGTTGGGTACGTTTATAGATACTCACCAATTTATCTTCCACAGACTTAGCAACATCTTTACCTTCTAAGAAGTCATCAATTTGATCATAGGTCAGCCCTAAAGCGACCTCATCTTCAAGTTGAGGCTTATTGTCTTCTAAGTCCGCCGTAGGGGCCTTTTTGACCAATATCTCTGGCGCGCCTAAATGGGCTGCTAATTGACGTACTTGACGTTTATTTAAGCCAAATAACGGCGCTAAATCGCAAGCCCCATCGCCCCATTTGGTATAGAAACCAGTAATATTTTCCGCACTATGATCAGTGCCCACAACAAGGCCGCCCATAGCACCTGCGATATCATATTGGACTATCATGCGCATTCGGGCTTTAACATTACCCTTGAGAAAGTCAGTCTTAGCAGCATCTGTTGATGCTAAACCCGCGGCGGTGAGACCCACTATAGTGGCATTATGGATGCCAACAACACCATCATGAACATTCACGGTCACCTGTTTTGAAGGCTGAATAAACTGACAGGCTAGCTGAGCTTCAGCTTCATCTTGCTGGACATGGTAAGGTAAGCGCACTGCAATAAACTGATACTCGTCACTGGTTTTTTCTTGATTAAGGCTATTCACTGCCAGTTGGCATAAACGTCCAGCAAGTGATGAATCAACACCGCCACTGATCCCCAAGACTAAAGTTTTGCTGTGAGCATCTGATAATTTTGCCTTAATAAAAGCAATTCTGCGTTGGATCTCAAACTCAGGCTCAATAGCCTTAAGTACATGCATCTCTCTTAAGATTTGTCCTTTCACGTGACGCTCCTGATTGCTTATTAATATTCTGACTTTCGGTGCCTATTCTATAAAAATCTACACAAAAAAAAACGATAATGATGCATCATTATCGTTTTATTTTTATCGATGACCAATCATCGTTCCCAATATGACTCTTCTAGACTGTCTTCTCGCTCTGGTAAACCACGAGATAAACGTGGACTATGCTGCGCTAACACTTCGTATGCAACGCGATTAGCGTATTTACACACTTGTGAAAACGACGAATAACATAAACCATCTCGTTTATGTTTACTCGAACCAGGCACATTGGTTTTATGGAACGTATTGGCTGATAAATCATGAAGCAACGCAGACAAAGCTCCATCACCAGCACCATTGGTATTACGAATTAATTCAGGTCCACCCATGTAAGGGGCAATGTGAGCGTACACTTTTATGGGCGTATCGCAATCCACTTGTAATTTAGGGCGAGAAAACTCATAACGGTTAAATTCAGGAATGGCGCCCGGTAATAAGGTATGGCTGGTTTCACGCTTTTCAGCATCTTCAGTATAACCCGCAGTATAAAGCCCTATCGCACCCGCCGTGGTTAGCACCATGTCACACCAATCTAGCGCCATTTCACTGGCAAGCAACGGGTCTTTAAAACCCGTTAACGCTTCACCTTCGTCTTCATTCATGGCTAAAATAGTGACATGCTCATTAATAAAATTTTGCCACCATTGCGGATCTTCTTGAATTAAAAAGCGTGTCCCTAAGGTTAACACCACTGGTACATCGGCTTCTTTAGCGTAATTAATGGCCGTCATTGCCGCATCAGTAATGCCATCACCTTCGCTTGCTCGCATCAGGTATGCCGTTAATACTAACGCCGAACTGCCTTGTATCACCTCTTTATCGATATACTCAGGTGTTAGCTTATCCATCGCGCCTTTACTGATAGCAAACGTGCGTTCACCACAATCGGAAATTAACGTAAAGCAGCGACCGATAGGACCATCGACAGGTTGTAAAAAGTTAAGATCAACCTTTGAGGAAGTGTTACATAAATAGCGATATGCATAGCTACCCACCATAATATGCTGGCTCATAACCCCAAAAAGCACTGAGCGGTCATCGGCTAAAATCGAATAATTATGGACGGTGTTACCAATAGTGCCACCGGCAAATTCATCGCTAATCATCTCATTGGATTTAAGTTCATGGTACAAATTATGGGCTTGCTCATCATTAATGAGAGTAGAGTTGCCTTTAGGTAAGCCATATCGCTCAAGTAACTCGTCTTCTACTTTAGCCTCGATATCAACCAAGGTTTGATCGATACCGCAAATGTAAGTAGAAAAAGGTTGAGGCTGCTGCGTAAGTTGAGCCAATAACGGATCACGACTGTTTACAGGGAAATAGTGTTTGGACTTACGTTGACCAGGAAACTTCATATTGGGCTCTCATAGCTTGGCGTCCGTGCAAGTGTGAAATTAATTACCACTGACACTCATTCAATTTTATATGAGTCGTCATCCGCGAAAATGGCGGCAGATTTTATCATAGGTAAGCGTCAATCCTATATCACTTTTATCACATTCACGGCCTAAATATGTTCCGTTGAGGTCATCAGTCTTATTTTATTAGTTTTTGACCTACGCCGATATATTGCCTCTGGCTAAATCAACTGGACAATATTAGTCCGTTCAATCACACATTAGCCTCAATAGTGCTGTATTGAATAACTTAAGTTTGGGCTGATAGATTGGGTAAATCGAGTAAAAGGACTGTTCAACAGTCATGTGAAACTTGCCATTGTATGACTATCAAGGCGCATGAAGACTTCAATAGCGAGCCGATGCAATGGTGGCATTAGAATTTGATAATCGTGTTTACAATCTCGAGCGGAGGTTAAATAAACATTGATTAAATATGAGTGATTCAATATCAGTGATTCAATATTAGTGATTCAATATTAGTGAAAAGTATTCCCACTAATATACAGCAACGGTTAGGTTATTCTTTAGGCATAAAAAAAGCCTGCAAAACAGGCTTTTAATGGCGGAGCTAATCAGCGATTATTTTAATACGCTGGCTAGTTGCTCACTCACTTTAGCGACAGATTGAGTACCGTCATACTTGTTGTACTGAGTCTTACCGGCAGCAGCAACTTTGCCATAATAATCAACTAATGGCTTAGTTTGCTCATGGTAAATGCTTAAACGCTTGCGTACGGTACTTTCTTCGTCATCTGGGCGGATAGATAAATCTTCGCCAGTGACATCGTCTTTACCTTCCACTTTCGGTGGATTGAACACCACGTGGTAAACACGACCAGAACCAGAATGAACACGACGTCCGCTCATACGCTTAACGATTTCTTCATCAGGCACATCGATTTCGATAACATGATCAATCTCAATACCATTTTCAGCCATAGCATCAGCTTGAGGAATTGTGCGAGGGAAACCGTCAAGTAAGAAGCCTTTTACGCAATCTTCTTGAGCAATACGCTCTTTCACTAACCCAATGATAAGATCGTCTGAAACTAATTGACCTGCATCCATTACTTTCTTAGCTTCTAAACCTAATGGCGTACCAGCTTTAACAGCGGCACGTAACATATCACCAGTTGAGATCTGTGGGATACCATACTGTTCCATAATGAACTGAGCTTGGGTACCTTTACCGGCACCTGGGGCACCCAATAAAATAATGCGCATCTCAAAAGTCCTCTTTTAAGTTTGTGTTCTTTTTAGGGCGGCGATTTTCGCACATCTGCCGCACTTTTAATAGCGCTTTTGTTATGACATTAGACCAAGATCTAATAAGGGTTGTAACAAAACAGCTTCAATTTGTTTAATACAACAAGGTATACAATTTACGGCGATATTGATTGGCTAACGTATTGCCCTGACCTATCGCGGTTAGAATTTCCATGAAGACTTGTTTAACTTTGCCATCAGCAGCACTCATATCTTTTTGTAAAATAACAAACAATAATTCAAGGGCTTCTTCGTTACGTTGAGCAACATTTAATGCTTTGGCTAATATAACAACTGCGTCTAGATTATCAGGTTGCTCTGCGACATTTTGTTGCAGCTGACGAATTTCTGGAGTATCTGCCGCATCTTCCGCTAACGCTAATTTAGCCACTAAATTATGATAGTAACTATCTTGATCCGCTAAACCTATACGGGCAAGTAGCCCTTTGGCTTCTGCGAGTAAACCTTGCTGTAACGCCACATCAGTCATCACCAATGCAACTTCAGGTGCTTGTTGTGAATCGATAAAAATTGTTTTTAACTGGTCAGAAATTTTAGCTAAATCTTCTGGCGATAACTCACCTTGGGCTAATTGCTGCTTAACATCATCAAACTCTTGTATCCACATTGGCGGTAAATGTTTGTCGAGCAAATCACTAATTTGTTCTTGGCTTTGCGCCCCAGAAAAACCATCAATGGGTCTACCTTTATCTAAAATCAATGTGGTCGGTACGTTCTGAATTTGGAAGTAATTCGCAATTTCTAACTCAGTTTCACAATCCACTTTAGCGAGAATAAATCGCCCACCTTGGCTATTGGCAAGATGCTCCAGCGTCTGCAACATTTGTACACTTTCGGGCTGTTGTTGCGCCCAAAATGCTAATACCACCATTTTTTGCATTGAGGTATCAACAACTTGTTGAATATTATCTTTAGTAAGATTAATGAGGTAGTCCATATTGCCTCCGCAGAATGACAAAAACAAAAGCGGACTTATTGTCCGCTTTTACTGCTTAAATCGAGTTTACTTTACACTCGCCAATAACATTTGATTGGTCAGTTTAATAAACGCTGAAGGGTCAGCCAAACTGCCTTTCTCGGATAACAATGCCTGTTGTAATAACAAGTTAGCCCAATCAGCAAACAATTGCTCGTCAGTTTCGTTATTCAAATGCTCAACCAAAGGATGCGTTGGGTTAATCTCAAATGTTGGCTTAGACTCTGGCACAGGCTGACCAGCTGCTTGCATTAGCTTAATCATCTGCGTCGACATTTCACCTTCACCCGCGACCACACACGCTGGCGTGTCAGTTAGACGTGAAGTAACACGAACCTCAGAAACGCTGTCTGCTAACGCAGCTTTAACACGCTCAATTAAACCTTTAGACTCTTCGGCTACTTTGTCATGCGCTTCTTTATCAGCTGCATCTTCAAGTTCACCTAACTCTAAATCACCACGTGTCACTGAATGCAACTTCTTGTCTTTGAACTCAGTTAAGTGATTAACTAACCACTCATCGATACGCTCAGACAATAACAATACTTCGATGCCTTTTTTACGCAGTAACTCAAGATGAGGACTATTAGCAGCAGCTTCATGACTGTCAGCAACGATATAATATATTTTGTCTTGACCGGCTTTCATGCGCTCAATATAGGCCTCTAATGACACTGTTGTTGCGGCAGAGTTGTCATGAGTAGAAGCAAAACGCAATAAACCTGCAATGCGTTCTTTATTAGCAAAGTCTTCTGCAGGGCCTTCTTTTAATACTTGCCCAAATTCAGCCCAGAAAGACTGATACTGTTCTGGCTCATCTTTAGCCAGTTTTTCAAGCATGCCTAACACACGTTTGGTGATACCCACGCGCATTGCTGTTGTTACTTGATTATCTTGTAAAATTTCGCGAGATACGTTTAATGGCAAATCATTTGAATCGATTAATCCACGTACAAAGCGTAAGTATGTAGGTAAAAACTGTTCCGCTTCATCCATGATAAATACACGTTGAACAAACAATTTCAAGCCATGCTTATGGTCGCGATTCCACATATCCCAAGGCGCTTTAGCTGGGATGTACAGTAAACTGGTGTATTCTTGCTTACCTTCAACACGATTGTGAGACCATTTTAATGCGTCGCTGTAATCGTGAGAAATGTGCTTGTAAAATTCTTGGTATTCTTCTTCCGTGATGTCTGACTTATTACGAGTCCAAAGCGCTGTCGCTTTGTTCATCACTTTCCACTCACCTTCCGTTGCCGCGACTTTTTCGCCATCAGGGCCGTCTGACTCAGGCGTACCTTCATTCCACATTTGAACTGGAACAGAGATGTGATCAGAGTACTTAGTGATAATTGAGCGTAAACGGTAATCGTCTGCAAATTCAGTTTCTTCGTCACGTAAATGCAGCACAATTTCAGTACCACGTTCATTTTTAGTGATACTTTCTACATTGAATGAACCTTCGCCTTCAGATTCCCACAAGACACCTTCGTTAGCAGCATGGCCGGCAGCGCGAGTGCGTACAGTAACTTTTTTCGCCACGATAAAGGCCGAATAGAAACCCACACCAAACTGACCAATTAATTGTGAATCTTTTGACGCTTCGCCTGAAAGATTATTAAAAAACTCTTTAGTGCCAGACTTGGCGATAGTCCCTAAATGTTCGATAACGCTATCGCGGGTCATGCCAATACCATTATCTGAAATGGTGACTGTGCCCTTTTCTTTATTCGCACTTACACGAACGCGTAAATCACCGTTACCTTCATATAAGGTATCGTCAGTTAATGCTAAATAGCGGAGCTTATCTGCTGCATCGGCCGCGTTTGAGACTAGCTCACGTAAGAAAATCTCTTTATTCGAATACAGAGAGTGGATCATCAATTGCAGAAGTTGTTTTACTTCGGTTTGAAAGCCATGAGTTTCTTGTTGTGACATGAGTATTTCCCTTGGTGTTACGTTTAAACAATCACGAGTCGAAAAATCCACTCGCCTAAAATTCTGTGTTAAGCAAGAGATGGGGGACGTTACAATATTTTCAAGGGGCAACACCGCCTTGTTGAATAATAAATCATCAGATAAGACCAAATCGGCTCAATATGACACATTTTTGTAGCCTGTATTCCTCATGACTCATCCAAGATTGAATAAAAAAATGCCAACAAATCTAATTTTTGACTTGCTGGCATCTTGGTTTCTAATCAGCTATGGGGCTATTACAGCGGAATACGACCATTAAAAGATAATGCTAAAGTGGTGCTATCAACGTATTCAAGCTCACCACCCACGGGAACGCCATGTGCGATACGACTAATCACCACATTGTGTCTTCTGGCCATATCAGCAATAAAATGTGCAGTTGCATCACCCTCAACGGTCGGATTGGTAGCAAGAATAAGCTCGCTCACGTCATCTGATGTTAAATGGCGTTCAAGTAACGCTAACCCCAACTCTTCAGGACCAACACCGTCTAACGGCGACAAGTGCCCTAACAGCACAAAATAACGGCCATTAAAATGACCACCAGCTTCAATAGCAAGCACATCAGCAGGCGTTTCAACCACGCAAATGATCCCAGTATTGATGCGACGATGGCTACTGCATATAGGGCATAAATCTTGTTCGGTAAACGTACGACAACTTTGACAATGTCCCACCTCAGACATGGCTTTTTGCAACGAATCTGCGAGCTTAAGGCCCACTTTACGTTCACGCTCAAGTAATTGAAATGCCATACGCTGTGCAGACTTAGGGCCGACGCCAGGCAACGCACGTAAAGATTGAATTAATTCATCGACCAAAGGACTAAATTTCATAAAATTGCCAATACCTTAATAGCTAAACTCATTGTAATGTCATGGTGAAACCGTCTTGTGATCGGCTAAGCCAATATGCGGAAACACCAAAGCAGTGCGATTATTGTCTGTGCGGCGTTTGAATGCAAAGATTAAAACCTCTGTTGCAATAAATGAAGCCACAATCGACTAATTAACAGTGTTCTTATTGAATACTGTAACTCTATGGCCACAGCCATCATAGATAAGAGAATTGCTCAACGACTACTTTTTAGTAAAAAATTACCATGATTACGGGAGCAGATTAATAACGAAACAACGTATCGCTACACCAATTTAAAACCAAGCAAACCAGCTTAAAGATACTCTATTGACTCATCTTTGTTACTTTAGACACAACCGCAAATAAGGCGTTAATTAACTTTTGAAAGCCATCACTTTTTTTGTTCAATCCATCTGATATTCTACTATTCAGAACTTAATATTGCCGGTGAGGACCTAAGGAGGTCATCCACGATAATATTAAAAACACCTCCAAAAACATGAGTTTTCAAATTAAAGTGTCACCTATGCAAGGACTCAATATGCAAGATAGTTTACCATTTTTAGCTAGTGGGTTGGTTATTTGCGGAGCGCTAATACTTGCAATGGCTATCACACCGGTATGGACGATATTTAGCCGACTTCCAACCGGCGAATTACGCCACAGTTGGGGATTTCTTATTCTGCTGATCCTGTTTTTCATCACAGGTTATGTCATTTACGCTAAATTTTGCTTGGTTACATTTTCTCAACCACTCGATTTAGTAGTGCCAGTGATATTTTTTTGCGGAGCTATTTTTGTATTTGTTGTGTGTAGCCTATCCCTCAAAACCACCAGTGACATTATGCAGATACATGCCCTTAAACAAGAAAACATCACTGACTCACTAACAGGGATTTTTAACCGTCGATACTTAGACCGTCGCCTCAAAGAGGAAACACAAAGGGCGCAAAGTTATTCTAAACCACTATCCATCTTCCTTATCGATATTGACCATTTCAAAAACATTAATGATAAGTATGGCCATCAGATTGGTGACTTAGTTTTGAAAAATATCGCCCAGAACATTAAAATGTCGTTAAGAGAATCAGATATAGTGGCTCGTTATGGTGGTGAAGAGTTTATCGTCATCCTTCCTCTAACCCAAGTCTCCACATCTTATACACTTGCTGAACGACTCAGAACGATTATCGAAAACACTCAGTTAGTACTGCCTGGTGAGTCTGAGATAGATATACTTCCCATTGGTGTCACTGTGAGTGTAGGTGTTGCTGGAATGACATCTGAATGTAAAGACTACCAGTGTCTGATTAAAAATGCAGACAGAGCACTCTATCAATCAAAACAAAATGGCCGTAATCAAGTGAGAGTGGCTTAGACAGGACGCAAATAACGTAACAAAAGGCTGTTTGAGGGGATTTTATTATCACGTGTTTAGGTTACTTACCTGAACGATAAGTAAAAACCTTATCCAACGGTAAATTAAACACCTCTGCAATTTTAAACGCCACTTCAAGTGTTGGAGAGTATTTATTTGACTCTATTGCCATCACCGTTTGACGCGTCACACCAATTTGTTCGGCCAGTTGCTTCTGCGTCATTTCGTTATGTAAAAAGCGTAACGTACGGATAGTATTTGAAATCCCTACTTTTACATCATCCCGATTATCCATAAATATCACCAGTGCGCCCCTGATACAATTGCACTCCGTAATGTGCCAGCTCAGCAGTTAGAAAAGCCACAATTAAAATATGCAGTGGTAAATACGGCACAGTCCGTTGTTGCATAAAATCAAAATCTTGGGCGGCGATATTATACTGAAAAATGGCAAATACAACGCCCACTTGCAAAATGATAGCCGAATATTTATAACCGACTAAACTGATTTGTTTTTCTCTCACATCCATCGGTTGTGATAACTCATCGTCGCTAATTAACGCTAATAAAATATAACTGACAACCATCAGTACAATTGAGTAAATGATGATCTCAAGCAGTAAACTTGATAACCATTCAATAGATGCAAGTTGCTCTGGGGTTGCATTAAACAACTGGCTCAAATAAAGATAGAAAATATAACCTGTTACCAAAAAATCTATCGATAGCGTTAGCTCGCGAAAGCTGGTTTCTTGCAACCATTGGTGTACTTTTTGTTTATTACTCATGTTAACCCCAGCGAACTCAAAGTAAAAAATATTTAACTCACCTCATGATAGTTTGATGTCAATCAATGTCAAATATTTTTTACTTTGAGTTAATATTTAAATGCTTTACATAAGGGTAATAGCAAAGTCTATGGCTGCATGAACCGACACAAGGTTGGTTATCTAAATAGATTGCTTAGATTGGTCAAACTCATAACTTAATGAGTAAAATAACTAAGTTACAGAATAGAGAATAAATAACTTATTGATTATATTTAGTTTTTATTTTGGCGTATAAATTGCTATAACTAGATGAGTTACTCATGGATTTATAGAATAATATTAAGGACATTATTGTGAAAAAAATCATCATTGTTATTGTTGCAGTTTTATTAGGTTACTTTATTAACCTCAAATTTGTTGAAATCGCATACTCATTAGGTTTCGCTGAATTAAAAAAAGAAACACTATTGATAAATGACCAAAAAATGAAAGTGAAATGTGATTCTTATGCCTTAGGTTTTTTTGATAAAGTTAAACTTGAAAATAAATTTCAGCAATGCATTAATGAGTACCAAGCACAAGGCTATGTAATTATTGACCAACAAGCTGCGATGAAGGCGGTTTAGCGCTGTAAATAAAAAAGCTCAAGCATTATGCTTGAGCTTTTTTATTAATTAACGACATGATTAAAATGGCATTTTCATTCCAGGAGGTAATTGCATACCACCAGTCACTTCGGCCATTTTAGTCTTTTGATTTTCTTCTATACGACGGGCTGCGTCATTACACGCTGCGGCGATAAGATCTTCTAGCATCTCTTTATCGTCTTCCATCAAACTTGGATCAATTTCAACTTTACGCACATTGTGGTTACCTGTCATGGTTACTTTAACCAAGCCAGCACCCGCTTCACCCGTCATTTCTGTGCGTGCAATTTCTTCCTGCACTTTAGCCATTTTGTCTTGCATCATTTGGGCTTGTTTCATTAAATTGCCCATACCGCCTTTTCCACCAAACATAGTCGTCTCTCTCTAATTAAGGTTGTTAGCAAGTCGTCATAATGGCGACAATCTTACTGAAATAAAATCGATTGGCAATATTACAGATACATTTTTGAGATGAAGATATATTCATTTTCTGTAAAACCACCCTATTTGTGTACTTATGAAGCGCTGATGAGTGCAATATCCTGCGCTATTTGCCCTAGTTGCTCCGATGGATATTCAATCGTGTCACTGTCTAACTGAGCCGATAAGTGTTGGATCATCCACTGAACGTTGTCATCAAGCAAAATAGATTGTTGCGCTTGCGCAATAAGCTCCCGATGAAAACGTTTACGTAACTCAAGTGGTGTTTCTCGTTTTTGCACCACACCAATCTGTATCTCAACTTCAGTTGGTCGCTCAAGGTACTCAGATAACGCTACTTGTAATTGATCGATAGCAGTTTGCGCAGACAAATGTTTCTGGTCTGGTTTTAACACCAATACTATTGGGTTTGACAATGTTGGGCACACGGAGTTCACCCCTAATTGCCTAACCCTTCCGCCAACTGACACATTAGTCATTATTTTATACCAATGTAAATCAACTTCATCGCCTTGAATGCTGTGTGGTTCAAATTTGGCGAGCACATTAGATTGAATCACCGGCTCTGCATTAATGTTTTGCGGATCAGCAGCCAGTGAACGGGTTATTTGTGCGCTGGCCGGTTTTTGATGTTGATGACCAGCTTGCTGACTGACTGAACTCGATGGTTGAAATGTTGCTTCAACTGCTGGTTTAGTCTCTTGATTAATATCTGCAAACGCATTAACGATCTCACCCTCTTTGGGCGCGACCCAAGGAGGCCTATCATAATCGGCCACAACTTTAGACTTGTCTGTTCCGTTGAGCGTTACAGATGATGCTTCGTTGGCTGTAGGTGCGCTAAACTCAGCCTGTTCTGACTTATCAGAAGACTCATTAGCGGCCGTTGTTGATGTTGATGCCGCAGCCGCTTTGCTCACTCTAGAACTGATTGTTTTTGTAGACTCTTTTTTAGCAAGTTCTTCTTGTTGCTGTAATACACCAACATCTGCAATGAGAGAATCTCGGCTGGCTAACACTTCATCTAAAAAGTCGTCTAAGTTATCATCTGCGCTAGTGAGGTTTTGACGAGCATTATCACTCATCAAGTCGCTGTTATTGTCAACAAGATGATTAACCGTTTTCGGTTCAGACATCGACTCCGAAGCTTCAGTAACATTGTTAGCTTCAGTTATCTCGTTTGAAACCGAAAACGCAACATATTCGTCATGATCCGAGGGTTGATATTCCATTGACGGATCGTCTGCTTCGTCATAATCCATAAAGGAATAGGCATCAAGTGAGCTGTTATCTGCACTATCACTCGATTGGCTATTTTCTACTGTATTGGTGTCTGCTTTACTCGGCACTAATATAGGTTGCTCTGCAACCTCTTCAGACTCGGTAATATCATTAGCCAAATTTTCAGTATTGGATTCAACAGTTGCTTCAGTATCAGCATTATGAACAACATCATCAGATGAAGTTGCACTAACAACATCAGCTTCGGCAGCTTTATCGACATCATCATTAATAAGCTGGTCAGACTGCATATCGACACTTTTGGGCGGCAATGAGTTAAACCCTAAGCTTTGTGCTTGGTCCAACAATAAAGCTTGCTCGGCAACCAACGATGGCTCGACAGCGATATCATCGAGAACATCAATATCTTCAACTTCGGGGGTCGGCAACTCTTCAGCCTGAATAGCGGGTACTGCTATCGTTAAATCATTATGCGTTTGAGGCAGAACATCAGGCTTTGGGCCTGTTTCAATGACCTCTTGCGCTGAAGTTGATGAGTGATCGATAACACTTAAATCAATATTAGCCGGTGTCGTTGTTACCCAACGTTTTACTTGTTTCTCGGGCGTAAAGGCTACCGCACGAAGCAGTGCCATTTCCAAGCCCGATTTAGGATCGGGAGCAAAGGGTAAATCTTTACGGCCGTTAAGCAGCATTTGGTAATAAAGCTGTACTTGTTCAGGCGCTAATTGCTGCGCGAATGCCAAAATTTGCTCACTAAACAGCGATTGCTGTGCAGCAGCTGGGGCAAATTGAGTTAAGGTGATTTGATGTAATAATTCTAATAAGCTACGCAATACTTCTTCGGCATCTGCGCCAAATGCCAATACTTTTGCCACTGTTTGCATTAATGGCCCAACATCGGCATCACACAAGGCTTTTAATAACGCGAGCACATGTTGCTCATCAATACTGCCCAACATGGTTTGCACTTGTGTAAGCATCACTTGACCACTGCCAAACGCTATCGCTTGATCCGTTAAACTGAGCGCATCACGCATACTGCCATTGGCCGCTTTGGCTAATAAACTCAGTGCTTGTAACTCAAATGGTAACTTTTCTTGAGTGATAACATACTCAAGTTGCTTGCTAATTTCGTCCTGCGATAAACTTTTCAAATTGAACTGTAAACAACGAGATAGCACAGTAACCGGCAGTTTGTGCGGATCGGTCGTCGCTAATAAAAACTTAACGTGCTCTGGAGGCTCTTCTAAGGTCTTTAGGAGTGCGTTAAAACTACTACGCGATAACATGTGGACTTCATCGATTAAGTAAACCTTAAAACGACCACGGGATGGGCGATACTGTACATTGTCGAGAAGTTCACGAGTATCATCAACTTTGGTGCGCGAAGCAGCATCGACTTCAATTAAATCGACAAATCGACCTTGGGCAATTTCAATACAACTAGAGCATTCACCGCACGGCGTAGCAGTAACGCCTGTTTCACAATTAAGACCTTTAGCAAACAAACGTGCCAAACTGGTTTTGCCCACGCCGCGCGTACCGGTAAACAGGTAAGCATGATGTAAGCGTTGTTGGCTCAGTGCATTGGTTAATGCCATTAATACATGGGATTGGCCGACCATTTGTTCAAATTTAGCTGGACGCCATTTGCGGGCGAGTACTTGGTAAGACATGAAATTCCCCACAGAGAGCTATCGGGAGTCAATCCCTTTAAAGGGGTTAACAATAACATGCCAAGGGCCGGCATGCTATTGTTGAGCAAGCATTTGATAGAGCAAAGTCTAGTTAACTGCTTAATAAAATGGCAGTTTATTTTACTTTACTTACTCACCGTCAAACTCGCATAAACTTAACACTTCAATTCCCATACCTTGTAAGCGCTTCTCGCCACCAATTTCTGGTAATGAGATAACAAACGCAGCATGGCTCACTTCACCGCCTAATTGACGAATAAGTTTTACAGTCGCTTCAATCGTGCCACCGGTGGCTAATAGATCATCAATAACGAGCACTTTATCATTAGCATTAATCGCGTCGACATGAATTTCTAAGGTGTCTTTACCGTATTCTAAGTCATAAGTTTGGCTTATGGTTTTACGGGGTAATTTACCCGGTTTACGTACAGGTACAAAACCAACGCCGAGCTCTAACGCAAGTGGGGCACCAAATAAAAAACCACGCGCTTCAGTACCAACCACTTTAGTGAAACCTTTTGATTGATAATGAGCGACTAGAATCGCAATCGTGGCTTTATAAGCTTCTGCATTTTCAAGCAAACTGGTGACGTCACGGAACATGATGCCTGGTATTGGATAATCAGGAATGGTTTTAATGCTCTGCTTAATAAGCGCTAAACTGTCTTGGTTCATCATAATGTAGTTAACTCTATCTGAAAGTGATTACGCAATAAAAAAGTCCACGTCAATGGTGGACTCTGGTAAAAATACTAGTGTGATCTTATGCCCGTTTAATCTCAGTTGCAACAGGCATGCATTAACCAGGCTATTTATTATTCTAACTCTGGGATCCGCCACAAGAAAAATAATAAAACAAGCATCATGCACAACAACATAATTTTCACCCATATTATCGGTACAATCATAATACTAATCGTAAAACTAAGGCCGCTCATTAACATGGCTTTTCGCTTGAGCGATCGGCTCAACGCACGTTTCGATTGCCACTGAGAGATACCTTCAGCAAACCAAGGGTGATTGATTAGCCAATGATGAAGGCGATCACTAGATCGAGCAAAACAAAACGCAGCCAATAAAATAAATGGCACTGTAGGTAAAAGAGGCAGTGCAATGCCAATAATGCCTAACACTAGACTGCACAAACCAATAATGAGAAAAAATCCGCGTTTCACTGCCATATGCGCCCTCATACAAACAAAAAAACCACTCTATCCGAGTGGTTTAATAAGACAATATCATGACAGGTTAACCTGAAGTAAGCGTTAAATTAATCCTGTTGCTTTCAACCATGAAAGACTCGCGGGTAATGTTGGAATTAATAAAACCAAAATAAAACCAATAAAATAAAAGATGTTAAACGGGTCTTTAAACGGCTGACTCATGATTATTCCTAGATTAAGGTGATGTTGTGACTGCGATAACTCACGTCTTTCATTTGTTATATTATGCAAACTGTTGAGTGAGCATAGCGCACAACAGACGTGAAGCGGATCACAAAAAGTGGCTTATTTTAGACCCATCTTCACAAAATAAAAACCTTAAATATATTAAGCCTATTATGACTCGATTGATGAAATAACAATGCCCTTTTGGGCCAGTTGTTGCAATAAAGGCAAGCAGCCTGACAACAAGGTGTCATTTGGCATTTGTGGATAATGCTCACTTAACCAACTTATAATGGCATCGACTGTTACACCCTGTTGAGAATGAGTCATTTGTTCAATGTAAGCTAACACTTGCGCACTTAATGGTGTCAGCTGTAAAAATGCGACGTCATCATCAGCACCTCTAAATACACAAAAAAAGTTCGCTTGTGCTGTCGGCTCTATAGGCTGGTAGTCAACACTAATATGTTGAACGTCAAAGGCATATTGCGCCACTTTGGCACAAGCTGCTAGGCGTAACCTATGTTGGTTTAGTTCGATAGTATTGATCGATTGAGCTGCGGGAGTATCTGGCGCGACAGCGACACATAATTCTAACCATTCATAATGTGCTAACGGCAACATAAAAACAGGATCATCTTCTGTCATCTGGTATTCATGTTGTAAAAACGCTAAAAACTCACCGGCTATTTCAACAAATATTGGTGTCTTACAATCGTGGGTGACAAAAAATTGCTGCACTAAAGCCTGCCATTGTTCGTCCTGATATACACTTTTCAGCACCGGAAACGCACTCGACACAAAACCTGCAATATTATTAAAAAATAATTCTCGATAGATTTTCATGCGCCTAGGTTCAATCCCCTCGGGCAATGGCAAACTAGGATCGCGGATATAGTCCATAAATTGTTGTTGTACTTCAATGAAACCCATTATGCCTTCCTCAATATTGACTGCTGCGTTAAGGCATTTTGTTGATACTGATGAATTTGATTAATCTCATTAAGAAGTATGTCTGTTTTTGGAATATTAAAGTCACGCTCAAGCAAGGTCGGGTGCACGCCATGTAATTGGTAACACTGCTGCAATAAGGCCCATACAGGATCGATAATATCCGCACCGTGAGTATCAACCATTAAGTCGGCCTCTTCTTCATAGTGCCCTGCAATATGCAGATAAGCGATTCGTTTGGTAGGCATAGCCGCTAAGTAAGCTGCAGCATCGTATTGATGGTTAATTGAATTAACGTAAATGTTATTTACATCAAGCAGTAATTTGCAGTCGGCCTCTTGCAGCACCGCATTAACAAACTCTTGTTCGGTCATTTGTGCACCTGGCGCCGCATAAAATGACACATTCTCTAAAATAAATGGACGCTCGAGTATGTCTTCAACTTGCTTTATCCGCTTAGCGGTATGGATGACTGCATCATCAGTAAATGGGATTGGCATCAAATCATACATATGGCCAGTACCAGAGCAATAACTTAAATGCTCTGAATACACTTCAATATTATGCTCATCCAAAAAGCGTTTTATATTTTGTACAAATTGACTATCAAGCGCTGCAGGACTACCAATGGATAATGAAAGCCCGTGGCAGAAAAAAGCATGTTGGTCAGTTAATGTTTTAAATTGACGCCCAAACTTGCCGCCTAATGTCATCCAATTTTCAGGCGCCACTTCGAAAAAATTAATGGCAGATGGTACCTGCTGACAAAATTCATCCAGCATTTCACGGCGAAGTCCTAAACCGACACTAGCCTGACCCTGTGCGTTGCTATGCTGAATAGACATAATGCGTCCTTAAAAATAAAAAACAGATAAAACTAAGGCCTGAATCTCAGGCCTTAATTGTGTCAGATAAGCCAAAGCATTATCAAATAGAAGTCATTAATTATTTCTGACCGCCACACTTACCTTCACCACACTTACCTTCTTTGGCTTTCTCAGCAGACTTTTTCATGTCACCGCCACATTTGCCTTCGCCGCACTTACCTTCAACCGCTTTCTCAGCGGATTTTTTCATGTCGCCGCCGCATTTGCCTTCGCCACACTTACCTTCAGCTGCTTTTTCAGCAGACTTCATTTTATCGCCGCCACACTTGCCTTCGCCACATTTACCTTCGGCCGCTTTCTCAGCAGACTTTTTCATGTTCTCGCCGCATTTGCCTTCACCACACTTGCCTTCTCCGCCATCAATTTGATAACCAGAAGTTAATTGTTGAAAACCAAATGGGTTAGCTTCTACTTGAGCAGAAAAGCCAGCAGTCATTACAACAGAACCTAATGCAACCGCTAAAGTAGTTTGTTTGATTGAATTCATAATAATTATCTTCCTATATCTTGATTGTGTATGGTGACCAACATCATTGCCGGCTTGGTTAAAGAGACCTGCAGTAAGTAAATTTTATTGCAAAAAAATTAAAAAAACGTGAAAAATGTCTATTTATTTAACACAAATACTTGCTAGGCAGCCTCAAAACTAATGCCATGTATATTTAACATAAATACAACAAAATCGCTATCAATATGATTATTAGCAATAATTTGATTAGTTAATCGACAAAAAAACACGTGTAGCAATTTAGTACTGATATCAAATAATAAACACGCTAAAATGACGCACTTTTGACTTCAGCAAGGTGTACTGTGCGCGTTATTTTAGCTCCAATGGAAGGTGTGGTTGATGACCATATGCGTGAAATTTTGTCTGCCATCAACCCATTTGACCTGGTTGTGACTGAGTTTGTCAGGGTAGTCAATCAACTCATACCAGACAAAGTGTTCTTTAAATTGTGCCCTGAGCTACTTCGTCAAGGGCTAACCGCATCTGGAACACCTGTACGTGTTCAGTTATTAGGACAAGAACCTGAATGGATGGCACAAAATGCCATAAGAGCAATAGAATTAGGTTCAAATGGTGTTGATGCAAATTTTGGGTGTCCAGCTAAAACCGTCAATAAAAGCAAAGGTGGCGCAGTATTACTCCAATATCCTGAGAATATTTACAATATAGTCAAAGCCATGCGCGATGCAGTGCCTTTAGAACATCCTGTTACTGCTAAAATCCGTTTAGGCTACGAAGACAAGTCATTATTTATGGAAAATGCCTTAGCGGTGTATGAAGCTGGCGCAACAGAGCTTGCAATTCATGCTCGTAGTAAAACCGACGGTTATAAACCACCGGCATATTGGGAATACATTACTGAAGTAAGACAACGCCTGCCAATTCCTGTTATCGCTAATGGAGAAATTTGGAATGCCGCAGATGCTCAGCGATGCATGGATGTCACTGGCTGTGACAGTATAATGATTGGCCGAGGAGCTATTTCTTTGCCAAACTTAGGCGATACCATTAAAACCGGTGCGACCCCATTCAGTTGGCAACAAACCCTAAGTTTACTTATGGCTTATACCGATAAAGAACTCAATGGGCGTAAGTCCGATTACTACCCTTCGCGGATTAAACAGTGGTTTAGTTACTTGAACCGTCAATATCCAGAAGCGGATACTTTGTTTAGAGAATTACGAATATTCAAAACTACTGAAGAAATCGTTAAGGTTCTACAGCATGCTCATAGATCGCTCATATAAGCTTGCAACAACGCACCAACTATACTATTTCGGATTAAATCAACCTTGGTGAAAATGTGTCATCAAGGTTATAAACCGTATTAATCCTAAGTCATCACAAAATAGCGAAATTATCTTTTTTTGTGTTCAATCAGCTGCGATTAATTAACCATATATATGCGACAATCAATCATAGCTTATCGCTAAGACAGACACATAACGTTGGCTGAGATGAATAAATGATAAATTATTATTCATGTTTTTATCACAGAAATCTTATCGAGAATTGATCTTCGTCATAACGCCTGCTTTATTTGTGCCTAAAATAGATTACCTACATTGGCATAGTCAGTTAAGGTTATCTCAGTTGCACAACACTCAGGACATACAGCAAAAACTTCAACAACTTGAACTTATTTTGAGGCGTGAGTTAATGCTGGTTATCAAGGATTCATTAAAAGCTACTGAAGTTGCTCATATTTCAATGGAAACCCCTCTGGTGAAAGTGATTGATTACCTACCACAAGTCAAACTAATCAATACTGATATTTTTACTAAGTTCATGAAGCTAGATGCTGCTTATTGTCAGCTTGAACTGGGTTTATATGGTCTTTGCTCTGATTGTGAAATGGACATAGAACCGCCCCGCTTAATCGCCGATCCGACAGAACAACGTTGTACCGGTTGTGAACAGAAATTCCGTCGAGAACATCGACATGAATTACGCTTAAATCACTAGATTTCTATATTATTGACATAAAAATCAACGTAATAAAAAGGCCTACAATAATGTAGGCCTTTTTATGTCAGACAATGTAGCTGTCACACTGTCTGATGTGTAGCTCAATAACTAAATCGTTATTTAGAACTTAACCGTTACGCCACCGAAGTACTGACGGCCAATAGTGTCATACACTTCAGGAACAGTACCGCCATCGCTACCGTTAGAAACACGTGATGGCTCTTCGTCGCTTAAGTTTTTAACACCAGCGGTTAAAGTAATCATGTCTGTAACATAATAAGTACCTGAAACATTATGGTACAGAATTGAATCAACATCTGTGCCTTCTGCTAAATCAGTCATCTCACCGACATAACGGTTGAAGTACATTACACTCCAAGAATCTTGACCAGCTGAAACGCTAAAGTTGTTGCGAACTTTCGCGTAAGCACCAAAGTTACCGTCGATAGTATCAGTATAATCTTGACCATCTTGCTCGAAATTAAGCAGATAAGTCATGTCATTGTTAATTTTCCAATCTAAACCTAAACCTTCAAAGTTATAGGCTAAGTTAAAGTCAACACCACTAGTATCTTGAGTACCCACGTTAGTTAACGCATTTGTTAAACTACGTAAATCACCTTCTTGTGTGATATTAAACGTTTCACAAGCAGACGCTTTACCAGCTTTACAATTGTCTAAACCAGCTTGAGTGTCTAAACGTGCAATTGCGTTATCAACTTTGAAACGCCAGTAATCTAATGTTACAGACATACCTTCAACATAGTTTGGTGAGTACACTAAACCTGCAGTGTATGATTCTGACTCTTCAGGTTTTAGATCTGGATCTGATGTACGATTAACTAATATTTGACCTGGTTGATCAGCGTCTGATAACCAAGGATCTGTTAGGTAATCGAATGAACCTGAATTACCTGCATACAATTCAGATACACTTGGAGCACGGAAACCAGTGGCTGCTACTGTACGAAGCATCAAATCATCAGTTGCTTCATAAGTTAAACCGACTTTCCAAGTAGACGCTTTACCGAATGTTGAGTAATCGTCATAACGCAGTGCAAATTCACCAGTTAACTTTTCAGTGAAAGGTACGCTAACCTCTTGGAAAAAAGAGATAACGTTGTACTCACCTTCAGTTGGATCTTGTTGTGCAGCAGTACTTTCACCAGCGACCACTATTGGATCTGGATTGTAGAAACCACTTTCACGACGATACTCAGCACCGATAGCAAAACCAACCGCACCAGCAGACAATTCAAATAACTCACCATTTAAACCAGCAGACAGAGTTTGTTGCTCGTTACCACCGTTAGCTTTCTCTGAATATCCTACAGCATCTTTTTGATCTTGAGTTAACGGAGCGCCAGAAAACCATGAATCTTGATCAGCATAAATTGAGTTGATCATATCATTTGCATTGATAGAGTTATCAACTGACGTTGACGCTTCGTTCTTACCGAAAGTGTAAGACACATCCCAGTTCATACCGGTGTGTACATCAAGTAATCCTGCTAAACCTGCAGACATACGCCATGTATTCGTATCTTGAGAATATATACGAGGACCCACATCCTTGGTACGTCTTGCATAGAACACTTGACCGTCATCATTAGCTTCAATGCCAGCCGCAGTCATGCGGCTGTCAATGGTCATACAGTTTAAAGGATCGACACCTGGTTGACCGCATACATCTAAATAAATCTGTGCAGGCTGTCCCGCTAATTGTTGGTTTGAACGACGATTAGTGTAAATAGCATCTGCAGTTAATACGACATCATTACCTAACTCTTGTGTCATATTCGCAAACAAGCTACGACGCTCACTCGGTGTTTGATAGTAGCTATCTTGGGTATAGTCATAACGTTCATAAAGATCAGCGCGAGGAACCCAGTTACCACTAGAGTCTCTTGATAAGCCTTCCAACGTGCCTGTAGGAATAATGCCACTTGTCGCTAATTCAGTCCAATCGCGGTCTGACTGCACAATATCACGACGGTCAGAGAAAGCTGCACCAATTGTGTAGTTACCGCCATCGGTATTGAAACCGTAAAGCATACTTACGTCACCGTTTTCGCCATCACCTTTATCGGTGCCACTGCCGTTAACGTCCAACTGTAAACCTTCGAAATCTTTCTTGGTAATAATGTTCACTACGCCAGCAATCGCATCTGAACCATAAACAGCTGAGGCGCCGTCTTTTAAGATCTCAACACGTGCAATCATTGCTACTGGAATAGAGTTCAAATCAACAGAGCTATCTGCACCTGAACCTGAGTTAACCATACGGCGGCCATTCACTAGTACTAAAGTACGCGCTGCTCCCATACCACGTAAATCAACTTGTGCTACACCATCTGCACCGTTGTTTGTGCTAGAACCAACAGCAGCACCAGCCATTGACGTTTGAGCTTGAAGTAGTTGGTCAACTGAAGTGAAACCTTCTGCGCGAATAGCTTCTGCAGAAATAATGGTAACTGGAGAAGCCGTTTCCATGTCTTGACGCTGAATACGAGAACCGGTGACTTCGATTCTTTCAACTTTCTGCTCATCGGCAGCAAATGCTGCTGAAGAAAATAAGCCTGTTGTCGCGACACTTGTTGCTGCTACTGCTAGTAAACTACGGCGAATTGCCTTAGCAGTTAATGTGACTGAACTCATGAATAAACTCCCTATAACTTGATATAAAATAAAACAAGTCGTTATATTTTTAATTATGAATAATTGGTCATTGCCAATTATTGAAAAACATTATTAATGAATAAAAAACCTTTAGTCAATAAGGGCAACATGTGAACAACATCACATTTAACATGTGGATTGATAATTAATTTGACTTAAAACGATCCATTTAAAATCAATAAGTTACCGAATTTAACGGCATTTATCAAGATTATTAACATTTTAAACCGCAAATAAAAATACAAATTAAAGACCATAAAAAAACAAATAAATACATATTAAAATACAAAAACGAAACACAGATAACAATTTGAAAACAATTGATCACAAAATGCATCAAAAATTAATTTTCAATATTTTAAATAAAATAGATTATTTGTCGTAAAAAACGTCAGAATGACATTTCAATATTACTGAGTATTTATTCAGAAAAGTAACTTGTTAGCATTTTTATAGACTAAATCTATTCAAAACGGCCTTAATATCGGTCCTGAGAAGTCCTGTTTATTAAACGGCAAAAAAGCCTGTTTGGTGATATTTCGTATAAGATTCGGAACTTTCTGACGGAGTACAGATACTTTATTTAACACTATATCAACACACCAATTCGCAATATTATTGTTAATTAAATGTTTTGTTTTTAGTCAACGCAATACGGTGAAATAGTCGATTTAAGCACGAAGAAGTCGTTATCAAACAAAGTGCTCAATATCTGAAGAGCGGACACAAAAAAGGAGCCGAAGCCCCTTTTTTATCAACTTACAGCAACGATTAACGAGTGCGTGGGCACACTTCGTCAGCGCTGAAGAAGTAAGCAATTTCGCGTGCCGCTGATTCAACTGCATCAGAACCGTGAACTGCGTTTTCGTCGATGCTTGCAGCATAGTCAGCACGTAAGGTGCCACGAGCAGCTTCAGCTGGGTTAGTTGCACCCATGATTTCACGGTTAGCTAGAACAGCGTTTTCGCCTTCTAACACTTGAACCATTACTGGACCAGAAGTCATGAAAGAAACTAAAGCACCAAAGAAAGGACGTGCGCTATGTTCAGCGTAGAAACCTTCAGCTTGTTCTTTAGATAGTTGTACCATTTTAGAAGCAATGATCTTAAGACCAGCTGATTCAAAACGGTTATAAATAGCGCCAATGTGGTTTTTAGCAACTGCATCTGGCTTGATAATAGAAAATGTGCGTTCGATCGCCATAACTAGCTTCCTTAATGTGAGCAAGTTTAAAAAATTCGCGCGGATTATACGTAATTTAGCCATATATTCCTAGCCTTATCCGCTTTTACGGTGATATTTCATCACTAAATTGAGTCATTTTTATTAACATGACCCAATTTCTGCTCTTTGGTAATCGCTAAATCTTATTGTGCTGACTTGATGGACTTGTTGGCATTCTTTTCCATAAAGCCAATAATGGCGTCGGCAACGTCTTTTTGAGTCGCTTTTTCAATGCCTTCTAAACCAGGAGATGAGTTAACTTCCATCACAACCGGACCATGGTTAGAACGTAATAAATCAACCCCAGCAATATTTAACCCCATTGTTTTTGCAGCGCGAAGCGCGACTGATCGCTCCTCCGGAGTTAATTTAACCAAAGTAGCACTGCCGCCACGATGTAAATTAGAACGAAACTCACCCGGCTTTGCTTGGCGCTTCATCGCAGCAATCACTTTATCGCCCAGCACAAAACAGCGAATATCAGCGCCTTGTGCTTCAGCAATATATTCTTGCACCATAATATTGGCTTTGAGTCCCATAAAGGCCTCAAGCACGCTCTCTGCAGCTTTGCGGGTTTCAGCTAATACCACGCCAATGCCCTGAGTACCTTCTAACAATTTAACCACTAATGGCGCACCGCCGACCATATCAATCAAATCAGGGATATCGCTGGGTTTATTGGCAAAACCAGTGATCGGCAAGCCAATACCTTGACGTGATAACAGCTGCATTGAACGCAATTTATCTCGTGAACGCGCTATTCCAATTGAACCATTAACCGCATACACACCCATCATTTCAAATTGACGTAATACTGCAGAACCGTAGAAGGTCACTGAAGCACCAATACGAGGGATGACAGCATCAAAATGCCCCAGATCTTTACCCGCCATATGAATGCTAGGTTTGGTCATATTGATATTCATATAGCACTTTAATGGATTAATAACTTTGACTTCGTGTCCGCGGGCGACAGCAGCTTCAACTAAGCGTTTAGTAGAATATAATTGCGGGCCTTGAGACAGTATTGCGATGCGCACAGAGTGCTCCAAAATTGGAATTTTCGCGCATCATACGCTGAGTTTATTTAAAATCAATGACTGGAATGACCACAGATAAAAAAAGAGCCAATCTAGCAAGATTGGCTCTTTTTTTTGTGATCAATTACCCGCTATAAATGGGATTATTGATACGCTAATACTTCGGCAAACACTAACCTTCGCTGACCATATTGACTGTGTATTTAGGAATATCGATAATCATATCGCAATCCACCACTTTAGCTTGGCAAGATAAACGACTTTCAGGCTCAAGTCCCCATGCTTTATCTAGCATGTCGTCTTCTAACTCATCACTTTCGTCAAGCTGTTCAAAACCTTCACGCACAATGACATGGCATGTAGTACAAGCACATGACTTTTCGCACGCATGTTCAATATGAATACCGTTACGCAGCGCAACGTTTAAAATGGTCTCACCCACTTCTGCTTCAAGTACTGCGCCATCTGGACAAAGTTCTTGATGGGGTAAAAATACTAACTGTGGCATCATTTCACCTATATGTTGTCGACCGACTGCCCTTTTAGCGCCGCTCTAATAGAATTATCCATACGTCTTGACGCAAAATCTTGGGTTTTATCATCGAGATTTGCAATCGCTTTTTCAATGGCATCAATATCATCTTGCTGTGCTACGGCATCAAGTTGGGCAATCGCAACGACTAACTCTTCGCGTTCTTGCTCGTCTAGAAGCGCTGCATCTTTTGCCAAAGCAGCATTAAGCGATTCGATCACCCGCGCCGCTTCAACTTTTTGTTCAGCCAGCATACGACGAGTAATGTCATCTTTCGCATACTTCATCGAATCTTTTAACATGGTTGCTATTTCAGTATCAGATAAACCAAATGACGGTTTAACTTGAATCGATGTCTTAACCCCGGTGGACTTTTCCATCGCAGTAACACTAAGCAAGCCATCAGCATCTACTTGGAATGTCACCCGGATATGTGCAGCACCTGCCGCTAGAGGCGGAATACCGTGTAAGGTAAAACGGGCCAATGAGCGACAATCATCAACGAGTTCACGCTCACCTTGCACCACATGGAATGCCATGGCCGTTTGACCATCTTTAAACGTGGTAAACTCTTGTGCGCGAGCAACGGGAATAGTGGTATTACGAGTAACCACTTTTTCAACCAGGCCGCCCATGGTTTCAACACCTAGGGATAATGGAATCACATCTAATAGTAACAAATCCGATTCAGGCTTATTACCAACAAGAATATCTGCTTGAATCGCGGCACCAATAGCAACAACACGATCAGGATCGATTGATGTCAATGGTGTCTTTTTGAAAAAAGTTTCAACTTGTTCACGCACCAATGGCACGCGAGTTGAGCCACCGACCATGACGGTTTCAATAACCTCATCCACACTCACGCCAGCATCACGTAAAGTACGACGACAACTGCCGATGGTTTTTTTCACCAACGCGCCAATTAACTCGTTAAGTAAGCTTTTATCGACAATGCAGGTTAATGTCTTTTCAGCCATGACGACAGAAGCTTCAACGCTGTCATTGTCAGTCAACGCTTCTTTAACTCGGCGAGCTTCAATCAGTAATTGACGTGCTAATTGACTGCCTGGTTCTGTTATCTGCCATGCCTGTTGTAAATGGCTCACGAGTAAGTGATCGAAATCATCACCACCCAATGCAGAATCACCACCTGTGGCTAACACTTCAAATACGCCACGGTTTAATCGTAAAACCGAGATATCGAAAGTACCGCCGCCCAAGTCGTAAATGGCAATCACACCTTCTTGCTTTGAATCTAATCCATAAGCAATGGCTGCTGCAGTGGGTTCGTTCAATAAACGTAATACTTTAACACCCAATAATTCAGCAGCATCTTTGGTACCTTGACGTTGTGCATCATCAAAATACGCAGGTACGGTAATCACCACGCCTTCTAATTCACCACCTAATGTGGTTTCAGCTCGCGCAATTAAAGGTTTTAAAATTTCGGCAGACACTTGAATAGGATTAACTTGTCCCATCGGCGTAGTAAACACTGGCAAGCCGTTTTCACTCGCGTGTAATGCGTAGGGTAAACGATGTACACCAGACTGAATATCAGTGAGGCTACGTCCCATAAAACGCTTCACAGAAACGATGGTGTTTTGTGGTTCTAAAGCTGATTTGTCTTGAGCTTCATAGCCAACTAACACATTGGTTTCGCCATAATGCACCACAGACGGCAATGAATGACGACCTTGCTCATCAGGCAAAGTTAATGCTTGAGCACTTCTTACCGCAGCAACAAGTGAGTTGGTGGTACCAAGATCAATTCCAACCGCAAGACGATGCTGGTGCGGTGCGGCGCTTTGGCCAGGTTCTGCAATTTGCAACAGTGCCATAGTGTTCCAACTTGTTGTGTTATCGATTAGCCAAGCTAATCATAAATAATAAGGTTTAGAATTTAGGGCCAATTAGTCGAGCAAGCCATCTTCAATACGGGCTAACTCATCATGTAATTTTGCCATAAATTTTAGCTTACGAATTTGATCTGCCGCTAATAAAGCATCTGAACTTTCATCACTAATCAATAGCGTCGCTAGCTTAGTGAATAATGTTGACTCAAATTCAGCAAACGAATCATACAGTTCATCAATTGATGACTGTGGTTCACTACTATCTTTGATGTCTTCAAGTGCTTCACGCCACTCCATTTGCTGCATCAAAAATGCACCATCTTTCAATGTTGTGGTTTCATGACTTAATTCAATTCCGCGCAAGCTCAACATATGTTCAGCACGGCGTAAGGGATTCTTTAACGTTTGATAGCCATCATTAACTTGTGCAGTACGCTGTACTGAAAGGAGCTTTTGTTGCTCGGTATCATTAGCGAATTTATCGGGATGAACCGCCCTTTGCAGGTCGCGATAGCGCTCTGCAAGTAAGGCGGTGTCGATATCAAAGGCAGGTACTACATTAAACAGGTCGAAATAATTCATGGGCAGATATCATGCTTACTGTTTGATATAAAACGGCTTAATTAGGTGAACAATGATTAAACGGTGAAACTTTCACCACAACCACACTCACCCTTTGCGTTAGGGTTATTGAACTGAAAACCTTCGTTTAGGCCTTCTTTGACAAAATCAAGTTCAATACCTTGCAAATAAATGAAGCTTTTTGCATCGATGATGATATTCACACCTTCGATATTATAAAGTTCATCATCGTCATTGAGATCGTCAACGAACTCAATGACGTATGCCATTCCTGAACAACCTGATGTTCTCAACCCAAGGCGCAAGCCGAGGCCTTTCCCGCGATTAGCAAGAAACGATCTAACTCGATCAGCCGCAGCGGGGGTCATTGAAATTGCCATCTTAACTCCAGGTATTACTTAGCTTGTCTGCTTTTGTACTCTTCAATTGCTGCTTTAATGGCATCTTCAGCCAAAATTGAGCAATGAATTTTAACCGGCGGCAATGCTAACTCTTCGGCGATGTCTGCATTCTTAATCGTCGCTGCTTCATCAACGCTTTTGCCTTTGACCCATTCTGTTACTAATGAGCTAGATGCAATTGCGCTACCGCAACCATAGGTTTTGAATTTTGCATCTTCAATAATGCCGTCAGCATTAATTTTAAGTTGCAATTTCATTACATCACCACAGGCGGGTGCACCAACCATACCAGTTACTACTGATGGATCGTTCTTATCAAATGAACCTACGTTACGTGGGTTTTCATAATGATCGATTACTTTTTCGCTATAAGCCATGATACTGCTCCAAAATCTGTGTCGTTATCAGTTTACGATTTAATGGTATTACACTCATTTAATAAGATTAAATTAGTGATGTGCCCATTGGACTTGCTCTAAATCGATACCATCTTTGAACATCTCCCATAATGGAGACATTTCACGTAACTTATCGATAGATTCAGTTATCGTTTTGATAGCGTGGTCAATTTCTTCATCAGTCGTAAAGCGACCAATAGAGAAACGAATCGAGCTATGTGCCATTTCATCATTTAAACCCAAAGCACGTAATACGTAGCTTGGCTCTAAACTTGCTGAAGTACAGGCTGAACCTGAAGAAACCGCTAAGTCTTTCAAGGCCATCATTAACGACTCGCCTTCAACAAAGTTGAAGCTCACGTTAAAAATACCACTATAGCGTTGTTCCATATCACCGTTGATATAGGTTTCTTCGATGTGTTTAATACCGTTCCACAACTTATCGCGTAGATGAGTAATACGTGCGCTATCAGCTACCATGTCTTGTTTTGCAACAACTGCAGCCTCACCTAAACCAACGATTTGATGTGTTGCTAGTGTGCCACTACGCATACCGCGTTCGTGTCCACCACCGTGCATTTGCGATTCAAGACGAATACGTGGCTTACGGCGAACATATAATGCGCCGATACCTTTTGGTCCATACATTTTATGGCCAGAAATCGAAATCAAATCAACTTTGGTGGTTTGAACGTCAATTGGTATTTTGCCAGCACTTTGTGCCGCATCCATGTGGAAAAAGATGCCTTTTGAACGACATAATTCACCAATTGCGTTGATATCATGGATAACACCAATCTCGTTGTTAACGTGCATAATACTGACTAAAATAGTGTCATCACGCATCGCCGCTTCTAAGCGTTCCATTGGGATAATGCCGTTAGCATCGGGAACAAGATAAGTGACTTCATAACCTTCACGTTCTAACTGACGGCACGTGTCTAACGTTGCTTTATGTTCAGTTTTACTGGTGATGATGTGCTTGCCCTTTTTATGATAAAAATGGGCAATACCTTTAATCGCAAGGTTACTTGACTCTGTCGCACCTGATGTGAAAACAATTTCACGGTGATCAGCATTAATTAAATCGGCAACTTGATTACGGGCGACATCAACCGCCTCTTCTGCTTGCCAACCATAACGATGTGAACGCGATGCTGGATTACCAAACACACCGTCCATTGTCATGTGTTGCATCATTTTTTCTGCGACACGCGGATCTACAGGGGTTGTTGCGGCATAATCTAAATAGATAGGAAGCTTCATAACACACTCCGTACTTAGCAGTCTCAGATGAGGCTACATACAACGTACAAATAATAATTATATATCAATCAACATAGCTGAGTTACAAACTCACTCTATGTTCCTTTTGTATTTCATCTTGCTTTAACGAGATAAATCTTACATCTCGCTTTTGCATTAAACCTGCAAGAGAAATACTGTTTAAAAAATCTGAAATTTGTTTACTTAAGTCACCCCATAAAGAATGGGTTAGGCAACGAGTACCGCTTTGGCAGTTACCTTTTCCTTGACAACGAGTGGCATCTACAGATTCATCAACAGCATGCACGACCATGCCAACTGAGATATCGACGGCTTCTAAACCTAATCGATAACCACCACCGAGTCCGCGGACACTCGACACTAGACCATGTTTACGTAACTTAGCGAAGAGTTGTTCAAGATAAGACAAAGAGATACCTTGTCTTTCAGAAATATCGGCTAAAGGTACAGGACCAGTAGCAGAGTGAATCGCAACATCCAGCATAGCTGTCACTGCATAGCGACCTTTTGATGTAAGTTTCATAACTTGTACTGCTCCCAAAAAGTATGCAGTAATTTCAACATACCCGAGTAATTTAGTCAAGTATTAATCCTACTAAAACACTCGGGTATTATGGCATTGCTTATAACCAAAAGGTCCATGTTTTCGCAGGGCGTATTTAACCTTTTTATCTTGTAAGATTCAATGCCGACAAGGAAATTAATCGCATTATCGGCCATTTCTTTGACTTGAATCTACAATGACTTACGGATTATTAAATACTCGGGTCGAACTTATCAATATCTTGTTTACGATTAGTGGCCGCTTCTCGAGAAGCTTCATCGAATGCATCAACGGTTAACTCTGGCAACTTTTTAGTACAGACTTCACCGCCCATTTGTTGAATGGCATTACACAGTTCTTGTACTTTAGAGTCCATCAAATGCATATGGTCAAGCATTTGCCCAATCGCATTAGCGACCGGATCTGGATTGTCTGGTGACACAGCGTACGCATCAAAACCGTACTTTTTGGCCATTTCGGTGCGACGTTCAGTTTTTTCTTTTGACTGGTTGGTCGGCGAAGACACTACACGTCCAGGAATACCTACGACGGTATGATCGCTTGCGACATCTTTAACAACCACAGAATTAGAGCCAACACGTGCACCATCATGCATAGTGATAGGTCCAAGTACTTTGGCCCCTGCACCAATAACCACATTATTACCTAATGTAGGATGACGTTTGCCTGGCTGCCAGGTGGTCCCACCCAAAGTAACGCTATGATAAAGTGTGCAATCATCACCGATTTCAGCGGTTTCACCAATAACGACACCCATACCATGGTCAATAAAAAAACGTCGACCAATCGTCGCGCCAGGATGAATTTCAACACCCGTTAACCAACGCGAAAATGTTGATAAACAACGCGCAGTAAAGCGCCAGTTGGCAAGCCAGAGTTTATGACTAATACGATGGATCCAAATCGCGTGCATACCGGGATAATTAAATATTATCTCTAAGGTACTGTTTGCGGCTGGATCTCGATGATATATCGATTCAATGTCTTCTTTTAGTCTATCGATGACGCCCATGGTATGTTCCTTTACTGCTTAATCTTGTTTATCCATTTTCTTATCAATGGAAGTCAAAATACCACGAAGAATATTCATCTCTGGTGCTTCAATACGTGCACGAGTGTATAAACGACGAAGTTTAGTCATCACTTGTCCAGGATGATTCTTAATCACAAACCCTGTTTTAGACAACGTCGACTCTAAATGGACGAAGAAACGTTCTAGCTCAGAGGTTAATGGATATTCATCCGTTACAGTGGGTGTTTCTGTTTGCGCTAGATGGGCAACTCGAGTTTCATAACAAATAATTTGTACTGCTTGAGCCAAGTTTAGCGAGCTATATTCTGGGTTTGCCGGAATAGCTACATGGTAGGTACATTTTTGTAACTCTTCATTACTTAAGCCATGATTCTCACGACCAAAAACAATAGCAACAGGGCCATTTAAGCTTTCTTTAGTGAGTTTCAAACCCGCTTCACGAGGATCAAGCATCGGCCAATCAAGAGTACGGCTGCGTGCACTCGTGGCAATGACTAGACTACAATCGGCTATGGCTTCTTCTAACGAATCAACTCGCGTAAGGTTTTTCAGAATGTCTGACGCACCAGCAGCTAGTGCTATCGATTGCCCATCAGGCTCTGTTCTTGGCTCTGCAAGATATAAATTTGATAAGCCCATGGTTTTCATCGCTCTAGCAGTAGAGCCAATATTACCAGGGTGTGAGGTACCAACTAAAACAACACGAATATTACTGAGCATGTAGCACTTTCTTTTAGCTAAAAATATTATCCGTATATTATCACAATCGTTAAAAATTACGTTATATGAAAATCTGCATTTGATATAACTGTCAAATTAAGTATAATGCGGGCGCTATTTTACTCGTTCTTTAACATCCAGGGGATTGCAATGCATCCGATGCTGACTATTGCCACGCGCGCTGCTCGCGCCGCGGGCCAAACTATTATGCGCGCCTATACTGAACTTGACCGTGTTGAGGTAAGCAGTAAAGGTATTAATGATTTTGTGACTAGTGTAGACAAGGAAGTAGAAGCAACTATTACATATCAAATTCGTAAATCTTATCCAGACCACACCATTATTGGTGAAGAAAACGGTGAAAACCGTGGTACTGATAAAGACTACATTTGGATTGTTGATCCTTTGGATGGCACTAACAACTTCGTTCGTGGTATTCCTCACTTCGCGGTATCTATCGCATTACAATATAAAGGCAAAATTGAAGTTGCCGTTATTTACGATCCTGTCCGTGAAGAATTATTTTCAGCGATTCGCGGCAAAGGCGCTAAGCTCAATGATTTCCGTTTACGTGTAACCAACGTAAATGATTTGAGCAGCACCATGATTGGCACCGGTTTCCCATTCAAAGCACGTCAACACACTGAAAGCTATATGGCTATTTTGGGTGAAGTATTCCCATTATGTGCTGATATCCGTCGTGGTGGTTCTGCTGCATTAGATTTAGCTTACGTCGCTGCAGGCCGTTTAGATGGTTTCTTTGAAATTGGTCTTAAGCCGTGGGACATTGCTGCGGGCGACTTAATTTGTCGTGAAGCTGGCGGTACTGTTACTGACTTTATGGGCGGACACAACTATATGGTTTCAGGAAACATTGTGGCTGGTAGTCCAAAAGTGACCACGCAATTAGTTAAAACTATGCGTCCCCTACTAAATGAAGGTTTAAAACGTTAATCGTTTACCTTTATTTAGACAAACCGCTAGAGCATCGCTTTAGCGGTTTTTTTATGTCTATTGAATGGCATGACTCTAGCCTCGTGAAGGATTAATCTGAGCCTAGTAAAGATAAAACGCTAACTAATGACTCATAACGGCGTAAATCATACTATATCGATATTGAGTGGAGAGTATATTAACCACTTATTCTGCAAACCACAGTTTATCTCAAAAAATCGACCCAGATCACTGGGAAATTATGCGGAAGTCGTCAATAATAGTGTTTTGATTTTATTAATGAAGATGACTATGCCATTACTGCGAAAAGTAGGACTAAAATCCTTAAAAAATATCGAACATTTAGTATTATTAATTATCGCACTGGCAACGGTATTTGCTATTGGTGAAGAAATTCTCCACATGATTGCCATTCGAACCGTCGAGCTGGCCGATTTACTATTACTGTTTATTTATCTTGAAGTTTTAGCGATGGTCGTTAATTATATTGAGTCCGGTAAATTACCTATTCGTATGCCGCTTTATATTGCAATTGTTGCATTGGCTCGATACTTGATTTTAGACATGAAAGGCATGGAAGATTGGCGTATTTTAGCCATTTCACTGTCGACAATTTTACTGGCTGGCACGGTAATTGTGATTCGTTGGGGTCAGTTGAAAATGCCTTACCCTAAAAACCAAGACTACGATAATTAATCACCTTAACTGCCACTCAACATACCGAGTATCGATGACTCAGCATTATAATGATAATTTTGTCTTGCTTAACAAAGCAGTTATGCTAAAAATTACTAACAGCATAAAAAGGTAAATGTATAAGTCGATGTAAAACGTTAACACTCAGCACTGAATGTTAACGACAACAATAATGAGCTAAACAATAGAATGTTGTAAGGCTAGCGGTAATTAGGCATCTATAGTCTTGATGATGAATTATCGCCAAACAACAGTTCAAGATGCCGATAGACGGATCATTTCAAGGAGAAACAGGATGGGCCAAGAGCCAACAGGATTCGAAGAAAAACGCGGTTCGTTACGTGTAGATATGGAAGCTGAGCGGATCCGCCTAGATTGGATTAATGCTCATGGTGAATCATGTGTCGACCATGGTATCTGCATCGATCTTGCTCGCAAAGGGGTATTATTTGACTTTAAAACCTCTTTTAAAGTGGGTGATTTGATAGCCTTAACGTTCAATGAAAACACCGATAAACAAAATACCATTAAAGGCCAAGTTTGCCGTTGCACCGAATGCTCACCTCATAGTTACCATATTGCTTTACAGCTAATTTAATTGATTATTTTCATGCAGTCCTTTATGGCTGCTCTATACTCAAGATAAAATACTAATCGATATTTTCGGTGCTACAAAGCGCCTAGCATCAAGGATCACAACATGATATTGCTGGTTGGTGGAGAAAAAGGTGGCAGTGGCAAAAGCTGTTTAGCACAAAATATTGCTGTACATATTAGCCAAAAACACGATGCAAATGTACTTATGGTTGACTGCGATCCGCAACGAACCACATCCGACTGGATCCAAGCTCGTAATAATGACCCCAGCCTAAAAGCCATCAATTGTATTCAGCTTTATGGAAAAATCCGTAATGATCTACTGAGTCTTAATGATCGGTTTGACTATGTCATTGTTGATTGTGGTGGCCAGGATAATCTAGCAATGCGAGCTGCCATGTCTGTCGCAACCTATGTTGTTATCCCACTTCGTCCTAAGCGACGCGATCTTAAAACCTTACCTCATATGGAAGACATGCTCAGTACTTGTAAAATGGTCAATCCTAAAATGATTGCCGCCATTGTGATAACACAATGCCCTGCACTGCCATCTCAAGGTAAACGGATTTTAGAAGCTAAGGAAGTGGTTGAGTCTTTTGGTTTACGCGCACTCAATTCAGTGACGTTTAGTCGTAACATCTATGATGACAGCGAAGAAAGCGGTTCTTCAGTGCTTGAAATCGATCCTAGCGGTAAAGCGGCAGATGAAATTAGAGCCATTGCCGATGAGCTTTTTGCCATTCCACCAGAAAATAGTTATGAGTTTAACTGATCTTAAGCGCAAGAAACCCAAAGATACCCGAGTAAAGGTATCTGTAGACGACTTTATCGAAGATGCTAATAATTATGCGTTAGGTCTTGGGGCATCGCATGGTCAACCCGATATCACTTCAACAACTCAAGAGTTCTTAAAAGGGCTCGATAAAAAAAGCACTAAAATTTATCGTCATGCCACTTTCACACTGACCGAAAAAAGCATTTCACAATTGGATGAGATAGCCAAAACCAGCAAAGTTGCCAAATCCAAAATTCTCAGAATACTCATTGATGAGTTTTATCAGCAAAGTAGTGTGAAACAATCTGATTTATTGCGTAAAACATCACGTTAACAGCAACAGTTTTTGGTTAATATCTTCAGAATATACTGGCATAGATGCGGTCCTGTGATGCACCAAATACCCAAGTTATAGCGTATTATCGATTGTGAGCAATGATATGTTTAGACAACTCATCATGGTCGACTCATCATGGTCGACTCATTAGTCGTGACAAAACGTGATAGTTCAGCGATGCATCGAAATACAATATCCCGGTTCTAAAACAACCTTAGTTGATAACCTATTATTACTGTTGATAGCTTTTTAACAATAGACTGAAATTGAAATAGTATGGTTTTATATTACACTCACATTTTGAAAACCAGATGCTGAGAACTAGACTTGACTAACCTGTTAATACACGCTCACAAGAGTCAATAATATATCCACCACAATTTGACTGCGTTTAATTAATCCAAAGAGAATATATGTCGTTAATAATACTGCTAACACAGCAAATGTGTGTTTACTTAGTTATCGTTTACTTAGTCAGTAAAACGCCATTGTTTAAACTTTTCGCAGAAACATCAAAAAGATTACCGCACAAAATTTTTATCTATCTGGTGTTCTCCAGCTTTTGCATTATGGCGACTTACTTTGGTGAGCAAACATCTGGAGCCATCGCCAATACTCGTGCTATGGGTGCTGTGTTGGGCGGATTATTAGGTGGACCAGTCACTGGTCTACTGGTTGGGTTAACAGGTGGATTACACCGTTATTCAATGGGTGGATTCACTGATATTGCTTGCGCCATATCCACCACCTTAGAAGGCTTATCCGCGGGTATGATCAGTTATTACTTCAAAAAAGCCGGTAAATCAGAAATGGTTTATCAGCCAATTGTGGTATTTGGTGTGACGTTTATGGCTGAAATAATGCAGATGTCGATAATTGTATTAATCGCAAAACCCTTTGACCAAGCCTGGGAATTAGTCAAACTCATCGCCCCGCCAATGCTACTGATTAACTCATTAGGCGCGGCGATGTTTATGAGTATTGTTCGCGACCAAAAGGCCATGTTTGATAAACTTTCTTCCAGCTTTTCGACTAAAGCACTCAAAATAGCTGAGCGCAGTGTCGGCTTACTGTCTAAAGGGTTTGATTTAGAGTCGAGCCAAAAAGTCGCCCAGATAGTAATAGAAGAAACCCAAGTCGGCGCAGTCGCCATTACCGACACCACTAAATTACTGGCATTTATTGGGCTTGGTGCCGATCACCATATACCTAATACGCCTATTTCCTCAAAAATCACTCTCGAAGCCATCGCACAAAATAGTGTGATGTTTGCTGATGGTGTCGATACCACTTATTCCTGTTCTATATCGCCCAATTGCAGTTTAGGCTCAAGCCTAGTTATTCCGCTGCGCAGTAACGACGAAGTCATTGGCACCATTAAATTATACGAGCCTAAAAACAAATTGTTTTTAAACATTAATCGTACTTTAGGCGAAGGCATTGCCAGGTTACTGTCTAACCAAATTCTTTATGGCCGCTTTGAACAACAGCAAAACTTATTGATACAAGCAGAGATAAAACTACTACAAGCTCAAGTTAATCCACACTTTTTATTTAATGCACTCAATACAATCAGTGCAATTATTAAGCGTGACCCGCAAATGTCTAAACAATTATTACAGCAGTTATCGCAATTTTTACGCATCAACTTAACCCGAACGACTGGACTTGTGACAATGGCTGATGAACTTGAGCACATAGACGCTTACCTAGCCATTGAACGCGCCCGTTTTATCGACAAACTGCAAGTCAACATAGATATTGCTATGATTTATCATCACCAAAAAATGCCTGCATTTACCTTACAGCCTTTGATTGAAAATGCAGTTAAACACGGTACGTCGCGGATGCTTGATGCTGGTGTTATTGATGTTAAAGCCACATTAGACGGCGATGACTTATTGCTTAACGTGACCGATAATGCCGGTTTATATCAACCCTCTAAAAACACAGATGGTTTAGGCATGAACTTAGTCCACAAACGAATTCAAAATTTATTTGGCAGCCAATACGGTATTGAAGTTGAGTGTGAACCCGATGTATTCACCCGCGTTAGTGTGCGTTTACCGTTAAAGGAAATTGACCAATGATCTCGTGCTTAATCATTGATGATGAACCCTTCGCCCGCCAAGCAGTGGCAGATTTACTCGACAAACATCCTGATATCAAAGTCCTTGGACAGTGTAGTAATGCCATTGAAGCACTACAACAAATTAACCTGTTAAAGCCCGATCTGATTTTTGTTGATATTCAAATGCCACGGATAAATGGCATGGAGTTAATCGCCATGCTTAATCCTGAAAAAATGCCACGAGCAGTATTTATTACCGCATTTGATGAATATGCGATCAAAGCATTTGATAACAATGCATTCGACTACTTACTTAAACCCATCGATGAAAAACGCTTTAACCAAACTTTAGACAAAGTACGCACCAACATGACGCCGCAATTAATGACGCAGATACTGCCAACGCAATTAGCCCATTTACCCTGCTACAGCGGCAATAAACTCAAAGTTGTCGCTACCGCTGATGTAGAATTTATAGTCAGTGATGTAGGCGGTATTCATGTGTGCTCCAATAAAGGTTTCAGTCACACCCAATTAACCCTTAAGGTATTAGAGCAAAAAACCGCGTTATTTCGTTGCCATAAACAATACTTACTGGCCCCAAGTGCTATTTCAGAAATTGAAATCACCGACACGGGTGCAGAAGTCACCACCCATAGCGGGGCAAAAGTGCCGGTGTCACGTCGTTATCTTAAAGAGTTAAAGCAGTTGCTTGGATTTCAATAACCAGGTATACACCACATAAAGCGTGACATGCACCACATTTGCCCAACCACCAACACCGCTCAGGATGACTATTTACCGCTTACTCAGCCTTTTTAACCTGTCACTCAGTTAGTCCCAAATTACCTATTTTGATGTTTTAAAATGATGTCACTATAAAAATGGGGAGATAACAAAATGACGTGGTTTTTACTTTGTGTAGGCCTGCTAATTGGCGGCTATTTTATTTATGGGGCTTTTGTCGAAAAAGTGTTCGGCATTAACACCCAAAGACAAACGCCTGCTTTCACTCAGACAGACGGTGTCGACTTCGTACCGATGTCTAAAGGGAAAGTATATTTAATTCAGCTGTTAAACATTGCTGGTGTCGGTCCAATTTTTGGTCCGATCCTTGGTGCCCTTTATGGCCCGGCGGCGATGCTATGGATAGTATTTGGTTGTATTTTTGCCGGTGCGGTTCACGATTATTTTTCGGGGATGTTATCGGTACGCAATAACGGTCAATCAGTTCCTAACTTGGCTGGTAAATATTTAGGTAAAAATGCCAAACACTTTATGAACTTGTTTGCCATTATCTTATTGTTGCTAGTTGGCGTGGTGTTTATCTCTGCTCCTGCAGGATTACTAAGCAAACTTACCGGACTAGATGTCACCATCTTTGTTGGTATCATTTTTGTGTATTATTTAATTGCTACCATCGTGCCTATCGACAAGATTATTGGTCGCTTATATCCATTCTTTGGTGCATTACTGGTCTTTATGTCACTCGGACTGATTATAGCGTTAGCATTATCAACCGAACATACCATGTTACCTGGTTTTGAAATGGGTGACTTCTTTAGCAACTTAAACCCAAATGACATGCCATTATGGCCAGCCTTGTTCATCACGATTGCATGTGGTGCAGTATCGGGATTCCATGCAACACAATCACCTTTAATGGCGCGCTGCGTTGAAAATGAATCAAACGGCCGCTTTGTATTTTTTGGCGCCATGATTGGTGAAGGTGTTATTGCATTAATTTGGTGTGCAATTGCATTATCATTCTTTGGTGGTGTTGAAGGATTGAATGTCGGTATGGCTGGTAACCCAGCAAATGTTGTATACGAAGCATCTAATGGGCTATTGGGTACATTTGGTGGCTTCTTGGCTATCTTGGGTGTCATTGTATTGCCTATCACCTCTGGCGATACCGCATTTCGTTCAGCGCGGTTAATTTTGGCAGAGTTCTTTAACATCAAGCAAATTGAGTTACCGAAGCGTTTATTGCTCGCGTTACCATTATTTGTCGTCGGTGCCGTATTGACTCAAGTCGACTTTGGTATTATCTGGCGCTACTTTGGTGTCGCAAACCAGACTACTGCTGTATTAATGTTATGGACCGCTTCAGCTTACTTACTGCGCTACAATAAATTCCATTGGATTTGTACTGTACCGGCTATGTTCATGACCTGTGTTGTGATTAGCTTTATGTTGAACTCATCAACATTAGGTGCAGGTCTACCGATGACGGTGTCAACCATTGCAGGTTTAGTCACTACCGCAATCATTGCGACAATGATTATTATTAAAACCAAAGGCAAAGGGGATATTGACACTGACGAAGATGACAAAGTTGAACTAGTCAACGAGCTATAGAGGTTAATATCATCAATAAACGGCAGCTTCGGCTGCCGTTTCTGTGTTGATATCACTTTGGCAACAATGTGGGTATAATATTGCCAAACTTAATTAGCTCGCACGGCTCATGACACAAGCAAACAATCCGCTTCACGGCATAAAACTAGAAACTATCGTGACTTCACTCGTTGAAAAGTACGGCTGGGAAGAGCTCGCATCTAGGATAAACATTCAGTGTTTCAAAGATAACCCGAGTGTAAAATCAACCTTGAAGTTTTTACGTAAAACGCCTTGGGCTCGTGACAAAGTTGAATACTTATATCGTAAAGCAAACAAGCTGCCATTACCGCCGCCTAAAGAAGATAGCCGTGGATCATTTTCTGCTAAATCTCGGCCAGCCAAAGCCAAAGTGAATGCGGCTAAACCTGCAGCAAATAAAGTCGTTTCTGCTAAAGCTAGCTCAGAGACTGCATCGACAGAACCTGTGAATGCCAATATTTGGGGAACTAGCTCAAATTAATGTATTCACCTATTCACATTGGTAGGGCTTATAGCGGAAATTCAAAAATTAAGCGCCACACTTTAAGCCCACCACCGACTTGATAACTTAATCCAAAATGTTCAATTTCGACACTGTCTAAGCCTATCGCACTCAAGTTGATAGGTTTAGAGAATGCTAGCGTTGCGCCTATTTCATAGGTGTATGAGGTTAGAACATCTTTCCCAACTGGGGTAACAAATTTTAGTTTATCGAAATACCAGTGTCCGGCAATAAACAATCTCGGTTCAACCCGGACATCTTGCCACTGCCAATCATAATTAACCCCAAAATCTACACCTGTTTTAAAAACCGAATAGCCTTCTGTGCTGTCGTTTTGATTACTTTGGTAACCTGCATAATAAATCCGATTTACCCAAATAGGGGTAAACAAAGGCGCATCAAGTTTATAGAGTGCAGAAACGCCAGTGGAAAAAATACCCACATGACTGTAAGTTGAAAAATTATGTCCATAGCCTAAATCAACATAGCTCTCAAGCGTTAACTTGTCGTCCACCAGCCAGTGATATTCAAGCCCAGGGGTTAGAGTAATTGTGCCGACATTGTTAGGAATGCTGCCTTGAGGTAGGTCATTAAAGGAGTAATCAAAAAAACCAAATGATGCAGTAAAGCGTAACTTCAATAAATAGTCATCTGTTGAGTCAAGCACAAATCCCATAGGAATATTGGCGACAGCAGCGCTTTGGCCAGAAGTTCGATACACACCGCTGCCTAGGTAATTGGCAAATGCATAATGAGACGCGTCAGGTTCAGTGATCAGCTCTGGTGGTGTAGTCGGCGTTAATTCAGTAGCATGACTCATACTGCTACAAACAATAAGCAATATCATCAAAGATAAGCGGAAGGTTACATCTATAAAACGCAGGTAATCAAACAATGATGATTCAATAAGCGGTAAGTTCTGCCTTTGTTTCATCATCATTTAGACTATTATTGTTGCAGACTATTCATCGTGGAAATGGTATTCCGACATCATATGGCCCAACTCTGTTGATTTGGTCTTTAAGTATGATTCGTTATAGCGATTCTTTCCCACTTGTAACGGAATACGTTCTGCGACTTCGATACCCATATTTTGCATCGCCATCACTTTACGCGGGTTATTGGTCATCAACTTTACTTTAGTCACGCCAATTTGCGTTAACATCGGCAAAACCATGTCGTATTTACGCATATCAGCTTCAAAGCCTAAACGCTCATTCGCTTCAACCGTATTGGCACCAGCATCTTGCAGCTCGTAAGCTCTTATTTTATTAAGCAACCCAATACCACGGCCTTCCTGGCGCAAGTACAGAAGAAACCCCTGCCCTTGTTCAGCAATACTCTGCATTGCTGCTTGTAATTGAAAACCACAATCACAACGTAAACTAAATAATGCATCACCGGTCAAACATTCAGAATGAATACGACCTAACATGGGCTCTGTGGGATCCAGTTGACCAAATGTCAAAGCAACGTGTTCTTTACCTGTCGCGGTTTCTTCAAAACCGTGCATAGCAAAAACACCCCAAGGAGTGGGTAACTTAGATGTTGCGATATACTTTACCGACATGAATTAACCTTACGACAACTAACTGTAAAAGAAAATATTAGAACTTAGCAGGCGCAAAACCCGTCACATCTTTTATGCCCATTTCACGGCCTAATGCCGTTAAAGGATGCACAACGACTAAACCTTTAACCGACTTGTTTAACTTACCCATATCGGCTTGTTCGGCTTTAGTCAGCACGCGCTTAAATCCTAACGCTTTCAACGCCACACCTTCTTTGCTAAACTCGCGAGTTTGCTGGCCTTTAATGCTGGCGATTCGCTTAGTCACTGTCGCCACTTCTTTCTTAAACTGCAGGACAATCGTGGCATCGCCACGTGCTTCAGCCGCAGCTAACTTGCGACGAAACTTGTCTAATTTATCATTCAATGTCTGCAGTTCTAGCTTTAAATTCATTTGATTACCTTAAGTGCTTTGGCGTGTTAGTGAATCGTTTACGCTTATACGTTTATCACAACACCGTTTCGGAGGCAGATTATATACCCAAAACCACCTAAGATGCGAATAGCAAACGCTTCATATATGAATGTACAGGCAAAGTTTTTCACCCTGTACAAACAATCTGGATATTATCGCATTACAATTAATCATCAGCGTGAGACGCGGTGCACTTATTGGATAACAAATACTAATGTGTGCTTAAGCCACTTAATACCTAAGCTTTACCATGATTTATGCCCTTTATTGGCAAGTTAACCATGCTCATTCCTCACTCAAATTGTGCAATTGATCAGCAATCAAATCACCAAAACCCATTCTTTGCCACATTTATCACAACACACCATTGCAATACTTATGATAATCATTATCATTCGCAACATTGTTAATAAAGAGCCTAACCCGTTATGACGCCATTACGTTTATCGCTACTCGCCCTTGCTTGTCAAAGTGTGCTGTTTCCCGTTTATGCTCACGCACAAACGCCTACTTCCCAATCTGAGGTTACAACACAACCTGCAGATGATACGACCAATGCATCATCCTCTACCAATTATGAACGAATAACAGTTTATGGCAGACAAAACCAAGTAGTGATGAACTCCGGCTTAGCAACCAAATCTGATATGTCGCTGATGGAAACGCCTGCCGCGGTGGTGATTGTTGATGAAGCATTAATTGATGCCCAAGGCATCACCAACATGCAAGATTTGGTTCGTAACATCAGCGGCGTAACTCAAGCGGGTAATAATTATGGTATTGGCGACAATTTGGTCGTGCGCGGATTAGGCGCCAACTACACTTACGATGGTATGTATGGCGGTGCTGGATTAGGTAACACCTTTAATCCAACTCGTTCACTAACCAACGTGAGTTCCGTTGAAGTACTCAAGGGCCCTGCTACTGGTCTGTATGGTATGGGCAGCGCGGGTGGCGTGATTAACCTTATTGAGAAAAAACCTCAATTTGACAGTAAACAGTTGTTTGAAGCTGAAGTGGGTCAATGGGATAGTTATTCTCTCATGGCTGATTCTACGGGCGGAATAACTGACGATTTAGCCTATCGCCTCGTGGCAAAAACGGCTCGTAGTACAGGTTATCGAGATCTTGGTACCGACCGCGATGAAATATATGGCTCGCTTAAATATGTATTGAATGAAAACCAAAATATTATGCTATCAACAGCATATATTAGCGATGCGATCCCCGTCGATTCAATCGGCCATCCTATCCGCATTTATAACGCAGCTTCAGTCGAGGGGAAAACCGCTGGTGAAGTCAGCTGGCAAGACTTAGTCAACGACCCTACCAGTAATGGTTTACAACTAACAGACGATCAGCGCCAACAATTAACCGACTCGTTAAGCGCAAATGATGGCCTAACACCGTATGAGTTTGGTCATAACGGTCTTATTTCACCAATGGCGAAAGACAATGAAGGCGAAGAGTTGCGCTTTAAACTAAGTCATAATGTGTACTTAACCGATGACTTATTTTTAAACCAACAACTGCAATACCGTAATTACGAAACCAGCTTTGCTCGTCAAACAGGGGCTTATAATTATGTTTATTGGCAACGTAGTGGCGTCATTAACGCTGACCCACGTGCGCCCTTGGTTGAAGATGGCACTCTATACCCTTATGCGGCACGCCGTCAGGAATACCGCAAAGTCTCGGCAGAAGAAAAGTCATGGCAGTATTTTGCCGACTTACGTTATGACTTCGACATTGGCAATATCAGTAACGAATTATTAGTTAATGCTAACTTTGAAGATCGCGATATTCGCTTTAAACAGTATTCAATTTACGACGCAGATTACACCTTGAAAGATGCCGATGGTAATTTGTCATATCAAGGTTCGCTACCGTATATTTATGATATCCGTAACCCCAATTGGGGCGAAGGTGAATTTGAAGACTACGATCCATTATTAACCAGTAACTACAATAAATCTGTCACAGCTTGGGGCTTGGGCTTACAACATGTGGGTTATTTAGGTGGCGGATTTACTAGCCGTATTGGTGTCGCATTCAATGAAATTAAACAAAGTTATGAACACTTGGGTGTCGATGCTCGTTACAGTAGTAGCTTAGCAGACCCTCAACCAGAAGCGGATACCACAGATAACGGTGTAACCTACAATTTAGGCCTAACTTATATGCCTACTGACGATATCTCTATTTTCGTTAATCATTCTAAAGGCCGTACAGCATACAGTGTGTTAGGCGATGTAAAAGGCAATGAAGCAGACCGTGAAGATTCTCAATCTATCAGTAATGATTTAGGTATTCGTGCCAAAGCATTTGATGATCAATTGCTCGCCTCTTTGGTCTTTTTCAAAACATCACGTACTAATGTGGCTTATAGCAATCCAGAATACGAAAGCAGCGAAGCAACACCTGATATCTTCCCGTATTTTTACGACGGCAGCGAAGATACTAAAGGGGTTGAGTTAGATCTGAATGCATATTTAAGTGACCAATGGAAAGTCAACGTTAACGCGGTTTACCAAGATGCTAGAGACAATCAAAATCCAAATAGCAGTGATTATGGCCAACGTCAAAAAGGTGTACCTTATGTCACAGCGGGCGCTTGGGTAACTTATGCCGCAGAATTTGCCTTACCAGCACCGGTATCAATCAGTCTTGGGGCTAAATATGTCGATGAACGCAGCACACACTCTAGCTCATTTGGTATTCCAGATGGTTATGTGCCAAGTTATACGGTAATCGATTCAGCGATTAGTTATGACGTTGAACGTTATAAAATCCAATTGAACATTAATAACTTATTTAATGAAACATATTACGATAAAGCCATGTTCTTAGGCGGATTACCCGGCGAAGAGCGTAATGCGAAGTTAACCCTAACTTATCGTATTTAAAAACATATCAATCTGGATTTTTTTTGCTCGAAATCTAGATCTCAATTTAGCGTTAAATCTAGCGCTAAATTGAGTAACGAGATGATGAAAGCACTGCCTGTGGCAGTGCTTTTTTATCCCTTTCTAACTAAGGACAATTGACTATCTAGGCTACTTGTAGGATAAACAACACATTAATTTAGCGGCTTACCTTAGGATATTATTTCATGGCTAATACCATTTTCACACCATACACCTTGAGCAATGGTGCCATCATCCCCAATAGATTGGTTAAAGCCGCAATGGAAGAAAACCTTGCTAACACCTTACAACAACCTGATGACGCATTGTTCAACTTGTATGAAGCATGGGCAAAAGGCGGCGTAGGATTAATGATCACCGGTAACGTGATGATTGATCCCTTAGCCATGACCGGCCCTGGCGGAGTGGTATTAGATCCCAACAGCGCACTTGAGCCGTTCATCCAATGGGCCAAAACAGCTAAGCAAAATAACGCCAGAATATGGATGCAAATCAATCATCCAGGCCGTCAAGTGTTTAAAGCGATGGGCGGTAAAAATCTAGCCCCTTCTGCCATCGCTCTCGATTTAGGCAAACACTCATCCATGTTCTCTCAACCAAAAGCGATGACAACAGCAGACATTGAAGAGGTTATCCAACGGTTTGCTACCACGGCACAATTGGCTCAACAAGCTGGGTTTGATGGAGTACAAATTCATGCTGCACACGGATACTTGCTGGCTCAATTTTTATCGCCGTTAACCAATCAACGTAATGATCAATGGGGCGGAAAGCTTGAAAATCGTGCCAAGTTATTACTCGAAGTGGTTAAGCAAGTAAGACTTAAATGTGGTGCCGATTTCGATGTAGCAGTAAAACTCAACTCTGCCGATTTCCAACGCGGTGGCTTTGATGTCGACGACGCCGAAACCGTCATTAATATGTTGGCACAGTATCACGTTGAAATGGTGGAATTATCAGGTGGCAGCTACGAAGCACCAGCCATGCAAGGTCGCAGTGCTGATGAGCGAACGTTAGCTCGAGAGGCTTATTTTTTAAGTTTAACAGCGCAATTGGTCCAGCGTAGCCCTATTCCATTAATGTTAACCGGAGGTATTCATCGCCTACCTGTGGCTCAACAAGTTATTGATGCTGGTTTTGCATTATGTGGTATCGCTAGCGCCCTCGCCTTCTATCCTGACTTAGCCAATAGATGGCAAATTCAGCCAGAGTTTGTCCCGTCAATTCCAACAGTCAATTGGCAGAGTAAACCTTTGGCTGGACTGGCGACGATGGCCGTCATTAAACGCCAACTTCGTCGTGTAAGCCAAGGTAAGTCGCCACACACTAATGATTCACCATTGTGGAGTTTATTAATCGATCAATATAAAACCAAACAGCGCACTAAACGTTATCGCCATATTGTGGGTCTTTCTAATCATTAACGGGTTAACGATTAGCGGATTAAACATTTATTTGCTAACGATTAGCGCGCTGACAGTTAAAGAGCTGACAGTAAGCGACTCGTCTTAACGCCTTCATATAAAACGCTAGCGCGTAAAACGATGGATCTGTTGATTGCTACTGCCGCGCCATAATAGCGCGGGGTCGGCTTTGTCTTGCTCATACTTACCGTCAATCAACACATCCACAAAGTTCACCACAGCTTGTTGCTGCGGTGTAAGTTCAGCCAGTTGATAACCGGTCCACAGCCAAATATCTTTATCGGGACATTCCAGCTTTATCCGCGTAACCAATTTTAGTACGACTTCAAGATTGGCGGGATGCAGCGGATCGCCACCACTTAACGACAAGCCTCGACGGTAAATACGAGTATCGATTAAATCGTCAATGATCTGATCTTCTAGTGCCTGGCTAAAGACATGACCAGCATCTACACGCCAAGTACTTTGGTTATAGCAACCTTTACAACCATGCTCGCAACCGCTGACAAATAACGTACAGCGGGTGCCTTCGCCGTTGATCACATCAACGCTATGATATGCACTGTAATGCATTATAAATGCTTCACTCTACGCTTAACCTCTTCTTGCTTACCGAAGTTAAATGGTCGTGCATCTGGGCTACCTAAATAACCACACACGCGACGAGTAACAGACACTCGGCTTGGCTCATGATTACCACATTTAGGACACACAAAGCCCTTACTAGTACAATTAAATTCACCAATAAAACCGCAATCGTAACACTCATCAATGGGAGTATTGGTGCCGTAATATGGCACTCGGCTATAACTGTAATCCCAAACGTTTTCGAGCGCTTCAATATTGTGCTGCATGTTGGGATATTCGCCGTAACAAATAAACCCACCATTAGCGATCGCTGGATAAGGTTGTTCAAAATCAATCTTATCAAAAGGATTTACTTTCTTTTCGACATCTAAGTGAAAACTATTGGTGTAATAGCCTTTGTCGGTCACACCTGCCACTACGCCAAACTGGGTAGTATCAAGCTGACAAAAACGGCTGCATAAATTTTCACTTGGGGTACTGTATAAACTAAAGCCATAACCCGTTTGTTGTTTCCAAGACTCAGTGGCTTGCTTTAAATGACTAATAATGGCGACAGCTTTATCACGTAATTGTGTGTTATCAAACACATGTTCAGCATTGCTATATAAAGCATTAATGGTTTCGTGAAGACCAATAAACCCTAACGAAATTGATGCCCGGCCATTTTTAAAGATTTCGCTCACATCATCATCCGCATTTAGGCGCACACCACAGGCGCCTTCCATATAAAGGATTGGTGCCACTCGTGCTTTGACTCCGGCTAAACGGGCAATACGCGTTTCTAAGGCTTTGCGGGCAATTAACAAACGCTCATCGAGTATTTGATAAAAACGCTGTTCATCTTTACCTGCTTCCAACGCTATACGCGGTAAATTAAGACTGACAACACCTAGATTATTGCGGCCTTCATGGACCAATTGACCATTTTCTTCATAGGCGCCCAAAAATGAGCGACATCCCATTGGGGTTTTAAACGAACCGGTGACTTTCACGACTTGATCATAATTGAGAATATCTGGGTACATGCGCATACTTGAACACGTTAAGGCCATCTTTTTGATATCGTAATTAACATCAGTCGCTTTATGATTCACGCCATCTTTAATGGCAAACACCAATTTTGGAAAGACTGCTGTTTTACGATTTTTACCTAAACCCGCCATACGTACAGTTAACATCGATTGCTGAATTAAACGCGACTCCCACGACACGCCTAAACCAAAACCAAATGTGACAAATGGCGTTTGCCCATTGGCGGTATGCAGGGTATTCACTTCATATTCAAGTGACTGGAATGCGTCATGACACTCTTTTTCGGTTTGTGTCATCGCATAACCTTCTACGTCAGCCACTTGCCATTTTTTTGCGACGCTAAGGTGCTTTTGGTAACTGATTTGCACAAACTCAGCTAACACTTCGTCGATACGGTTAATTGTGGTACCACCATAAATGTGGCTCGCGACCTGGGCAATAATTTGCGCCGTAACAGCAGTGGCAGTTGAGATAGACTTAGGCGGTTCTATTTCAGCATTACCCATTTTAAAACCATGCGTTAACATGCCGGCTAAATCAATTAGCATGCAGTTAAACATCGGAAAAAAAGGCGCATAATCTAAGTCGTGATAGTGAATTTCGCCTTTTTCATGGGCGGCTACCACATCTTTTGGCAGTAAATGGGTTTTGGCATAATGCTTGGCCACAATGCCCGCTAATAAGTCTCGCTGGGTCGGGATGACTTTGGCATCTTTATTGGCATTTTCATTTAAAATCGCACTATCCGATTGCTCAACTAAACCGCGAATAGCACAATTTAATTTACTCTGGGTTTCACGGTGTTTATCTCTATCGTGACGGTACTCAATGTAATGACGCGCCACCGACTTAAACGGGCCCGACATTAATAAATTTTCAACTGCATCTTGTAGTTCGTGAATATCAACTTCGGTCTTCACAGCCATTTGCTGCTCTACCGTCTGCGCTAATTGCTGTGCATATTGATGGTCGGCTATACCTGCAGACTCCATTGCTGCCACAACAGCCTCTTTGATTCGACATCCATCAAAAGCAGTTCGGCATCCATCCCTTTTCACTACTACAAGCATATAACCATCCTTTACAAGCACTATATATAGCGCTTTAATACACGCACAACACAAGATAGAGTGTATTAGACACATTTACGCGGAGTAATACCTTGATCCAGATCATAATTGTCGGCAGTACTTAATATTGAAAAAACACTTGCTATCAACGATAGATATTGTAGGAATAGCAACTAATTTTGACAGGCTAATACAAGGGGATAAAAACGACATAATTTAGCGATTTGGGATGCTTTGCTGAATCGATAATCTGATGTGCAAACGCCATAAGGGTTGTATTTGACAACTTAAAATGGTGCTGAATGACGGTATTAAGTCATTGATCGAACCTTAAATGGCTAGATCAACAACATAAATAACGTACCCACTGTATCTAATGACTCGGTAGTTATCGTTAGATAATTGCGGGTAGACCATTGCGGATAGATCATTGCGGGCAAGTCACTACTAGATAATGACTAAAACACCATGAGTTAACTATGAGATAACTACTAGATAACGATGAGAGAGTGAATAATCTTATCAACTACATCAGACTGCGCAGGTTAGACAATGCCCTAGTTGAATAACAAACGCGGATTTAATGACAAACACCGATAAAATAGCAAGCATTCACTTAGCGGCAATCAACGGGTGTATTTATCATAAACACACCACTATATTCGATACTGCTTCAACATTTCTTTAAGGTCGCTTCGATTAAATGTTTAATATCACTTACAGCCTGCTCACCTGCTTTAATCGCTTCTTTAGCGCGATGAAACTCCATGGTGCCAATATCACCCACATCAGGTACGATGCAAATATCAGGTGGCTCGCCCATTAGGCGTGAACGTTTATGGCGTTGTTCTAAAATATCCATCGATTGTGACATCACCGCCAGCATACCCGGATGGGATTTTGAACTTCCTAAAGAGAATTTATCGGTTAAGCCATTCATATAATCTTTGCCTTTACCCCATAGGTCCATAAAGCCAGATTCAAGCTCGCGCTTTTCATCAATAGGTTCAGACTTAGTGGCTTTGCGGCTTTTTACTTGCTCTGGGATTAAGTGCATTTGGCCACGACGATGGCCATTTAAATCCACCGCAATAACCACATCAACGCCCATAGAGCGAGCTAATGATACCGGCACAGGATTCACTACCGCACCGTCAACAACCCAGCGATGCCCTTGCTGTACTGGGGGTAAAAAGCCCGGCATTGAACATGAAGCCCTAACAGCATGGCGTAAGTCACCTTCTTTAAACCAAATCTCTTGCCCAGAATATAAATCTGTCGCGACTGCAGCAAAGGGACGATTCAGCTGTTCAATGTTAAGGTCGCCAATACGATTAGCCAATACATCAAATACTTTTTCACCACTGATAAGTCCGCCTTTGCGCCAGCCTAAATCCATTAACCCGAGTACATCCCAACTTGAAAATCCACTCACCCAGGTTTCAAGTTCACCCAAATGATTATTGGCATAGGCAGCACCCACTAATGCACCTACCGAACAACCTGCCACTTTGTCAGGATAAATATCTAACTTGGCTAAACCATTCAATACCCCAATATGTGCCCAACCTTTAGCGGCTCCACTGCCTAGCGCTAATCCCACGGTGAGCTTTGTCATCTTTCTTTCCTTCCATGCTCGGTATTCAATTTTACGATACGCCCGCCTGAATCGTCCCATAGCGACGTCGAACTCAGGCAATAATATAAAGCTAAGAAATAGCATAACTAAAGCGACTCTTGTTGGCTATAGCAAGGTGAAACAGCTATAATCGTCGGCTATCATTTTTTAGGGGATTTACCTTTGCAATTTACCGATTTTTCGTTGGACAAGCGCCTGCTTGACAGTCTAAAGCACCTTGGCATTTCTACGCCTACCGATGTTCAAGCGCAAGCACTTCCCATTGCCTTATCAGGTAAAGATTTAATGGCATCGTCTAAAACCGGCTCAGGTAAAACCTTAGCGTTTTTATTGCCCGCAATGCAACGCGTGATATCCACTAGAGCATTGTCGAAAAAAGATCCTCGGGTACTTATCTTGTTACCGACTCGTGAATTAGCCCAGCAAGTTTATGGCCAATTACGTTTATTAGTCGCCAATACCCAATATAAAGCCATTAGCGTACTCGGCGGTGAGAACTTTAACGACCAAGCCAAAGCATTGGCCAGAGATCCACATTTCATTGTTGCCACACCGGGACGTATTGCGGATCACTTACAACAGCGCCACTTATATTTAAATGGCTTAGAATTACTGGTTCTTGACGAAGCTGACCGTATGCTCGATTTAGGTTTTGCGCCACAGCTAAAAGCCATTAATGATGCCGCTGATCATAAGCGTCGCCAAACGTTAATGTTTTCAGCTACGTTAGATCATGAAAGCATCGGTGACATTGCAACAACATTGCTAAAAACACCAAGCCATGTCTCTATCGGTGAGTCTTACACTGAACATAAAGATATTGAGCAACGAATTATTTTGGTTGACCATTTAGACCATAAACAAGCCTTGCTACAGCACATCTTAAGCCAAGAGCAACACAAGCAAGTGATTGTATTTACCGCTACGCGTTCAGATACCGACCGTTTAGCCACGCTATTGGCTGCGCAAGGTTTTGCCACCTCAGCACTCAGTGGTGATTTAAAGCAATCGGCTCGTAACCAAATTATGGATCAATTTGCTCGTGGCCAATCAAAAATATTAGTGACAACCGATGTGGCATCACGCGGCCTTGATTTAATCAACGTATCATTAGTGATTAACTTTGATATGCCAAAGTTTGCAGAAGAGTACGTCCACCGTATTGGTCGTACTGGCCGTGCAGGCGCTAAAGGTGATGCGGTTTCATTTGTAGGTCCTAAAGATTGGGACAGCTTTAAAAAAGTACAATTGTTTTTACGTAAAAATTTCGACCTCACGGTGATTGAAGGCTTAAAGGCCAAATTTAGCGGTCTAAAAGATAAGCCTCAGGCAGGCAAAGCTGGTACCAGTGCAAAAGCAGCTGTGATCAGCAATAGAGTTAGCGCACCTAAAAAACCTAAAGCGGCACCAAAGAGTGATAAACGCTTTATCACTGGCGTCGATGTCGGTGATGCGCCAGTTCGCCGTAAAGTTAAGCCTATTGTCATTATCGAAGACGACGGCACAGCAGAAGACTAAATAGCCCATAAATCGCAGGTAATCTGCAAGTAGATGACCAACAAACCGCGATGACAGAATAATGAATGCAGGGCAGTACACTGCCCTGCAACAAATGAACGATAACGAGCATGCCAACGGCACACTCGTATGAATAAACCAGTAAGGATTAACATGAAAATTTGTGGTGTGGAATTAAAAGGCGGCGAAGCCATTATCTGTTTACTGACCTATGAAGGCGAAACCTATAACGTGCCAGCATGTCGTAAAGTTTCATTCAGTATTTCACAATCAGCTAGCACGGACTCAATTCGTGAGTTTGATTTTGCGTTTAAAAAACTAATGAGCGACTACAAAGTCGATGAAATAGCTATTATTGAACGTGAACAAAAAGGCAAGTTTGCCGGCAGTGCCACCAGCTTCAAACTTGAAGCGGTACTTCAATTAATGGACCTTCCAGTTTCGCTTATTTCTCCATTGATTATTAAAGAGCAATTAAAGCGTAACCCGCCACAAGTTGACTTTGAATCATTGGATCTAAAACGCGTGCAGCTTAATGCATTTGATGTTGCTTATGTTCAGCATAACCGACTCATCTTCGGTAAAGTGTAACCCACCGCTTTCACCGTTCTATATTGGCGTTATCGATACCGACTCAGATAACGGTAACGCCAAAAAATCAGTTGAACTACAACCATGTCAGATACTAAAACTAAAAAACCTAAAGCCCCACCTAAAATGCCAGTCAAGTCGGCAAGCCAATCATTAAAGCCAAAAACAGATCTCAGCCTGTTAGTCACCAGTGCCGACATTAAAAAGCAGCAAAGTGAACAAAGTGCATTGCGTTATTTGAATGGTTATCGTCCTGACGTGGTCGAGAAAATTCGCCAACTCGTTGACGCTAACGCCTTAGCTGCCCACTTTTTAACACGCTACCCCAAAATACACGACGTTCGCACAGACAAAGCCTTATACGATATGGCGCTGACATTAAAAAATACCTATATGCGTCAGTCAGACCCATTAGCCAAAGTCATTTTTGACGAAAAAATCAGCTTAAGCCACCATGCCCTGGGTTTGCATTCTTATGTTAATCGCCGCCAAGGTAATAAAGTGAAAGCCAAAAATGAAATTAGAATTGCAGCACACTTAAAACACGTTCCGTTTGAGCTATTACAAATGGTAGTGGTGCACGAATTGGCCCATCTGCGGGAAAAGGAACACAACAAAGCTTTTTATCAACTATGCAGCTTTATGTTAGCAGATTACCACCAATTAGAATTTGATATGCGAGTATGGTTAGTAGCTGAAGAAGTCGGTCAATCGCCCTATGCGAAGTAATCGATAAGCTATTGGCTCAATATTTTGTTTTAAAAAGACCCAGATACTGAGGGCTTGCAAACAGACCCCTCCATACTGAACAGAACAAATTAATCCATAAGTTAAGCACCGACATATTCAAGTTTGATTGTGTTGTAACTCATTTATGGACAAAGGTTAGTTTAAGATCTGGCCTGCAGCCACTAACGTCGCAAATAACCGGATATCAAAAGCCGCATAGCGCGAAGCGGCGCAGTTCTTGACAGTCCGAGTTATTTTGCCTTGTTAGATTTTTGCCTTGCCGGCTTCTGTTGCCTCTGGAACTTCTACAAGGCTTCCAGATTTACAGTCATAAATATAGCCATAAATTGGAATATCACCTGGAACCATTGAGTTACTTCTGATTCGCTGAACATCCTCCAAAACACTTTTTTCTTGATCACTGATAGTTAACCAATTGATGTATTTACCATCGGTTGTACCACCACCAGCATTGCTATCGTGCCAACCCGAGGCATCAACGCTTGCGGTTTTGAGACTACCAGACAACAAACCACCCATAATTTCATTGTTGAATGTTTCCATCCCACAATCCGTATGGTGAATTACAAACCATTCTTTCGTTCCAAGTAACTTATATGAAATTACCAAGGAACGGATGGCATCATCACTTGCTCGGCCACCCGCATTACGAATCACATGGGCATCACCTTCAGCAAGACCTGCATATTTTGCAGGATCTAAACGAGCATCCATGCATGTAAGTATTGCAAACTGCCTTCCAGGAGGCATTGGTAGATTACCTTTATCTCCAAAGTCAGCCACGTAATTAGCATTTGCAGATGTTACTTCCTCTACTATTTTACTCATCATCATTCTCCTTTGTTTTGCCGCCAATTTTTCTCTATTGCTAGTTTCCACGACAGATTATGAAAACCTAACATTTTAGTCTTTATGCGTTGTGCTATTTGCGACGCATTAATCGCTTGTTGGACTTGGCCGATGCCTAGTCAAAGTTAATTGGCATACTTAATGCTATTTTTGATGCTGGCTCTGGGCTACAGAGCAGTTTTTGGGTCAATTGATATCGAGTAGTGGGTAAGTTTTCATTGGAATCACTTTTCATAGTATTTTTCTATCATACATCTTTAAGCTTGGCTGATTCAATGAGGGTTATAAACTCAATTGAAACCGAAAATTTTTATGATTACATAACGAGAAACAAAACGGCTAATTTACAAAAGGCAAATTATAACTGTGCTTATGCACAGCATTAGAGGTCTATGCCTTCTATGGTATTTGTTGAAAAAAATAGCATGAAGCTCACATGATTGTGAGCTTAGCTTTCGCGGTACAGGTCGTTATTTGGCATCCATGCCACCACGACATTAGTGAATCCATTCACATCAGATTCCAATCGAAATCGAAAGCGTTAGCATTTTCACTCTTTACAACAAAATGGGCCGAAGCCGTATTCAAATGAGATTCAACGCTGAATTAATCCCTATGGCGACCTTTTCGCTCTGTTGTTTAAGTAAATAAGGAAAATATTGCGGGGCAGCGGGGCCAATTATTTTGTAAACTATAAGAGGGAACTACCGTTGGTTTCCTCTTGGTCTGGTGTGGTCGAAGCGCCACGTTCGTAGTGGCCGCAGGCCAGGAAATTAACCATGATCCCTATTTCTATAATGAATTAACATAACTACTTTTAGCTTTAATTACGATAGCTTTAATTACGATAGCTTTAATTACGATAGCTTTCAAGATGATACAACTGTATAAATTGAACAGGAATTACTCACAAGCAGAGCGTTAGATAGAAAGTTCTGTCCAATTCAGTAGATTCAAAGCAGTGCTAGTGGTTTGATCCGCCTTGTGGCTTCATCACGGCCAATACTAGCCCTTTTATCACGAGTCCCTTATCACCAACCTAATGCCGCCATTTTATTATTCGCTATGCTTTTATTAGTAACATGCTCAAACATTAATAACCGAGTCACAATTTTCGCACCTAAGTCCAAGGCAAGATATATAAAAACTGTAACCACTGTAACAACTGGTATATGCTGCAAACCACTGTTAAATCAATTCCTTATTCGATTTATTCTAAGAGAGTTTCATCATAATGACTCTTTTCAAATAAGCAGTTTGTTACAAAGGTTATGACTGGTAAACATTTCAATTTATATCATCTTTATTGAAAGCATTTATCACAATATTTAGAGTAAATATTGTTCGATTTCAGTGCAATGCTGCTCAGCATTGTACCGCTGTAAAACTAATCTAAACTGCAAAACCAAAAGCCATACTCTCAACGTGCTGATTTATAAAATAAAAAAATAATAACCACACTTGGCATAAATCTTCCTTTCATATTGTGTGTCAGTGAAATGTGTAAAACGCAGGTTACATCAGCGTTAACCAACGTCGTTTCTTGCAACAACATCGCCCAGTTCTGTCCCAAATAGTACGATAAGCAGCGTCACACGCGGTATTAATAAACTAAAACACGCTTTAATACCTGGGCAAATTCGGAGTTCATTACAATCAATCTTGGTTATTAGCTGTGTGAATTGGTGACGTATCACACACAAAACCTATTGGAGTGACATGTTAAACGCGTTAATCCCACTTTCAGCATTACTCATATCTAATGCATTCTTAATTCTTGGCCATGGTTTATTACTGACTCTGCTCCCCATTGCGGCGAGTGAATCTGGTTTTAGCGATACTCAAGTCGCTTTAACCGGATCGGGTTACTTTTTAGGATTTGTTTCCGGCTGTTTAGCCACACCCTATATGCTAAAACGAGTTGGGCATATTCGTAGCTTTGCTGTATTGGCAACATGTTACTCGGTGGTCATCTTACTATTTCCTTTATTACCCGTGTTTTATAGTTGGATGTTATTAAGGTTTTTAATCGGGGTGATGATTTCTGGTTTATATATGATCATTGAAAGCTGGCTAAACGGCACGTCAACAGCGAATAATAGAGGAACAATACTGTCTATTTATACCACGCTAAATTTAATCATGGTGATGTGTGGCCAACAACTGTTCAATTTAGGCAGCGAGCACGAATCGATGCTATTCGGTCTAGCCGCTATATTTATCTCTATCGCAATCATTCCGGTGTCACTGACACGTTCATCAGCACCTGCGGTGGTAAAACACGTTAAGTTGAATATGGCCAAGGTATGGCGGCACTCTCACGTTGCATTGATTGGAGCCGTGGTTGCCGGTTTTGTCACAGGTGCATTTTGGGCATTAGCGCCTATTTACGCTAAAGATAATGGTTTTGACAGTATTCAACTCGGTGCATTTTTATCTGCTACCGTCCTTGGCGGAGCTTGTTTTCAAGTACCACTAGGTAAGTTATCCGATAGGTTTGATAGGCGCAGTGTTTTGATGTTTACTGCCTTAGGTGGCTCCTTGGTGTCATTACTCTTCGTCACTCTGCCTTACGTAGTCACTACTTTTGGCGGTTGGCCAGCAGCAATATCAGCCTTTTTTTGGGGAGGGACATGTATGACGCTATACGCAATATGCTTAGCCCATGCTAATGACAACGCCACCGCTGAAGATTTTGTTGAAATAAGCAGTGCCATGCTTATCACTCTTGGGTTATCGTCGGCTATTGGTGCGCCTATGGCTTCACTTGCGATGGGATTATTTGGCGCCAAGGGTTTATATGCCTTTACCAGTTCATGTTTGGCGATTTTCTTCGTGATAGTATTATTAAGACGCCGCAGCCATATTGCCCCCTCAACACTTGCAACAAAAGAAAGTTTTCGTGCCGTCACCGATATGGCAAGCCCAACAGCATATGAAATGGACCCCAGAACTGAGATAGATCCACAAGCGGAAGCACTGCAACGATAAGTAACAACAAGGGACAACCGTTACCGCTAGTATTGAGCACTCTATTAAGTACTGTGATTTAACAACAAAAAATGCAGCCAATATAGGCTGCATTTTTATCGATCAGAGTTCGCTTACACGCGTTGTGATTAGCCTAAATCCATCATCATGCTACGGCTATGCACCAAAGCTTGAAACGCTTGTAGTTGCTTTTTAGGTAATACAGTAGCTTCTGCAATATTGGCTTTCATTGCGTCGATAGGACGACCATTTACAATAAACTCATAATGTAAGTGAGGACCTGTTGAAGCACCAGTATTACCCGACAATCCAATCGGTTGACCACGAGTTACACGTTGGCCTCTTTTAACTAAAAACTTCGATAAATGCAGGTAGCGTGTGCTGACCTTATTGTCGTGTTGAATCACAATATAGTTGCCTGCATAAGGATGTTTAGTCACCATAGTGACTATGCCATCTCCCGGTGCTACGACTTGCGTACCTATTGGGGTAGCAAAATCAGTGCCGTTATGTGGACGAATACGACCAGTAATTGGGTGTTTACGATTAGGGTTAAAGCGCGAACTTAAACGAACTTTTCGGTTAAGCGGAATACGTTGAAAAGCAGGCGTTAAACTTTGACCTTCAATGTCGTAATAATTGCCATCGACATTTTGAAACGCGGTAATGTCGCGACGGCCGGTATTAATACGAATGCCTTCAATCGATGTTGTGCCTGTTGGTTCACCTTCAACAAATTGGTCGTTAACCAAAACCGAAAAAGTATCACCTGCGCGCAACTCACGAGAAAAGTTTAATTTCGTTTTTAACAGAGTTTCAACTTTTTGAATTTCAGCGGCACTTAAACCAGCGTTTTTAGCCGATACATAAAAAGAGCCGTTAATTTCTCCGCCAACGATGCGATTTTGCCAAATGCCATCGATGTTAATGTCATTAACACCGTAAGTTCCGTCTTTAAAACGGGAGAATACCACTTGGTGAGCAGGGCTAAAGTACAGTTCTAACTTATCAAGCTCGCCATTAGCGTTGTCCCAAAATTGAATTCGGTTACCCGGCAGAAGTGTATCTAGTGCTAAGACTTCTAAATCAGCCTCAAGTACTTTATACATGGTTCGTTGGTCGATACCGGCTAATTCAAATAAATGACTTAAGGTATCACCACTTTCAATCACGCGATTTAAAATCGGTGAAATAGGCTTTACCAGCTTCAAAGCGCTATCTTGTTGAGCTATGTGTGGCAATAACGAATCGATATCGATTGCCACTGGAATACGTTGTGATGAAAACTCTTGTTGTGTTGGCCATAATAAAGCCGCCCCGACAACAAATACACTCGCTAGCAAGACTTTCTTGTGCAAGTTTGGCAAGTTCAATTGACTTACCGCTGGCCTTTGGAAGCCCATAATTTTACTCATTAGCAATGTCTAATCCACCCTAAAAGATGACGCTTTATATTTTTTATTTTTCTTTTACTGCAAATTGTTATTGCGATATTGGGCATAAATTCAGTTAACGCTATGCCTTCATGTCGTTTTTATGGTGAATATGACCCAATATTTGATACTACGGCATCCGGTATAAACAGCTAAAAATACGGACTTTTGCACTCAAATTGCATATCAACGCTCTTTTATATCAAAAAATAATCATTTTACAAATATAAAATGATATTTAATTAATAATTAATTTGAACTCGATTACAGTAATCATGGGAGTTTGAGGCAGATCAAGACCCACTTACAGCAAACTCACCCTGCAATTTACTGATACCAAGACCGTTCATTTTAGTCACTTTTATCTGTACGTCGATCCGCTCTTTCATGGCTTCAATATGGCTAATGACACCAATCATTTTGCCCGAAGCATTTAAATTATCTAATGCGTCTAAAGCGGTATCTAACGTTTGACTATCCAACGTACCAAAGCCTTCATCTAAAAACAGTGAGTCAATGCTCGTTTTATGACTAACAAGGTCAGATAATGCGAGTGCAAGGGCCAGGCTCACTAAAAAGCTTTCACCGCCCGACAAGGTTCTGGTGTCTCGTACTGCATCACCTTGCCAGGTATCGAGTACTTGTAGCTCTAACGCATCGGACTCTTTGCGTTCAAGTAAGTAACGACCTTGCAAACGTTCCAGCTGTCTGTTCGCCAATGCCACTAAATGGTCTAAAGTAAGCCCTTGAGCAAACTTACGGAACTTATCGCCTTTTTGTGAGCCAATTAACGAATGCAGATACGCAAGATCGTCGTAATCTTGTTGCATTTGAGCTTGTTCCGCTAGCAGTTGCTGTTGCCCTGCCCGCTTATTGGTATCTTGCTCCAACTCATGGCTTAAGCGCCACAGTGTTTGCTTGTCTTGTTGGTGCTTAGCTTCAATCGTTTGATGTTGCAGCATTATATCGCTGTGTTGAGCAATATCGTATCCGTGTTGCTCTGCCAGCTGCGCTAAATCCGTTTGTTTTGTTAAGGCTTGCTCAACTAACGTATTGGCTTTGACAATGTCGTTATCAAGTTGCAGTTTTAATTGCTGTAAGGTGTGACGCTCTTGTGGCGTCAATAAGGCTTGCTCAAATGATTGTCGATCTGCAAATGGACTTGATTGTAATGCCGCTTGCCATTTTTCCTGCAACTGCTGTAACTCTTGAGTAGCCTTGGTTGTTTGCTGCGTTGTCGATTGCAACTGTACTTGCAAACCAGCAAAATGTTTATCCGCCGTTTGCAATTGTTGTTGAATTGAGACAAATACCTGCTGAGCTTGATCTACTGCGTGTTGGCTAAGCAGCTTTTCATCTTCAACCACTTTCTCTGCAAACACGGCTTTACGCTTTGTGAGTACCGAATCGAGTTGCTCGTTAAGCGTAACCACTTGCTCAGTCACTTCCGCTAGCTTGGTTGCTATTTCAGAGGTGTGTAGATTGTTTGCGGTGAATTTTTCTGCGGTGACACTGAGCTGCTGTTGGTTATCGATAGCCTGCTGCTGCGCTTCAATCCAACGTTCAAGTTGTTGTTGTAAGTGATGAAGCCAAGCGTCGGCATTCTCTAGTGTCGGCGGCGTTAACCCTGTGGCAATAATGTGTGCATCCAGTGCGCTGCTAAGTTGCTGTAGTTGCTTGTTAACAGATTCAATTTGCTGCTGATGACTCACTAAACCTTGGGATAAATTATCAAGCTGTTGTTGCAATAATCCTTGCTGATTAACCAACACTGCCAACGCTTGCTCTGCTTGGGTAGCATTGTGCTGATGTTGATGTAAGGTTTTTTGGCATTGGTTAAGCTGACTTATCGTTTGGGCAAATTGCTGCTGCTTGGCTTCTGACTGGGTAATATAATCAGTTAACTTATGTTGTTGCTGCTCATGTAATTCAAGCGTTACCGCAAGCACCTGAGTATGTTGTTGCCACTGTTGCTCAGTTAATTGTAATTCAGTTTGCGCTAGGCTCAATTGCTTGAGCGAATTGTCAAAGTTAACTTGCAACGCCGTTTGTTGATTTTTCAGCAGCTCACCTTGCTGTTTAATCGCATCAAGTTCAATTTGTAGTTGCTGCATTCTTTGCTCGGTAACAGACACATTCAATGCTTCATAACGCTCAACTAACGGGTGCTCTGTCGAACCACACAATGCACAAGGTTCACCGGCTTTAAGCTTGGCACGCTCTAAGGTTAAATTGGCTATTTGCTGTTCTTGCTGCAATATGGTTTGCAGATCTTTTACTTGCTGATTTTTTTCACTCCACTGGGTTCTTACCTGCGAAAGTGACTGCGCTAAAGCCTGTAAATCAGTGTTAAATTGCACCGATTGACTGCTTAATTGCTGGCATTGTTGCTGCTGACGCACATAATGACTAAATAGCTGGGTTAACTGATAACGCCCAGCTTGCTGCTCGACCAGTTGTTGGTAATCATGATTAATCTGACTTTCGTCTTGGCCAGCCAATAATGCCGTTATTGCTTGCTGGCTGTCGGCTTGTCGAGCCAACGCTTGGGTGACCGTCGTTTTGGCCAGTTCTATTTGTGGCGAAAGCTCAGATAACGTTGTTTGAGTTTGCTCGATATTATGTTGTTGCTGAACTCGTTGAGTGTCAAGTTGGCTCAACTGCTGGTTTAATTGCAACACTTGGCTGTATTGTGTCTGCCAAGCCGCAAACTTTTTGGCCACTTCTTGGCCTTGTGGCAAACTATCAAGTTGTTGCCGTATGTCTTGCTTTGCCGACGTGAGTTGCTGTTGCAACTCCATCAACTGTTGCTGTTGCTCAATCGTTTTGTGTTGTTGCTCAGCCGTTTGCTGATGGCTTAATCTGACCTGAGACAACTGATAGTTCAATTGGCTAATGTGTTGGTCTAACGGCAACACCTGTTTGTCGATAAGATTAAGCAAATCTTTGTGTGCTTGATTGGTTTTATCAACGCCTTGCTTAGCTTGCGTTTGCTTGTGGGTGTGCTGTTGCAGTGTTTGTTCAGCTACACCAACTTGTTCCGTTAACTGTTCAATCTGTTCCGATAATACTCGGGTGCTTAACTGGGCTTTTTGTTGCTGTTCAAATAGAGGCTGGATTTGCTGTGCTGGCTCACTATGTTCAAGTCGAGTTAGTTCATCGCTATGTTGCTGTACGCGAGACAGTGCTAGTTGCTGTTGAGCCTGAACGTTAACTAATGTCTGCTGCGATTGCTCAGTATTGTCCGCCCAGGTAATAAATTGGCTTAATTGAGCTAATTGCTGTTGATCGATCACAAGCGCCTGATTGAGTTGTTCAATCTGTCGTTGCTGCGCCACAACTTGTTGTTGATCAAATAACTCAACACTGCCAAGCTTAGCTTCAAGCACTTTTAGGTTAGTTTTGGCATCAGAAAAATGCTGATGCACTCGTGCTGAAATTAAGCTGTAAATTTCAGTACCCGTTAGCTCTTCCAATAGTTCTGCGCGCTCATTGGCTTCGGCATTTAAAAAAGCGGCAAACTGGCCTTGTGACAACATCATCGACTTAGTGAAACGAGCAAAGTCGAGTCCGGTGATTTCTTCAATTAATTCGGTTTTACGTTTTATCTGACTGGCAAGGATTTTACCGTCACTGAGTTTAGCCAATTCGACTTGCGCATCTTGTAAATTGCCATCGGCTTTGTCGCGCGAACGGCGCTGGCTCCAAAACGCACGATAAGCGACACCTTTAACTTCAAATTCAACTTCAGCTAAACATTCTGCGGTGCCACGAGTCATTAACTCGTTGGTGGTTTTAGAGATGTTACTTAACCGCGGTGTACGATGGTAAAGCGCTAAACAAATCGCATCGAGAATGGTGGTTTTACCTGAGCCTGTAGGACCTGTGATAGCAAATAAACCGTTTTCAGCAAATGGCGATTGGGTGAAGTCGATTTTCCACTCATTTTTAAGTGAGTTAATATTTTTAAAGCGAAGGCTTAGAATTTTCATTATTGCTCACCCTCTGTTGCACTTTTTGTAGCAACGGCTTCTGTCGACGTTTCTTGTAACACATGGCTCGCGGCCGTTTCTTGACTGTTTCGCTCAGACTCAACCTCGGCATACACTTGGTTAAAGCGTTGCTTTATTCGCCCTAACTGTGCCTGTTGCGATTCACTCTCAAACTCTTCTTGCAACAAACGTCGCCCAAATACTTCGTCGACACTGAGCTCAGATAAGGTTTCATTATCGAGCTGCTTAATATGTTGCTGTCGTTGACTGCGGGCACGTTTTAACTGCAATACTTCAACCGCTTTGTCTTGAGTCATGTCGGCAATGCGCGATTGCAAATCAGACAAATAATCTTGTTGTGACACTTCAATGCTCAACCAAGTCGTTTTTGCGGATTCTGCTTGCAAAGCAAATGTGCTTATCTGCTTCTCAATGCTATCTAAGTCGCCTTTTAACACCTGCATCGGCTGGAAAACTGGCACCATTAATGCTGTGATTTGAGATAATTTAGCGTCGGAAAATTCGACCAAAAACACCGATTTATTAGTGGCATTATCTGCCGCGAGTTCATCAAAACTTAACGCTATCGGTGAACCGCTGTAACGAATATGTTCAGATTTTGCCACCACTTGGGGGCGATGAATATGACCTAATGCAATGTAGTCTGCGGCAGGAAACAGCGCTGCATTAAAGGCATCTAAACTGCCAATATAGATATCACGCACGGATTCTGAAGTACTTGCACCCACAGTGGTTAAATGACCTGTCGCAATAATGGGTACTGGCGTAGTAAATGTATTATTGAGTTGTTCAGCTTGCTCAAAACAGCGCTGATACAACTCGCTAATGGCATCACCCAATTTACGTTGTTTATCAATTGATGACTCACCTGATTCACTTAGCACCACATCACGCGGGCGTAAAAAGGGTAAGCCACATAAAATAGCCCCCACTTCACCTTGGCGATTTTTGAGGGTAAATACATGCTCTTCAACATGCTCTAACGCACCTGGAATAACCACAGTATTTAGGCAAGCAAGGAGATTTTTAGATTCGTTCAATGTCGACACAGAATCGTGATTACCGCCCAATAAAATTAACTGGCAACCTGTTTGTTGAATTTGAACAATAAATTGATTGTATAGCGTACGGGCATAACTTGGCGGTGTGCCAGTATCGAAAATATCGCCAGCGACAATAAGCGCATCAACTTGGTGGATGTTGATTTGCTCAAGTAACCACTGCATAAAGGCCTGGTGCTCAGCTGCGCGACTTTTACCATAAAAATATTGGCCAAGATGCCAATCTGATGTGTGAATAATGCGCATAACATCCCTTCAATAAAAACAAACACGTACACCACATAATGCTGGCGTTAATAAACCCAAATTATCGCTACTATGACCACATGTACCGCGATCACATGCACTGCTATCACATGTATTGCGACCACAATAATTTGCCGCTCATGCCCAATGACATCACTACCACCAAAGGTTTAATGATTTTAACGCCTTTGGTCACCACTAAACGTGAACCTAACGTAGCACCAATTGCTTGGCCTACCAGCATAATTAATCCCAATACCACTGCGACTTGACCACCGATTAAAAAGAAAATTAACGACGCAATGTTAGTGGCAAAATTGAGTAGCTTTGCATGCGCGGTTGCCTTGGCCAAACCAAAACCAGCCAATGACACAAATGCTAAGGCAAAAAAACTGCCGGTGCCTGGGCCAAAGAAACCATCATATAAGCCAACGCCCAATGCGGCAGTAAAAGCAAACACACTTGGGGTGAGGACTTGTTGGCGATCTTGTTCACTTATTTTTTTAGAGAATAAAAAATAACAACCAATGGCCAAAATCAAAAATGGCAGCACCACTTCTAATAATTTAGCATCGATCATTTGTACTAATATTGTGCCAATTGATGCACCAATAAAAGCGCATATCAACGACAGTTTGATACTGCGTAAATCAACCATCCCTTTACGTACAAAATATAAGCTCGCAAAAAAGCTGCCACCGCACGCTTGCAGCTTATTGGTACCCAATGCTGCTGCTGGAGGTAACCCTGCCCACATTAATGCGGGAATGGTCAGTAAGCCTCCGCCGCCAGCAATCGAGTCGATAAACCCCGCAACCAGAGCAACAAAAAATAAAATAACCGCGAGTTGGAGCGTGAGTTCAAGCATGGGGAGTCTCGTTATTAGGAATAGCGTGAAGTCGGCTGACATAATATAAGGCGTTATTAGACAATCTTTATCGTCAAAATACAAAGCGTTCTGTGTAATTTATTCCGCTTTACCCAACTAATTTCAGCTTGGGCTAATAAACACTGACCAAATAACGTATTACCCATTAATAAGCTTATATTGACTTAAACATCAGAATTGAAAATCGATTTGAGAAATGGACTACAACCGCTTTGCTGTTCACTTAGGCATTGTTATAGTAGTCGGCCAAGTAAATATTGAGCTGAAGGTTTTATTATGATTGTTATTACCGGCGCAAGTAGCGGCTTAGGTGCTGCACTAACACAACTGTATGCTGCAGAAAATCAACCGTTATTGGTGACAGGTCGCAGTGAGCAAAAATTAGCAGGTGTAATGGCTGGCCTAACTCAACCAGAGCAAGCTAACGTACAAACTCACACAGCAGACTTGTGTGTGGCCGAAGATGTCAGTGCATTATTTTCGCGTTTATCAGCGCCGCCAAGCAAGGTTATTCATTGTGCTGGTAGTGGTTATTTTGGCCCTATCGAACAACAAGTACCTGAAGCGATTAATCAGTTAATCCACAACAATCTCACTTCAAGCATTCTAGTGCTGCGTGAACTTATTAGTCGCTATCGTGATCACAACGTTACTGTAGTAGTCGTGATGTCGACCGCTGCGCAAGCTGGCAAAGCAAATGAGTCGACTTACTGTGCCGTAAAATGGGCCATAAAGGGATTGGTAGAATCGTTACGATTAGAATTGAAAGGCAGCCCGATGAAATTGATTGCGGTATATCCAGGAGGAATGGCAACGGACTTTTGGCAAACCAGTGGCAAAGACATTAATACATCAAGCTTTATGACGGCAACAGAAGCCGCCACCATGCTCAAGCAAGCCTTAATAGCGACAGAACATGGATATGTCTCTGATATCACCATTAACCGAGGTTAATATTCCATAAATTAGTTAACCTAAAATAGAACGAACAGTTTATTATCTCATCCTAGTTGTTTGTGATTTTCTTGAGTTCGTTTTTTTCTTGAGTTTGAATTTATTTGGATAAAAACGGTTTGGTTGACCAGTACCAGCAATATATCCACCCAGCAGGGGCAAAAATGAGATTTAACACAAGAGCGTAAAAACCCACCAAGGGTAAATTTGTGGTTTTCCCCTTGGCAAATCTTAAGGTGAAGAACACCACAACTAAGGTTAAAACGAAAATAATTTGGCCAATCAATGTGCCATTTAACTCCATGATTACACCCTTTAACCATCAAACCCGTTATGCTGAAATAGCAACGACGCTAAGCTGATGATACATCTCATATTAGATTATTGATAAGGCTACTACAATGTGTAAAAAAATCATCGTAATACTGATATCGTTTAGCTTTATTCTATCTTTGTCCGCCTGTGCTGAATTAAAACAGACTGGCAAAGAAATCGGTCACACCACAAAAAAAGTGACCACAGCTATCGGTCACGGGACGCGCGATACCGTTAAAGCTATTGGACATGAAACCAAAGAAGTCATTAATGAGATAAAAGAAGACTAAACTACGTCGCTTTATATAATCAAAAAACCGTTAATGCTGGGCATTAACGGTTTTTGTTCAATTGAATAATTCAATCTATAGTGAAGACTATGTTAGTTGCTAGCAATGTTAGTGCTTACAATGCTCAGTGTGAACATGGTCATCATCTGCAAATTCATTATCGCTGGCTTGGTTTTGCATCACGCCCCAACCATCAGAAATACCGTCAAACTCTTTGGCAAAGTTATTTAACTCAGTTTCTTTAGCCACAAGCGTTGCGTATTCAGGTACCATTTGTAGGCAAACAATCACTTCCCACTTGGTGCTTTCTTCATCAAAGTTAAGCTCAAGCTCACCTTGGAGGTCTTTTTGGCTTAATGCTTCTAAGGCTGACTCGGCATCACGTTGATCGTCAAACACCAAGAAGAAATCTACTTCTATTGATTGAGTAAGGTCAATACCGGCATCTGCCATTGCAGCCAACATTTGGCCATTATCATCTTCTGGGAATTGCATTTATCAATCCTTACTGTGCAGGAACAATTTCAATTGTCGCGCCATTGAACGAAACGACATCGCCAACAACACACTTTTTACGTTTACGAGTATCAACTTCACCGTTGACGGTCACTTGACCTTCGGTAATGACATGCTTTGCTTCGCCACCACCGTTCACTAGACCGAGTACTTTGAGTACTTTGTACAGTTCTACGAATTCATCACCTTGAAGTAATGCAAACGCTTGAGTTTGAGTCGTCACAATAATCGCCTTTTAATCAAAATATTCTGTCTATTATAGCCTATGCCAGTTTAGCAAGCATCAAGCATTTTGAATGGATTATTAAACGCATATGTAAACCCTAACTGATGACAGATTAACTGCCCATCGATAGTTTTATTGGGTTGTTGTTGTTGATTAAATTCTGGCGCACTTAACCCAAGATGCTCAGCGGCAGCAACATAAAACTCACCACGAGTAGGATGAGCGTTTGCAGCAAGATTATAAATAGCTAAAGTATCGTTGCGAGAAAGAATTAAGCTAACAGCAGCAACACAGTCATCTAAATGCACCAGATTAACCGCAACATTGGCGCCGCTGACATCCGTTTTTCCGGCAAAAAAACGTCCGGGATGTCGCTTAGGTCCAACCAAGCCTGAAAATCGTACAACACAGCTATTTTTCATAGCTGAAAACATCGCTTCTGCTTGTAATAATGTACCACTGGTATCATTAAAAGCTGCAGCATCTTGTTCGGTTACAGTTTGAACTAGCGAAGGATAAACCCCAGTCGTACTGATGAAAATAATTTTTTGATATTGGCGTTCACCCATCAAGTTTATTAACTGAGTTAAATAGCCAAGGTAATCAGTTTCGCCTCGTCTAAGTCCCGGTGGTATATTAATCACGATAGCGTCTGCATCGAATAAAGACGAGTTTTTTGCTTGGTTAGTCACATTTGCCAAATCTAACTGATAAGCATCAATACCGGCTTGCTGTAATTGGACTAAATCCTCAGGGTGACGTTTTGAAGCCTTTACCTTAATACCTTGCTTAACTAATTGTGTCGCGAGCGGCAAACCGAACCAACCACATCCGATAATAGTAACTGTATTCATGTATTCTCAATATTACGACGTTAAATTTTAATGATTGAAGTTATTGAAGTAAAAACTAATTGGACTATTGGCTTGCAATGTTTTAATGGCACCCTCAGATAATTCGTCTAATTTCATCACTTCTTGAACTTGAACATCTTCGTTAATTAAAAAACGAAAACTAGGTTCCCCCCCACTGAGGTTACATGACCACACATGTGGCTGTTTTACATCGGCAGTTGTCATCATCACCTTAGCGATGCTTTCGTCGGTTAAGCGCACTATAGTGCCTGGAGGATAAATACCTAATATTTTGACTAAAACCGAAATTAAATTATCACTGTGTTTACTGCTGTGAGTTTTAAATAAAATACCCAGTGCAACTTGTGGCGTTTGGTATTGATGTAACAGGGTTTCATAGTCATTAGCTAATGACACTATTTGGGTGGTGGGTAAAATTTTAGCTTCGGTCAGATTATTAGGAAAACCGCTACCATCAATAAACTCATGATGATGCAACACTATGTCTAACATGGCTTCAGGAAATAATCCGGTGCGGTTAAGCATCTCGTGGCCAAAGTTAGGGTGCATTTTTAAAAAGTTAATTTCATGGTCAGTTAACTCACCACGTTTTTTACGCCGGATTGCCTCTGGGACTTTTAACTTACCAATGTCATGAAACAAGCTGCCTAATGCAATGTCACGAACCTCTTTTTTAGACAGTGATAATGTGTGAGCAATCATCATAGAGATCACCGCAACTGAAATACCATGTTGAGTAACACTAACATCTGTTTCGCCACTGCCCACGAGCGTTAAATGAGGGGTTTCACTTTCATACAAATGATCGACTAAATCTTCAACTAAAGTGGCCGCTTCACGATAAGCACCTTCAGGATCGCTGACTATTTTACCAAAAACGGTTCGACTATCGTTAACCGATTTTACAAAGCGCTGTTGGCTGATTCGCATACTTTTTTTAGCCAAAGGTCGATAATCAACTTCTTGTTCAACAACCTCTTCTGGTGGCTCAATTTCAACGGGCTCATCAACTTTAGGCAGCAAATCATGGCCATCAATCACGTACACAAATGACACATCGAGACCTTTGATCATCTCGATTTGCACTTGTTGTTCAAGCTTTACTTTACTGCGAAAAAAAGGATGGCTTGTCCATGACAAAGGCAGCTTAACGGTTAACCCGATAACCATTTGCGAAACAGGTATTTGTGTTAATTCTGTTTTAGCCAAAGTACTGATCCTTTTTCACATTAGCCAAGTTATGGCCGAGATGATAATGTCATTTCTACGCTAACATTTTTGAAATAGAGCTATGTGTATCAAAGTCATACATTTTAATGTTTTTGGAAAACAATAAATAATAGTGCATTTATACCAAGTCGTACATTATTTCGTATCTGGCTTAATCTCATCATCAGATATGGTTTCGACTTGCACAGTACTATCATCAGGGGTCCAGTCGGTAAAATAGTAATATAGCCGCTTTGATTTGAAGACATAAATAACTGACCAAAACAGAAAAAGTGCATCAATCGAATAGCCAATTTTAAACAAATAGTCATCATGCATCATACGTTGGAACAAAAATAGTCCATCAATAATGAGTAATCCCCACAAAAACCAAGCACTACGTCTAAACAAAGGTATTAATATCGGCCAGCTGCGTTTACGCTCGGCAATAATAAGTCCATAAATCAGTATCGCCCCGACACCAGCAATTAGCGCCGATACAAAATCGCTTTTTTCAGGATAAAATAACCTTACTAAACCAGCACGGTCATTAAACTGGGTTAAGGATGCAATAAAAATACACCAGCCACGGGCTAAAAAGACCAAAATCAAATACAAAAATAATGGCGGTTTGATATGACCACGATCATCTAACCAAGTAATATTACTAAAATTCACAATAAACTCTTATCGGCATGCACCAGCATAAATAAAGCAATACTAGTTTTCATGTTAGTTAGCCGCATTTAATAAATCCATCAGAGCTTGTTCATCTATCACCTTAACGCCCAACTCTTCAGCTTTTGCTAATTTAGAGCCAGCTGCTTCACCAGCAACAAGGCAATCAGTATTTTTCGAAACACTGCCAGCCACTTTGGCGCCCAAAGCCTGTAATTGGGCTTTGGCATCGTTACGATTAAGTTGAGTTAGCGTACCAGTTAACACCCACGTTTGCCCTTTAAGACTAAGCTGCGATTCGTCAGCTTGTTCAATAACAGGCCAAGTAATGCCGGCTTCAAGCAATTGCTCTATTACTTCAATGTTATGTGGCTGTGCAAAAAATTGTCGAATGTGTTTTGCTACAATATCACCAACATCAGCGACTTCGAGCAGTTGTTCAACGCTAGCAGTTCGAATACGCTCAAATTCGGCAAAGTGTTGGGCTAAATTAGCGGCGGTAGCTTCGCCTACTTCGCGGATCCCAAGACTATATAAAAAACGCGCTAATGTAGTGGCTTTAGCGTGTTTAATCGCCGCGACAATATTTGTGGCTGACTTCATCGCCATGCGATCTAACATCGTGATGCTAGAAGCGGTAAGGGAAAACAAGTCTGCTGGCGTTTTGACCAGTTCTTTATCAATTAATTGCTCAACGATTTTATCGCCCATGCCATCAATATTTAATGCTTTACGGGATGCAAAATGTTTAATCGCCTCTTTACGTTGCGCTTCACAAAAAAGTCCACCACTACAACGCGCTACAGCTTCACCTTCTAAACGCTCAACAATGCTTTGACACACCGGACAATGTTGCGGAAAGATAATATCTTGCGCATCATCTGGACGCTGTTCTGGCACGATAGCAACAATTTGTGGGATAACATCACCTGCGCGGCGAATAATCACTGTGTCGCCTATTTTCACCCCAAGACGGGCAATTTCATCAGCATTGTGCAAGGTCGCGTTAGACACGGTCACGCCACCGACAAATATCGGTTTGAGACGGGCAACAGGGGTAACAGCACCCGTTCGGCCAACCTGAAAGTCAACAGACTCTAACAAGGTCATTTCTTCCTGGGCTGGAAATTTATAGGCTATGGCCCATCGAGGAGCTTTAGCCACAAAACCAAGTGTTTGTTGCTTGGCAATGTCATTAACCTTTATGACGACACCGTCGATTTCATATTCAAGCGCACTGCGTCTGGCCATAATATCGGCGTAATATGCATAGACTTTTTCTAATGAATCAGTCACTTTCACTTCGCTACTGACGGGGACACCCCATTGTTGCAGCTGTGTTAGTTGGCCATAGTGGCTTGTTTGCATCGGTTGTGACTCGCCTTCGACTACACCTAATGCATAAGCATAAAACCCAAGAGCCCTTGAAGCGGTAATTTTACTGTCTAATTGGCGCAAACTGCCGGCAGCTGCGTTGCGAGGATTAACAAAGACTTTGTCACCTTTGCTGATTTGACGCTGGTTTAATGCCTCAAATGCCGCTTTAGGCATAAACACTTCGCCACGGACTTCAACTAAATCTGGAAATCCTTCACCGCGTAACTTAAGAGGAATTGAACGAATAGTGCGTACATTTGCAGTAATATCTTCGCCAACGCTACCATCACCTCGCGTTGCGGCGCGTTCAAGAACGCCGAAACGATAAGTAATACTTACGGCCAAACCGTCGAGTTTAGGTTCGCAAACATAATCAACGCTATCGACTTTATCCGTTATACGCTTATTAAAAGCAGCGAAATCAGTTTGTTCAAATGCATTGTCGAGACTTAACATCGGTTTAAGGTGGGTAATTTGAGCAAATTTTTGTAATGCTATACCACCGACGCGTTGTGTCGGTGAATCTACCGATTTAAATTGCGGATAGTCACGTTCTAACTCGGTTAAGCGCTTAATTAATCTGTCGTATTCAGCATCGGGTATTGACGGAGCATCATCAACGTAATAACGAATATTATGTTGGTTAATGGTGTGAGTAAGTTGATCCATTTCAGTTTGAATAGCGTGCATTGTGGCATCCGTCATACAGGTTGTAACCGTGATTTGCTTGATAAAGTGTAAAGGTATAAAACAATTAAGGCCGCTGCTGCGGCCTTAATAAACACATCAACCTACGCCGCATTGAGTCGTCGTAAATAATCTTTTTTGGTTGCATCTGACCAAGGTTGGCGTTGTCCATCCAATAATTCAGCACCGAGATCCTCGGCAATTTGATAAGCCGAGTTAAGCATAATGGTGAAGTTCATCAATGGATCGCCATAGCCAGGTAAGGTCATAAACAACACCACACCTTGGGTGACAAATTGTTCCATATTATCCGGGTCAAATATCCCAGGCTTTAACATGTTAGCGAGTGAAAATAGCACTTTGCCAGTACCAGCATTGTCGATGTGGCGATGAAAAATATCCATATCACCAAATTTGAAATTGAGCGACAACAAACTTGGCAATAATTCTGCGCCTTGGATTTGCTCGCCTGCTTTAGCAACAATGTGCAGTACTAATACATCGGTCGGCTCTACAGGTTCATTTACTGGAGCATCTGCTTTAGGGGTAATAACCTCAGATTTAACCTCTACTTCAGCTTTAACCGCTACTTCAGGGCTAACATCCACTTTTGGCACAGCGGCTTGTACCGTTGGCTTAGTGGGTTCTGGTCTGGCGGCGACAGGTTTACCTGTGTAACTTTCTAATTTGGCTGTACTGGTTGAAGTATTGAATATCTTTTTAGGGGTATTCATTGACGTACTTGCCGTAGGAGCAGGTTTAACATCGTCTTCAACAAATAAGCTTTGTTGCGCAGGCTGTACTACTTTAGGTTGAATATGTTCTGGCTCAGTTTGGTGCGGACCAGGCTGACGCAGTGAGTCTTGTAAAGGAGTATCGGTGAGCTTAGTTGCACCTGAGTGTGGTTTTTGACTTAAATTGGTCTTTAATACAGGCTTAATGACTACATCTTCAACCTCACCGGGTTTACGTACACGCACTTTGCCAATGCCATCGGCGTCAAAACCTTCAGAGTCTCGACGTTTAGCTTGGTCTTTATAAAATCCTGCCATCGGACTTTGTTTCATAGATTTAGGTTGTTGTTTGCGAATCGACCAAAAACCGTGCACTAACACCGCAATAATTGCGATCGCGCCTAATACGAACAACACCAGTTGTAGATCTTTCATTAGATTCCCTGTCTTGCAAATTTATACCGCGTCTGCCATGGCGACGGCGGCTTCAATGTCCACTGCGACTATTCTTGAAACGCCAGGTTCATGCATAGTAACGCCAATAAGTTGATCAGCCATTTCCATTGTTATTTTATTATGACTGATATAAATAAATTGCACACTTTGTGACATTTCTTTCAGTAACCGACAAAAACGTTCGACGTTGGCGTCATCCAAAGGTGCATCTACTTCATCTAGCATACAAAAAGGTGCTGGATTCAGTCTAAAAATGGCAAAGACTAATGATAAAGCGGTTAACGCTTTTTCTCCACCACTAAGTAAATGTATGGTGCTATTCTTCTTACCTGGCGGTTGCGCCATGATGGTAACACCCGTTTCAAGCAGGTCATCACCGGTTAATGCCAAATAAGCCCTTCCCCCACCAAAAACTTTAGGAAATAGCAGCCCTAAATCATGGTTTACCGTTTCGAATGTGGCTTTAAAACGGCTTCGGGTTTCTTTATCTATCTTACGGATAGCGTCTTCTAAAATCGCTAATCCTTTATTTAGGTCGTCATCTTGACTGTCTAAATAAGCTTTTCGTTCTCGTTGCGATTCAAATTCTTCAATGGCTGCAAGGTTGATAGCACCTAAACGTATAATGTTCTGTTTTACTTTTTCAAGCTGTTGCGACCAAACATCAACAGATGCATGTTCAGGTATGTCGGCAATGACCTGTTGTAGCTGAATTTGCTGTTCTTGCAGCAATTGCAGCTGCCCATTCGCCTGCCCTTTTAAGCCCTCACGACGTAACTTTAACGTGCTTATCTTTTGAGTCAAGTCTTGTAACACTACAAGCTGTTGTTTTTGCATCAATACTAAACGGTCTAAACTGGTTTGAAGCTCTGCTTGTTGAGACCGATTTTGCTGTAATTGCTGCTGTAGTGCTTGTTGCTGCTCGAGTGCTTGCGCCAGCTGTGTTGATAATTGACTTAAATCATGTTGGCCTTGTTGTTGCTGATTGTCGAGCAACATTTGTTGTAACTGAGTCAATTGACTGACTAATTCTGTCTGTTTTTCATGTTGTTGCTTTAATTTTTGTTCACTCAATGCTTGCTGGGTAGCATGTTGTTGCACTTGTGCTTGCAGCTGTTTAACGCTATTTACAGCATCGGTGCGAGTAACTTTGGTTTCACGCAATTTAGCTTGGCTTGTTTGCCAAGCTTGTTGAACAACGTCATATCGATTCATCGCTTGCAACAATGTATCTTCTTGCGTCAGCACTTGTTCTTCAAGGGCATCGACATGCATTTGTTTATCACCCATTTGCTGTTCAAGCTTGGCGATTGATTGGCTGCATTGCTGTTGTTTATCGCGTTTCTCAACGGCTTGTTGAGTTAAACTCGTCACCAAAGAGTGCAGTTTTGTCTGCTCTATTTGCAACTGATGACAAGCCTGTTGGCATTGATTCTGCTCTACCTGAGTGGTCGCGGCCCGTTGAGTTAACGATGTCAGAGACTGCTGAGACAATAGCTGTTGTTGCTCAAGTTCTATTAATTGCTGGCTTAAGCTTGTTCGCTCTTGGCTCAGTACAATAGCGGATTGCCCTGCCTGAGTATGATTGAGTACAAAACCATTGCCTATCAAGTAACCTTCTTGAGTGGCAATATATTGCTCAGGAAGCAATGTTGGTAATAACTCTTTTGCTTCACTGAGACTGGACGCCCACACAACATGTTGTAACCATGGCGTTAAATTAACTGGGGTTGTTAAAGCAGGATACGTCACTTGATGCTGTGGCTCAAAACCCACTGTAGGCGGAGAAACGCTCAATGAAGATGTTTGCCCCAACCCTAGAACAGGTAATTGACTTAAGCCTTGTAACACTTTATCGACCGCTTTCTCCCAGCCAGGCACAACCTCAATAACTTGCCATAATTGTTGGCCATCATCTTGAGTATGATCGGCCAGTAACTCATCAATAAATTGCAATCGAGAATGATGACGAGTGACAGTTTGCTTAAGGGTTTGATAAGCATCACTCGCTTCAGTGACGGCTTGTTGCTGCTCAAGTAAGGAAAGCTCAAGTTGACTGTACTGCAGCTGTTTATCATTTAGTTGTTGTTCAACATTAGCTAATTCTGCCGTGCTGTTGTGCAACTGCTGTTGGTTGTTTTGCTGAGCTAAAACAGCTAACTCTGTTTGTAATTGAGCTAAGTACTGTTCGTTTTGAACCAAACTTTGCTGTTGATGGCTCAGCGTCGATTGGCTCAGTGCCAACTGCATTTTATGAGTCGCTAAGGTTTCAGCATATTGGGTTACTTGTTGCTGCTGATCATCACACGCTTCTTCGATAGCAAAAACTTGCTCATCGATTTGCTCAAGCACAATACTCGCCTGTTCATAAGCGGGTTGGTGAGTATCCAATTGCGCAACTAATTGCTGATGAGTATCGGTCATGCTGACAATATTATCGTCAGCTTGTTTGATTTGCTGTTGTAATACTTGAATTTGTTGCTGTAACTGAGAGTCTTGCTGTTGCTGATGAGCAAGCTGTTGCTCAAGCTTGGTCATGGTATTACCGGCTTGGTAATATTGCTCTACCAGCTTATGTTCAGCATCACTGAGCTCAGCCAATTGCTGTTTCAGCTGAATAACACTGGTGTCGCCCTGTTGTGCGGTTTTGGCTAACGCTTCAGATTTAAGCTCACCTTCGGCCGTTTCGGCATCAAGTCTGTCTGTTTGCTGCAACAATTGCTGATAGCGCATCACTAATAGTTGGCTATGCAACTCTCGTTCGCTATTTTTTAATTCGCGGTACTGCAGAGCAGCTTTTGCTTGTTGCGATAATTTGTCTAATTGAGCACCGAGTTCAACTCGAATATCGTTTAAACGTTCGAGGTTTTCACGGGTATGACGAATACGGTTTTCGGTTTCACGGCGACGTTCTTTATAACGCGAAATGCCTGCAGCTTCTTCAATAAACACTCTTAATTCTTGAGGTTTAGATTCGATTAAGCGTGAAATAGTACCTTGCTCGATAATGGCATAACTACGCGGCCCAAGACCCGTACCCATGAATAAGTCGGTTATGTCTTTTCGACGACATTTTTGACCATTGAGGAAATAACTTGATTCACTGTCGCGGTTAACTTGTCGCTTTACCGAGATTTCTTGATAACTGGCATATTGTCCAGTGAGCCTTCCCTGAATGTTCTCGAATACCAGTTCGACACCCGCAACAGAAATGGGTTTGCGTGCCGATGAGCCGTTAAAAATAACGTCGGTCATCGAATCACCGCGCAAATGCTTTGCTGAACTTTCGCCCAGCACCCAGCGCACGGCATCAATCACATTGGATTTTCCGCAGCCGTTAGGGCCAATAATCGCTGATAAGGCGTTATCAAATGGGATTTTAGTTGGGTCTACAAACGACTTAAATCCAGCAAGTTTTATTTGTTTTAATCTCATGTTGCCAGTTCAGGTACGCATTAAAAGGAAAAAGCAGCTCACTTTAGCAATTGAGCAGCTTTTTGTAACGATTTTTATCCTTTTGACACAGTTTATCACTTGTTTTATTGTGCTTGGCTCGTCAAAATCAACAATATAAGTCACAAAATAGGCAGTCTCAATGGTTACCAATTCAATAATCGCCAAGAAAAGTGGTGTGAATTATTTTATCCAAGGGTTTCAATTAATTAAACAACCGGGTTTGCGCTCATTTGTCTTTATACCGCTGATGATCAATTTAGTCTTATTCGCCTCAGCGATGTATTTTGCACTAGGACAATTAACAGCATTATTTACCTGGATGGATGGACAACTCCCAGAATATCTAAGCTGGTTGAATTTTTTATTATGGCCATTAGCCGTACTAACAATGCTAGTGGTAATGTCATTTTTATTCAGTTCCGTAATGAACTGGATTGCAGCGCCGTTTAATGGTTTGTTGGCCGAAAAAGTCGAGCAGCATCTCACCGGAAAAAGCTTAAACACCGGCGGTTCAGTCGATATGATCAAAGATTTGCCGCGAATTTTTGGTCGAGAATGGATTAAGCTAAAATACTATTTACCACGAGCATTATTGTTTTTAGTGTTATTTTGGTTGCCGATTATCGGCCAAACTGCAGCGCCCATTTTATGGTTTTTATTCACTGCGTGGATGATGGCAATTCAATATTGTGACTATCCATTTGATAATCATAAAGTGCCTTTTGATGATATGAAGTTCGCCCTCAAAAATACTAAAGGATCTAGTTTTAGCTTCGGTGCTACCGTGACAGTGTTTTCAATGATACCGATTGTAAACTTTATCGTTATGCCGGTAGCCATTTGTGGTGCAACCGCTATGTGGGTCGATAAATATCGTGACGCCTACAAAAATAGCAGTATTGCCCCAGATTAATCTGTAGAGAATTAATGCTTAGATGCATGGATGCATGGATGCTCCAACAGAGACCAGCTTAGATTACAGCGCCTCAAGACAAGCCCGATAGCGACTATCGGGCTTTTTTATTACATTCACGCAAGCTAATTTAACATTCAGTAACAATTTAGTGATGATTTTAGTACAAGTCGGACCTACGTTTTAAGGACTTTTTTGCGACAATAAGACAAATAACAAAAAATAAAAAAGAGTAAAAGTGATCAACGACTTAATGCCAACTAGCAGCTTACCCCCAATCAACCGATTAATCCGCACCTGTGACGTTATATTCACGTTAGCATTGGTAATATTAAGCAGTTTATTATCTTTTGCTGCGTTTGCGGGGTCGAGCCAGCAATTTCATCTCGACATCCCGACCATCAATGAAGATATTGATCTTGATGGCGACTTTAACGAGCCTGCATGGCAACATGCTACCGAGGTAATACTGCGTTATGAAACCTCTCCTGGAGAGAATACCGCTGCACCAGTGACAACCACAGCTAAAGTCTATGCGTCGAACACCAGCCTATATTTTGCGTTTACTGCCCACGATCCTAATCCGGACAATATTAGGGCAAATCTACGTGATCGAGACAAATCCTGGGGCGATGACATGGTGGGTATTAAATTGGACACCTTCAATAATGCTCGTTTAGCCTACCAATTTTTTATTAACCCTTATGGCGTCCAAAGTGATTCCATAGAAAATGAACTCACAGGCCAAGAAAGTGATGCGTGGGACGGGATTTGGTATAGCAAAGGTAAACTGACCAAAAACGGTTTCCAAGTTGAGGTACAACTCCCTTTAAGACTGTTTAATTTTGATGACAGTAATCCAATTCAAACTTGGGGCATTGAGCTTATTCGCTTTTATCCTCGCAATGAAACCCATCGCTTATCAACTCATAAAATCGACCGTAACGTGTCATGTCAGTTATGCCAATTAGGTATCGCATCGGGTTTAGCCGGCGCAACTCAAGGTAAAGACTTACAACTCACGCCCTCTATTGTGGCAAATCAAAGCCAGCAACGAGACGTGACACAAGCCCAACCTTGGAGCGACGACAGTAATGTCGATGTCGGATTAGATTTACGTTGGGGGATCACACCGACTACCTTACTTAACGCCACCATTAACCCAGACTTCTCTCAAGTGGAAGCCGATGCGGGTCAGCTAGATGTTAACAACACATTTGCACTCTTCTTTCCTGAAAAGCGCGCCTTTTTCTTAGATAACAAAGATTACTTTGATACCCAATTAGATTTGCTACACACCCGCAATATTAGCTCGCCAGATTATGGTTTAAAATTGACCAGCAAAACCGACAACCATACTGTTGCAATATTGGCGGCCAATGACACTCAAACCCAGTTTTTAGTCCCTGGCAATTTAAGTTCTGATGTGGCGATATTAGATCAGCAAAGTCATAACATGGCGGCTCGTTATCGATTTGACCCCAGCAGAGAGTTTTCAATCGGTGGCCTAGTGACCTTAAAACAAGCGGATGATTATCATAACTATGTTGCCAGTGTTGATATAAAGTACCAACCGACGAAACAAGATACTTTTACCGCACAATATGCGCATTCACAAACAGCTTATCCGGACGATTTATTCACTAACTTTTGCAATACGGATGATTGTTTACAACCATCTGAACGATGCGAATTTGGTGATTGTAATATTAACGAACGCGTTTTACGCACCCATAAAGACGATAATTTTAACGACAACATGTACGCGGTTAGTTATCAACACGAACGCCGTAATTGGTATGCCAGTACTCACTACGAATCTACAGGTGATGATTTCCGTGCCGATCTTGGCTTTATCGACAAAATTGATGTCGCAAAATTTGTCGCTGGCGGTGGCTACATTTGGTATCCAGATAATCATTTCTTCAGCAAAATCAACCTCGGCGGCGATTGGGACATTACTCATAATCAAAACAACGAACGACTCGAGCAAGAAACAGAAATGTATATCGAGTTTGACGGCGGACTTCAAAGTTTTATCGCCACAGGGATAGTGCAACGACAACGAGTGGGCAGACGCCACAACCCGAGCATTATTGATATAGAGAATAACACTAGTGAATTTAATGAAACCTTAGGTTGGTTTTACACCAACTTCACTCCTATTGGATCGCTGAAATTAGAACTAGATGTGAACTATGGCGATGACATTGATTTCGCTAATGACAGGCCTGCAACTATCACTATGTTGAATCCGGGTATCGAATGGAAATTAACGGAATCGTTAGTGCTTGATATATCACACCGCTACCAGACATTAGACGTCGATGATGGTCGTTTATTTACCGCTAATCTCAGTGATATGCGCCTCAATTGGCAGCTGACGCTAAACAGTTTTATCCGCTTAAGCAGTGTGTATACTCGCATAGAGCGCGACCCTGACTTATATCGTTACCAACGTCCAAATACACTGTATCAAGATATGGGTAATGAATTGCTCTATGGTTATAAACTTAATCCCCAAAGCGTGTTTTATCTCGGTTATTCAGACGCATTTATTGCTAATGATGACATCGACTCGTTAACCCAAGACGAAAAAACCTATTTCATGAAACTCAGTTACGCTTGGCTGCTTTAGGCATAACCAATAGGTTTACAATTAACCTTGTCGGGACCGCCATAGAGGCAAAAAAGCCGTTGATACTCAAGTATCAACGGCCTTATATTAGCTAACTCATCAGATGAAGTAACTTACTGAGAAACAACTTTATTGCGACCTGCATTTTTAGCTTTATACAGCAACTCATCGGCACGTTGCAGTGCATGGTCTAATGTTTCATTACTCAAGGTAGACACGCCGCAACTAAATGAAACAGACAAATCCCCTGCCGAGGTCATTATCGGGTTGCTTTCACATTGTTCCCGAAATTTATTCACTAGTAGGCTAGCTTTAATGGCATCTAAACCTTTAAAAGCAACAACAAATTCTTCGCCACCAAAACGCGCTACAGTAAAGTTAGCTCCAAAGGCGTTTTCTAAGCGTTGCACAAATTCAATTAACACTTCATCGCCGACATCATGGCCATAGGTATCATTGATTTTTTTAAAAAAATCAATGTCTAATAGTGCCACTGATAGCAGTTTCTGTTCCGAATCATTTTGTTGGTATTGACCAAAAAAATAACGCCGAGTGTAGGCTTTAGTTAAATAATCACGATTGGCTTTACGCCACAAATTACGCATCATATCGAGTGAATCAAGGGTGTTAAGCACTCGACAATGAAACTCTTCATGCACAAACGGTTTTTGTAAAAAATCATTAGCGCCGTTTTTAATAAACTTTGCCGACAAACTTTCATCATTGTCATTAGACAAACCAATAATAGCGATATCTTCACGGTTAAACTGCTCACGTACCCGCAAAACAAGTTCAACACCATCAACCTTTGGCATGTTGTAATCAGTAATAAGCAACTGAATATCAGGCTGCGCCTCTAATACGGCTAATGCTTCTTCACCATCATTGGCTTCAATAACTTTGAACAAATGCTGTTCAAGGAGCATTTTTACAAACTTACGACTCACCAGCGAATCATCTGCAACCAATACTTTAACGTCTTGATTGCGATAAAGCCTGTCAATTAACTTGACCACATATTGATAACTGTGACGTTTATCTTTTGGGATATAATCAACGATGCTGAGTTTCAAGATTTCTCGACGTTGAGCAGCATCTAGATTACTAGTCAGCACGATACAAGGAGTCGAATACGATGCCACTAACTTGACAATATCGCCGTCAGAAGCATCGGGTAAATTTAAATCTGCAACCACTACAAAATATTGATTTTTTTCTAAAAAAACCAATGCACTCGACATATCAGGTGCGATATCCACATGGTATCCAAGATCCTGAACAATCATGTGTTTTAATATTTTCGATACCGTGGTGCTATCTTCTACAATCAACACTCGCAATATGGTCACCTTTATTATTGTCTCGTACTCGAGCTATCTAACACTTTTCAAGTACGATACTACCGATAGAGTAGCCTGCACCAAATGAGCACAACAAGCCTAAATCACCTGTTTTAAAATCTTGGTTAAATTTATGAAAAGCAATAACCGATCCCGCAGAAGCGGTATTGGCATACTCATCTAATACAATAGGCGCTTGAGTTGGTTCAACATTATCACCAAGAAGCTTCTTCACTACAAACAAATTCATGTTTATATTGGCTTGATGAAGCCATAAGCGCTTAAATTCTTCAGGCTTTATTTGTTCATCGGTAAATTGTGCGTCCAAATGCTGGTAAATCATCGGCAGTAGTTCTTTAAACACTTTACGACCTTGCTGATGAAACAGCTTATCTGCCGTGGTTGCATTTTCAGGGTCGCAGCGATTAACAAAGCCAAAGTTACTGCGAATATTACTAGAATATTCGGTTACACAGCGCGTAGACAACACGTTAAAGGCAAGTTTTGATGTAGATAACTCTTCGCGTTCAACCACGACTGCAGTAGCAACATCACCAAAAATAAAATGGCTATCGCGATCGCGAAAGTTGATTTGCGGCGAGGTTAATTCAGGATTAATGACCAACACTCTATTAGCTGTGCCGCCACGAATAGCGTTAACGGCATTCACAATCGCAAACGTAGCCGATGAACATGCCACTAACATGTCATAGGCAAAGCCCTTGGTGCCCATAGCTTGTTGGATTTCAATGGCAATAGCTGGGTAAGCTCGTTGGGTATAAGCACACGCCACAATAACCAAATCGATATCTTCAGCCGTTAAGTTTGCTTGTTGTAATGCTTGGTTCGCAGCTTCAATACCCATCTCGGCTTGCATAGACAAAGATTCAGAAGGTCTATCTGCAATTAATGGCATCATAATATTGGTATCAAGAATACCGTCTTTTACCATGACATAACGGCTTTTAATCCCAGAGGCTTTTTCGATAAACTCACTTGACGAATATGCCAACGCTAGCGTGGTCCCGGACTCAATTTCGGCCGAATGCTGTTGATTAAACTGGTCAACATAACTATTGTAGCTATTAACTAATTCGTCGTTAGAGACACTGTAAGGTGGTGTATATAAACCACTGCCTGAAATCACAACTTTATTCATTTTACTCTACCATTTTTAGTGAATGAGTTAGCGAAAGTTCATTGAGCGCCAAATACATCGATATGGATCACTGAAGGTTTTAACATCGCTTATCGACGACCTTACTGATCAATTGCGTGGCACGACAGAGAAACATTTTGCTGATTAACGCTATTCTAGTATTTTATGATTTAATCTCGTCATACTAAATTAAATTTGTTTGATGGTCAGACCATTGAGTGATGACAATTGACTCCAAAAGCCTAATATAGCAGCATCTATAGGGTTTTTAGAATAAAAATAAACCCCTTAATAACTAAAAAGCATAAAGAAGAACAAACTTTCACTTCTAAATCCTGCTGAGCAGATTATGATTAGACGATGCAACCATAGGAGCAAATAATCCATGAGCAAAATTTTCGAAGATAATTCATATACTTTAGGCAACACACCGTTAGTTCGTTTAAACCGCGTTAGCAACGGTAAGGTGTTAGCAAAAATAGAAGCACGTAACCCAAGCTTTAGTGTTAAGTGTCGTATTGGCGCCAACATGATTTGGGATGCTGAAAAGAAAGGTATACTCACCAAAGATATCGAATTAATTGAACCTACATCAGGTAACACCGGTATTGCACTTGCTTATGTTGCTGCAGCACGTGGTTATAAATTAACCTTAACTATGCCAAATACCATGAGCTTAGAGCGTCGTAAGCTACTGAAAGCATTAGGTGCAAACTTAGTGCTCACAGAAGGCGCTAAAGGTATGAAAGGTGCCATTGATAAGGCTGAAGAAATTCGCCAATCTGCGCCTGAAAAATACCTAGTGCTTGGCCAATTTGATAATCCTGCTAACCCTGAAATACACGAAAAAACCACTGGTCCAGAAATCTGGAATGATACCGATGGTGAAGTTGATGTATTTGTGGCCGGTGTTGGTACTGGCGGAACCTTAACAGGTGTAAGCCGTTATTTAAAAGCACAAGGCAAAACCATTACCTCTGTTGCTGTTGAGCCAGTTGATTCTCCGGTTATTGCGCAAGCATTAGCAGGCCAGCCAATTCAGCCAGGTCCACACAAAATCCAAGGTATTGGCGCAGGTTTCATCCCAGGCAACCTAGATTTATCTATTATTGACCGCGTTGAAGCGGTAACCAACGAAGAGTCTATTGAAATGGCTCGTCGTTTAATGAAAGAAGAAGGTATCTTAGTCGGTATTTCTTCTGGTGCCGCGGTTGTGGCTGCAAATCGTATTGCTGCATTACCAGAGTTTGCTGATAAAACTATTGTGGTTATATTGCCTTCAGCTGCAGAACGTTATTTATCAACGGCGTTATTTGCTGGTGAGTTTAGCGATAGCGAAAACGTACAGTAATAGATTGCTTGAATAGACTCTACATTTGTCTATTATAAAAACCAGCTTCGGCTGGTTTTTTGTTTCATCTCCATAATAAAGCCTAAACGTTGCTCAACTAAAAAGCATCATGCTCATCGCATATATTGCTAACTCCTTGTCTAATTTCGATAAATATTTATTTATTTGTACTAAAAACTAAACCTCAGTTGCAAAGTTGATATAAGTCGCTTGCCTATGCAACAGCCTTCCGTTTTACTTATTGAAGTAAACACTAGTAAACATCAATTTTATTGATACTTAAATGATTCATAAAACGGAGCTATTACGCTGATATGAAATACTCGCTTAAACAAATTACCGTTTTTGATGCTGTGGCCAGTCTTGAAAGTGTTAGCGCAGCTGCCAGAAAGCTATCGATGACCCAATCAGCGGTGAGTATGTCACTTTCTCAGCTAGAGAATTTACTAGACCGTCCGCTGTTTATTAGACAAGGCAACCGACTAACCCTAAGCCATTGGGGCAATTGGTTAAGGCCCAAAGCACGCCAATTACTTCAAGATGCACAACAAATTCAATTTGGCTTACACGAACAACACATAATTAGTGGTCAATTTAAGTTATGTTCGAGCCAAACTGCAGCAGAATATTTATTGCCAAACTTAATCAGCAAAATTGATAATGATTTTCCAGAATTAAGGATTGATCTTGAGGTTGAAAACACCGAACACGTTGTTGAAGGATTAATTAACTACGACTATGACCTTGGTATTATTGAGGGACGTAACGACGATAGCCGCTTACATCAAGAAAAGTGGATTGATGATCATCTTGTGGTAGTTGCCGCGCCGCACCACCCTTATGCCAATGCTGAAAAAATTAGTTTAGCGCAATTGGAACAAGCAAAATGGGTGCTTAGAGAGCAAGGTGCTGGTACTAGACGCATTTTTGAAGGAGCTATCCACGGTGTGCTTGAAAAACTCAATGTGTGGAAAGAATACGAACATGTACTGCTGTTAAAGGCATTGGTCAGAAATGGGTCTTACTTAAGCTGCCTGCCCCATATTACCGTAGAGCAAGATGTTGCTGAAGGTAAGCTGGTTATTATTGATACACCACAGCTTAACCTACAGCGTCAATTGTCTTTTGTATGGCGCAATGATGCGGGTGATAATCCGCTTCGTGATTGCGTCCTAAATGAAGCAAGACGCATGAGTAAAACGCTTTAATGGTATTTGATAACGCCTTTACTTAACCACTAGATGGCTTGTGAAAGGCGTTATCGATTGAGTTGACTATCCCATCACCGAACAAATTTTAGTAGCTATCTGTTCTCGAGTAATAACTCCAAGCAATATTCCCTCATTTACAACAGGAAAACTACTCGGTTTATTCGCAGAAGCATGTCTTAAACGTTCTTCATAACTCATAAAGCGGCTACCGGTATACATTCCGCTAGCGGTAACAGGAAACAACTTCTCTCTGTCGACAACCATTAACTCAACAAGATCGGCAATTTTATCGTTGCCAGATACGGTCATCACTTGCGTCTGCATTAAATCAGCAACATGACTGTTAATGTGTTTGTTATATTCTTCTGACCATAAGCATCTTAATAAATCTTGTTGAGATACAAATCCTAATAAGCGATTTTGTTTGTCGACAACTGGTGCTCCTCGTTCTTGCGCAGCAGTGAGTTGCATCAGTCCTTCATGAATAGAGAGTTCTGGTGATAATGTAAAAGGTGTCGCTTGCATTAATTCACTGACAGTAAGATTAATAATTGATTTAGGCATAGCAGTTCTCCCATTCGTTTTTAGCGAAGGTGTAAGGTTAGATTCATGGTGGATTTGGGTTAATACTGAATGTGATTTGGAAAAATCTGTGGTCGATTGACTGACCATTGGTCGACTTGATATTGGTACGTTAGGTATTGGCTTATCTGAATTAGGCTGGTTAGAAGCAGACATATTTGACATAGCCTGGTTTGAAATAGCCTGGTTTGACATATGCGCGTCAATCGCTGGAATACATTCAGCTAATGCCAACGTGGCTAACGCCATAGGCGCTGTATGATTAGCATTAGAGTGCTTTAATCGTTCGATCATTAAATAAGCAAGACCGACAAATAACGCACCGCCGACGATGTTGCCTAACGTGACAGGAATAAGATTATTAAACAGAAAATGCATTATTGTGATATCAGCAAACTGGCTTGCGGGTACACCAATAGCGTTAAAGAAATCCACCGATGCAAATTGCTGCAACATGATCCCCAGCGGCACCATAAACAAGTTAGCGATACTGTGTTCAAAACCACTGCTGACAAACATGGCAACGGGTAGCATCAGTAAGAAGGCTTTGGTTAGTACGTCTTTACTGGAAAACGTCATCCAGACACCTAGGCACACCAAAACATTACATAATATGCCCAAAATAAATGCTTGGCTCCAATCATGATGTATTTTGTGTTGCGCAATATTTAATGCATTCAAGCCCCATTGACCATCATTGAGCAGGTGCATTTTAGCCCCTAAAATCAACAACAACATCAACATAGCGCCAATGAAATTGCCAACATAGACCCGAGTCCAACACATCAATAAATCTTTAGTAGTAACCCGTTTTTGAGCCCATGCAACACTGCTTAAGACTGTGCTGGTAAAAAGTTCCCCCCCACAAATAACCACTAGAATTAACCCTAAGCTAAACGCTAAACCACCAATAAAGCGCACTTGCCCCCAAGGACCAATTGTTCCGGTCGTTACCGTAATATAAAAAACAAAAGCCAACGCAATAAAAGCACCGGCAAAAATAGCTAAACCGAATGACTCAAGGTGCGACTTAATGACTTTAGATTGCCCGTATTGTTCAGCTTGCTGGCACATGTTGATAACTGCACTATTCGCAGCGTCTTGTGTGTAAGCACTCTGTATCGGCACTGTTGAAGTTTTTGTTGTTAAAGCAGTCATAAACTACATTCCAAATAAACTAATGGTTATTCTTTGGCTGCAGCATAAATATTGTAGGAACAGTGAGACATGTATTATCACTCTACTATTCATGGCGGCCTTCTTGTCGAAACATAAGACTACCTGTGAATAAATCAGAATAAAATCTGATAATAATGATGGCAACCATCAATAATATTGATTCACAATTCGTAATACCAACATCTGAAAAAATAGAATGATACCGATGGTAAAGTTGATGGAAGAGTTGATGGAAGAGTTGATGGATTGATCACTGATACTGATACTGGTATTTTTATTGGTACTGATATTGATACTGATATTGATGTGAATATAGATGTCAGCACTGATGTGCAGTAACGGTTATTCGTAGTTATCTCGCGATGCAATGTAAACCATTATGTTTGCGGCTGTGGAGTCTGTTAAATCAGTATCGTATCAGCTTTTATACACTCAATCCGCAGTTACCCCAAAGTCATGTCGCAGGTTCATCGTTGCAATCTTAAACCTAACTATTATTGACTGAGCTAAAACGGTAACCCGTGCAAAGTCTATCTATACTGCTCACCGTTAATGAAGAGAAAGATATCATAATGGGTATTTACTCTGTTTCCGCTATTACGATAGATAATCATATGCCTACACTTGCCAATAAAAAACGGCAGTAGCCATAATTTATGTCGCAGCGTTCTATCTACATGAGGCTTTATCATCGATGTTATTTGCTGATTTATTTTGTGATTATAAAAACCTACGGTAGTGAATTAGGATTTTATTAGCCATTACAAATGATGGATAGTGTTCAATATTAATGGTGCTTATGGACAGTACTTATGAATAGCGCTTATTGATAAAGTATCTGCAATGTTTCTTACTAGTCTTTTTTGTTTATAAAAAACTCATCTATGACAATCATCTATGACAATCAACATCATGCTAAACATAATAACGAAGCGCATAAAAAATCACTTAAAAATCATTAATATTCAAATAATGAATAATAATCTATTATCAACGAAGGTCAAAACCTAGATTTTTTTACGTAAAAACCACATTAATTAAACTCATGAAAAAAATTTACAATATGTTAAATCGGTAATTTACCTAAAAAAAACGCTAGGTTATAATTTTTCATATAAAAATTAAAAATAATTTATGAACATTTTTTTAACAAATTAAATTTCGGCAGCCACAAACAACACAAAAAACCAATATATTAAAAACCACTTATTAACAACACAAGCTACTTTAAATAACATTGCAATCTTGATGCTTACATTATTACAACTTATTGGCGTTTACGATATCGAATTGTTAATAAAAATGAGCTTAATTGTATATACCCAGCTAATTACCAACCTGATGGCCTGATATTGTTTTTTTATTTAGGTGTGCTTATATCGATAGCTGTGTAACTTTGTTTCATTTTTATATTAAAAATGATCTGAATGATTACACCATAATAAAAAAACATTTTAGGGAGTTAAAATATGCAAGTTAATTCGCATTTAGCCAAAGCTATTCGCTTTGCGCTAATCAGTGGTGTCGCTGTTTCTGCAGCAACCACATTCAATACCTTTGCAGCAGAAGATCAAGCTAATCCAGCATCAACTGTTGAAAGAATATCGGTAACAGGCTCACGTATTATTCGTGAAGGTGCTGTTGCACCAACGCCGGTTACAGTAATTACTGGCGACGAGTTATTATCAACTGGTGTAACAAATATTGGTGAAGCGCTAAACCAATTACCTGCACTAGGTAACACCTACTCACTTGCCAACTCAGGCCGCTTTATTGGTACTTCGGGTCTTAACTTGCTAGATTTAAGAAGCATGGGTACCGCCAGAACACTCGTGTTAGTGGACGGTAAACGCCATGTATCAAGTTCTGCAGGTACTTCTTCAGTCGACGTCAATACCATTCCAAGTGTATGGATCGATAGAGTAGAAGTGATTACCGGCGGTGCATCTGCAATTTACGGTGCTGATGCGGTAACCGGTGTTGTAAACTTCATTTTAAAGAAAGATATTAATGGCTTAGATGTATCAGCAACCAAAGGTTGGGCTGACGATAGTGGCCACAATAAAGACCGTTTCTCATTATCTTATGGTTCTGATTTTGCCCAAGGTGATGGTAATGTTGCCTTTGCGGTTGAATACAGCGCTCAAGAGCAATTAAGAGCATTTGATCGCGATCAGACTTCAACTGCTTTTTCGAGCCTAGCAAATAAAAACCGCACTGAAGATAACAATGACCCATCAGATCCCGACAAAATATGGACTCCTAACGCCGGTCACTACACGATTAGTAATGCCGGTACCTTCAATTTAGATGGTTGGAAAAGCTTTAATCCTGATGGCTCATTAAGCGATGTTTATAGCGGTCAAAATGTTGATGGTATTCGTTGTGCAAATTGTGATGTCACTAACTTAAACCAGTTTGTCGAATTACAACCAGAATTCGAACGTTACAATATTAACTTTAAAGCAAACTACCAGCTTAACGATAATCATAACGTTTATTTTGAAGCTAAATACGTTAACAGCCAATCAACAGATGAAGGCCAACCGGCATTTTTCTTTGGTAACCCGGTCAACGATATCAAAATTGATAATGCTTTTATCAATCCTGAGCTGGTTGCTTTAATGAAAGCAAACAAAGATAGCGACGGTAATTCAGCGCCATTAGATACACTTAATATTCGTCGTTTTATGACGGACTTGGGTGCGCGTATTGAAGATGATACTCGCGAAACTCAACGTTATGTTATCGGTCTTGAAGGTATAGTATTCCAAGATTGGGATTACGATGCCTATGCTATTTATGGTCAAACTGATTTAGAGCGCGTTAATAAAAATAACTTAATCTATGACAATTACACCAACGCCCTTGATTCTGTATTAGAAAACGGGATTGCAGTATGTCGTGATCAGTCAGCTAGAGATGCAGGCTGTGTGCCAGTCAACATTTTTGGTTTTGGCGCGCCAAGTCAAGATGCTATTAACTATATTAATACCGCTTCAACTGGTACATCGATTATTAAGCAAACCGTATTAGGTGGCTCACTAACTAACTCTAGTTTATTTGAATTACCTGCCGGTTATGCAGGCTTCTCTACTGGTGTTGAATACCGTAAAGAAGAAAGTGAGATATTTGAACCTTCAAATGCAGCAGGTACTTTCTTCAATGCATTGGGCGAAGATAAAGGCGATTTTGATGTAAGCGAAATTTTTGCTGAAATCACGCTTCCTTTGCTAGCCGATTTACCAATGGTACGTCAGCTAGACTTAGATCTTGCAATACGTTTTGCTGATTACAGCACCATTGGTAATGCAACAACATGGAAAACGGGCTTAAGCTGGGAAGTTGATGATCAGATCCGCGTTCGTACTACATACTCAGAAGCTATTCGTGCACCTAACATCAGTGAGCTTTATGGTGCTGCAAGCCAAACATTCTTCTCTGTAGATGACTCTTGTCGTGCTAAAAACTTAAATGATCTAGCTGATCCAACTCAACGTCAGGCTAACTGTGCGGCGTTAGGGATCCCTGCTGGTTTTGACGCTGACTACGACGATAAAACACTTGAAGGATTAAGTGGTGGTAATCGCGAGCTAAAAGCAGAAGAATCGAAAAGTTTCACGTTAGGAATTGTTTATCAACCTGATTTTATTGATGGATTATCGATCACTACCGATTATTGGAATATCGAGATCGAAAATGCAATCAGTGCTGTTGGTGCTCAAGATATTATCGACCGTTGTGTTGATTCTCCATCTGGTGTGAATAACGAATACTGTAGTTTGATTACTCGTGATTCAACTAGCCACGAAATTACTCAAATTAGACAGTTCTCGTTAAACATTGCATCTCTTGAAGCTGCTGGTATCGACTTTGATATTGGTTATAACTTTGAAGCCTTTAGTGGTGATGTACGCACTAACCTTATTGCGACTCGTCTATTAAAACGTAAAGACTTTTCATTCCAGGATGAACCAGATACGTTTGAAGAACTTGCAGGCACGGCAGGCTATGCTGAATGGCAAGCAAACTGGAGCCTAAGTTACTCTATCGATAGCTGGGATGTTAGCTGGAGAACGCGCTATGTTGAGGGTGTAAGCCTTTATACTGATAAGGAATTAGCCTTAAACGCGAATCCTAATAGCAACATGGAATTTGACGATTACTTTATCAACGACATGGCAGTTGCATACAACTTCGATTCAGGTATTCGTTTGAAGTTTGGTATCGATAACGTGTTTAACCGTGAACTACCATACGGTTATACAGGTACTGATACTACAAGCTCAGCTTATGACAACGTAGGTCGCTTCTTCCATACTACAGCCTCTTATAAGTTCTAAACTATTCGTTATAAGTGATAGGTTTATTGATACAACGGCATCTTCGGATGCCGTTTTTTTTATCCATTCATGTTTATCAATTTCATGCTTCTCAAGTACTGAGGTAATCCCCCCTAAAAATAGTAGATTTCAAAAGTAGAATTTTCTCGTAATATATACGCAGGGAGATTCTGCATGAAAA
>NZ_JBEOPJ010000017.1:0-109697 GCF_040309945.1 Shewanella sp. AC34-MNA-CIBAN-0136 | reverse complement strand
TCCCGAGTGGCCAAAGGGATCAGACTGTAAATCTGACGGCTCAGCCTTCGAAGGTTCGAATCCTTCTCCCTCCACCATCTTTCTTTTATTCCTATTTATCTTGCTGTGGAGGGGTTCCCGAGTGGCCAAAGGGATCAGACTGTAAATCTGACGGCTCAGCCTTCGAAGGTTCGAATCCTTCTCCCTCCACCATTTTACATTTTGTGATTGTTAATTTATTTTAATCCAGATAACAATAAAAACACCATCAGTTCAAGTGCTAGAATCATTCCTCCTGTCATCTGTTGATTCTCCGGTACTGTCTTTCGTCTGCTATTTTTAATTAAATATGTTTGCTTATGTCGATAAACACTACTCTTAACTTTATATTTTAGTTATTATTTATTCCTTTTTGGAATAACGAGTATCATTGCATGTCATCTACTTGGGTCAATCAGGCCATCGCAAAAATAGAAGCCGATTTTCAACGGTCTGCAGACACCCATCTAATAAAATTAGATCTTCCACAACTTGTTGGAATAGACATTTATTTAAAAGATGAAAGTACTCATCCAACAGGTAGCTTGAAACATCGCTTAGCTCGATCACTGTTTCTATATGCGTTATGTAATGGCTGGATAAAAAAAGACACGCCCATTATTGAATCATCATCTGGCAGTACCGCTGTTTCTGAAGCCTATTTTGCAAGATTACTTGGATTACCGTTTATCGCTGTCATGCCAAAAACGACCGCGAAAAAGAAGATTCAACAAATAGAGTTTTACGGTGCACGATGTCACTTTGTCGATAATGGCAGTCAAATGTATGCTGAATCAGAAAGATTAGCCTCTGAGTTGCAAGGCCATTATATGGACCAATTCACTTATGCTGAACGCGCCACCGATTGGCGGGGTAATAACAATATTGCTGATTCAATCTTTAACCAAATGGAAAAAGAGCCTCATCCTATTCCAAGTTGGATTGTCATGAGCCCAGGTACCGGTGGCACTAGCGCAACTATTGGTCGCTATATTCGTTATCAACAGCAACAAACGCAACTGTGCGTAGTCGATCCGGAAAACTCGGTATTCTACGATTACTTTCACAGTGGTGATGCGAGCATTATTAGCGATAAGAGCAGTAAAATTGAAGGAATTGGCCGGCCACGTGTTGAACCGTCATTTATTGCTGGTGTTGTTGACTGCATGATTAAGATCCCTGATGCCGCCTCTATCGCAACGATTCAGTGGTTAGAACAACTCATAGGGCGTAAAACGGGTGCATCTACTGGCACCAACTTATATGGGGCGATGTTGCTGGCAACACAAATGCGTAATGAAGATCAAACAGGCTCCATTGTGACCTTAATTTGTGATGCGGGTGAGCGCTATCTCGATACCTATTACAACCCGCAATGGATAGAAGACAATATAGGCTGTTTCGAACACTACCGAGAAAAACTCATTGCGTTTAATGAATCTGGTTTACTTGGTTAACCTGTTGAAAAGAAAAAGCCGTTGAATATTGATTCAACGGCTTTTTCGTTTCACCACTGGATATAGTCTTAATTTTCACTAAGAAACACTTTAGTCTATATTCAAATACTTATGGGTTTGAATCGATAAACGCCAGTTACGGCTAATACACACCTTCATGGCAAGTTCTGTTGCGCGCGCCTTTTGGCTAATAGGTTGTAAGCAAATAGTTTTATCAGTGACATCAATATTCAGCAATAATTCATCTAACTCTTCAATATGGTGTTCGGTGGCGATCGGATGCTTAATTTCATTAGCACGATTTAATGCTTGTTCGAGTACCTTGTAGCCACCTTTCATATTGATTTTAGGTGATACAGTCACCCAAACATCTGTATGACATTTCACCTCAAAAGTACCACTGGTTTCTATTTGTACCTGATAACCAGCCTCAATAAAAATCGAGGTTAATTCTGTTAAATCGTACAAACACGGCTCACCACCGGTTAGCACAATGTGCTTAGCAGTAAAGCCTTTATCTTGGAATGCTTGCACTAATGTGTGACCAGTATGATCAGCCCATCTGCCGATAGTGCCATCAACTTGAATCACTTGCTCGGCAGTCACTTTATTTTCGGGTAACACATCCCACGTTTGCTTAGTATCACACCATGCACAACCTACAGGACAACCCTGCAAGCGAACGAACAGTGCAGGAACACCAGTATATGTGCCCTCACCTTGTATTGTTTCAAATACTTCGTTTACGGGATATTTCATTGTTTACCTTACTTCTGCTGACAAGTATTGGCTACCTGGCTTATAACGGGGCGGCATTTATAGAGTATTTTAGCGTTAGCTGCAAGTATTTACACCTACAGCTTTGCAGTTGGGTCTGGCTTAGGTAACATATCAGTTCTATTTACCTGAACCACTAGGCGTTGATCACACCGATCTTACGAGTCAGTTCAGTACGTTAAGAGTATATCCATGTCAGATGCAAAGCAAAACACCCCAACTAAAGCCCTTGTTGTTTTCAGTGGAGGTCAAGATTCAACTACTTGCCTTATCCAGGCTTTATCTCAATATGATGAAGTGCATGGGATCACATTTGATTATGGTCAACGCCATCGTCAAGAAATCGAAGTGGCAAAATCTTTAGCAACAGAGTTGAAACTAGCTAGCCATAAAGTCATGGACACCACCTTATTAAACGAGTTAGCCATTTCAGCATTAACACGTGATGCTATACCGGTATCACATGAGTTGATGAATAATGGCTTGCCGAATACTTTTGTGCCTGGACGTAATATTTTATTTTTAACCTTAGCAGGCATCTACGCTTATCAATTGGGTTGCGATGCTATTATTACAGGCGTGTGTGAGACCGACTTTTCTGGCTATCCAGATTGTCGTAATGAATTTGTTCAATCAATGCAAAACTCATTAGCGCTAGGAATGGATAAACCCCTCAAGATAATTACTCCATTAATGTGGCTTAATAAAGCTGAAACCTGGGCGCTGGCTGATAAATATCAGCAATTAGCTTTAGTGCAACATCAAACGTTAACTTGCTATAACGGCATTATTGGTAAAGGTTGTGGTGATTGCCCCGCTTGTGTCTTACGTCAACGTGGCCTAGATGATTACTTGCAAAATAGTCAATCAGTGATGGACTCATTAAACAGTAAGCTATAATAGTATCGATAACTTGCTGTCACTAACCGCAACGGATTAATGCAACTCGGCGGCAGCGCAATTTTGAGGACGACACCTACAGGCACACAGGTTAACGCCATGCGTTAATTTTGCGCTACAGTTAATTTAGTATCTTTAGATAAATTAAATTGGCTTGTTTTGACGGTGCGAAAAGAGGATATTTTGCTAAATCATAAATCAAACACTGTTGGACTTTATCACTTTGTCGTTGCCATCAGCCTTATTTGTATTGGGCTTTTTGCGGCAGATATACCAACGCCTGCATTTTTGCCCATTGATCAGTATTTAAGTTATCAATATGACGCCATTACTGATGGACAAATATGGCGATTAATCACCGGTAACCTGTTACATACTAATTTATGGCATTTACTGATGAATTTGGCAGGATTATGGGTAATTGTGTTTTTACATGAAGTCCATTACAAGCGTCATCCAGGCAAATTTACATTGCTGTTTATCAGTTTGTGTATCTTGGAAGGTATTGGTTTATATTTGTTTTATCCTAGTTTAAAAGCCTATGTTGGGTTAAGTGGTTTGTTGCATGGATTATTTGCTTTTGGTGCGGTAATGGATATCCACAAGGGTTACCGTTCAGGTTATTTACTGTTGCTTGGTGTGATCATTAAGGTTGGATACGAGCAGATATTTGGCGCGACAAACAGTATCACCCAGTTAATTAATGCCAGAGTTGCCACTGAATCACATCTGGTGGGTCTCATTTGTGGCATCTTGTGTGCGTTATGCTGGTCAACGATTGCCCACCGCTTTAAATACCACAATTTACCTTAACGCTACACGCAAACGGTGTTTATTTTAACGCTGATTGCGCATACTGATTGCACATACTGGACAAACAGTATATGCAATTAATTTATTATAGGCTCTGCTGACTCAGACTCAATCTCTGGCCCATCCATTTCCTTAGACATCCCTGATTCAGGAACTTTTTCTGATTCAGATTCAGTATCTTGGATTACTGCATTTGATTGAGCTCGTTCAACTAACTTATCGTATTCAGCTTGAGTAATAAGATAACTTTTTAACGGAGGTAATGGTTTTGTTGTCTGTTCATCAGTCACCGGGACTTCTGTCATACCACTAATATCAACTCGACCAAATATCAACGCGATAGTGATAACGAACACATGTATTAAAATCACGACCAATGTGGTGTAACGACTGTTACTCACTGAAGCCACAAAACGTTGCCAAGCATTGCCACTAATGATTGGTTGATTGGGCTGCAATAAAAATTCACTATTATCTGATACGGATCCCATCGCGCCAGTTAACTGCAACTGAATTTCATCAGCGACTTGTTGTTGATGATGTTGTAATTGTTTTTCATCTACCACTTCATCTTCTGTCTCAACAAAAGGTGTCACGCCTTTATCAAATTCAATACTCGCACTGTCAATACTCGCACTATCAACTTGCTGTGATAGTTTGTTATCCCAACGTGGATCAGCGCTATTGGTTATCGCAGATTGAAGCGAACTGGACTGTGGTTTTTTTTCAGACATAAAGACTAATTCACCAAGAATGATGGGCTAAGTATAACGTCAACAACGTCATTGAGTAGCACCTTATTTGTGCTGTTAATGTTTGAATTGGATTAATAAACGTTTACCCAATCAAACGTTAAAATAAAATTATCAGTAACCCAAATGTGGACAATATTTTCAGCTTACACGTGTTCACCTAAATATAGCTATTTGGTTTTGAGGCTGATAGACTAACCTTGCTCAAAATCCAATCAGCGTGATTTACAGGATATTATGAATTCATTATCAAACACTTTGGCATCTCAGCAAACAGTTGCGGTATCGAGCGGATCAGATTACTGCCAAGCAGAAGAAAAAGCTAATGCCCTTTCACATGCATTAGGTGTTATTGCTGGCATCATCGGCTTAATGTTAATGCTGATAAAAGCCCCCGATCATTTAACCTTAGTGCAAATTACTGGTGTGGCAATTTATGGCATTAGCATAATCGCATTGTTTCTTGCCTCTACATTATATCACTCAAGTAAAAGTGCACTGTGGCGTAAACGCTATAAAATGGCAGATCACTGTGCTATTTACACGTTAATTGCCGGCACCTACACGCCAATGATGCTAATCAGTTTACAAAGCACACAAGCCACGGTGGTACTTACTGCTATTTGGTCTTTAGCTTTGGGCGGGGTTATCTTTAAAACATTGTTTATCGGTCGCTTTAAAGCATTTAGCGTAGTGCTTTATTTAGTAATGGGTTGGTTATGCGTCACTGTAATGGGCGATTTAAAAACTCACATGAGCGATTTAGGCTTAAGCTTACTGCTTGCTGGCGGTTTATTTTATAGTCTAGGGGTGATTTTTTATGTTGGAAAACGCATTCCGTTTAATCATGCCATTTGGCATTTTTTTGTACTTGGTGGCGCATTCAGCCATTTTTTATGTATTTATCTCACCGTTTTATAACTGTTAAACGTAAAATCATATCTCATAAAATTACGGTTGTACTATGGCCGCAATTTTTCTATTATCTGTTGCTAATACACCACTAAACTCTGCTTGAAGACGTTATATGGGAGCACATGACTAAACTGACGCCAATGGAGCGAATATGGTTTATTGTAAATATTATCCCTCAAGGCACTGTGCTACCTTATGGAATTGTTGCTGATTTAGCAGGGTTACCTGGTCGAGCACGTTATGTCTCTAGAGCATTGAAATTAGCGCCTGAAACACTTGGGCTCCCATGGCATAGGGTTATCAATAGTCAAGGTAAGATTTCCTTTGCAAAAAATACCGAACCTTTTCAAACACAGCAAGAATTATTAAGATTAGAAGGTATCACAGTGAACATAGGCAAGGTTTCGTTGTCTCAATATCAATGGAAACCCGATCTAGCCACCCTGGTAATGACATTACCATTTTAATCTTAGCTTATTCAGAATTCTAAACTTTAAGGTAATTATACATTGGTCAATAAATTAACTCGCTTATTCACTCTGATGTTGTCCACCTGTCCGGTGTTTTTCGCACAGGCAACTGACATTCAACAACTCACTGCAGATACTGAGTCTACGGCTAAATTGGCTGTGTCAGAAACGGCTGTGATTGCAGAAAAACTCGAGCAAATTAATGTCCCGGCTTCATTAGATGCAATCCAACAAGCTGCTATCTTATCGCCATTAACAGCCCACAGTGCTAAATATAATGTGTTTTATGGCAGCTTCGAACTAGGTGAAGCAAATTATCGTTTACCCGCTACCGACAGCGGTTTTTACAGCTATCATTTCGACAGCGATGTCAGTTTATTAATGCTGTCTGATCAACGTCATCTTACCAGCGAATTCACCCTTGAAAATGGTAAATTAGTCCCATTTCGATACATACAAGAACGCACTGGTACTGGCAGTGATTACACTGAACAGACTGCTTTTGCTAAAGCACAGAAATTTATTCATACCATTTATAAGCAAGAAGCATTAAAGCTACCATATGAAGAAAAGGTGTTTGATCCGTTAATGGTTCAATTACAATTCAGAATGGATCTAGCAGCCAACATACGACCATTAGATTATAAAATGGTTAAAGAAAAAGAAGTCGATGACTATCAATTTAGAGTCATAGGCAAAGAAAAAGTCACCATAAAAAGTGGTACTTACGATACCGTCAAAGTTGAAGTGGTGCGTGACAGTACCAAAAGACAAACATTTTTCTGGATGGCGCCTGATTTAGCTTATCTACCCGTTCGTTTAAGCCACTTTTCAAAAGGCAGCAAACAGCTCGATATTCAGCTAGCCAGCTACCAATTCGAAAAACCATTGCCTCCCATGACGCCCGTCGTCATCGACGGTCCTAAGCCTGAAGCTTCAACTACTGTGGATGAACTAGTCTCTGAAGCTGAAAATCAAGCTGGCATTAGTGAGTCTGAATTAGATGAAATAAAACAGCTAGCTGTTGATTAACTCGCCTTTACGGAATAACTTCCACTCACCTGGTTGTAAAACAACCCAATTTTCATTATTGGTTAATGGTCTAGTCGCAATCACAGTCACCACGTCATTTGGCGTGGTTTCTTGACTAAAATCGATAACTACATTGGTATCAATCAAGGTAGCTTGTCCAAATGGAGCACGGCGAGTGATGTGACATAGGTTGTTAGTGCAATAGGTCATTAAGTCTATGCCATTGCTCAACAACATATTAAACACACCTAATTGTCTTATTTCATCTGCGAGCAGGCTTATATACTGAAACACTTCATTCATGTTTTCAGGTTCATACTCGCCAAACTTATTAACCACTGATTCCAATATCCAGCAAAAAGCCAGTTCACTGTCAGTATCGCCAACAGGCTGAAAACGTGACACTGAAAAAGTGGATTGATAATCGGTTAATTGGCCATTGTGCGCATAAGTCCAATAACGGCCCCATAGCTCACGACTAAATGGGTGAGTATTGACTAAGGAAACACAACCTCGATTAGCTTGGCGAATATGACTTATCACGATTTCACTTTTAATCGGATATGACTTAATAAGTTCGGCAATATGTGACTTACTGCTAGGACAAGCATCTTTAAAAGTACGGTTACCTTTACCTTCATAGAAAGTAATTCCCCAGCCATCAACATGAGGACCAGTAACGCCACCGCGTTCAGCTAAGCCGGTAAAACTAAAAACAATATCCGTTGGCACATTGGCACTCATCGCCAGTAATTCACACATTAGCCTTGCCTTTTATGTTGCTATATTGAGCTAAACACTTTTGAAGAACGTATTGTAACTACTAAGCTAATTGAGTGGAACATTTCAGACACACAAATATTTAAACAATTGTTTGAAAAACACTTGTATTCGAGGCCCCATAAGGTTAACTTTTACGTGACACAGGTCTGACCACGTTCATTCTTGTGAATGAGATCAATAATAAATAAGCTATTTTGTCTACATAAATAGCTTTAAGGAGAAGTACATTGACCACCCTACTTTGGATCATCGCGATGATCTTTGTGCTCGGCGCCATGGCATACCTGCGGGTATCGTTATTATCTACAACAATTGCTGCGGCGATTGTGTTAGTTGTCGGTAGCACTTTGGACATTATTAGTGTAATAACATGGATTGTTTTCCTTGTCATTGCACTGCCACTAAACATCAAATCATTCAGACAGAATTTTATCAGTCGTCCACTGATAAAAGTGTATCGCGGTATCATGCCAGAGATGTCTTCTACTGAAAAAGAAGCCATTGAAGCAGGTACAACGTGGTGGGAAGCAGATTTATTTGCAGGTAACCCTAACTGGAGCAAATTACACAACTATCCTAAAGCGCGTTTAACTGCTGATGAGCAAGCATTCATAGACGGACCGGTTGAAGAAGTATGTAAAATGCTCAATCAACACGAAGTGTCGCATGTGCTAGGTGACTTGCCACAAGATGTATGGCAATTCTTAAAAGATAACGGTTTCTTCGCGATGATCATTAAGAAGAAGTATGGCGGTTTAGAATATTCTGCTTATGCTCAATCTTGTGTATTACAGAAACTTGCTGGTGTGAGTAGCGAACTTGCCTCAACAGTGGGTGTTCCTAACTCGTTAGGCCCTGGTGAGTTATTACAGCACTATGGTACTAAAGAGCAGCAAGATCATTATCTACCTCGTTTAGCTCAAGGTTTAGAAGTGCCATGTTTTGCACTTACTAGCCCTGAAGCAGGCAGTGATGCTGGCTCAATCCCAGATTTCGGCGTGGTATGTAGAGGTGAATTCCAAGGCGAAGAAGTTCTTGGTATGAAGCTAACGTGGAACAAGCGCTACATTACTTTAGCACCTGTTGCTACTGTACTTGGTCTAGCGTTTAAACTACGCGACCCTGATCACTTATTAGGTGATAAAGAAGAACTAGGCATTACTTGTGCACTTATCCCTACTGACATTCCAGGTGTTGAAACCGGACGTCGTCATTTCCCATTGAACTGTATGTTCCAAAATGGTCCAACACGCGGTAACGAAGTGTTCGTACCACTAAGCTTCATTATTGGTGGCCCAGAAATGGCCGGCCAAGGTTGGAGAATGTTGGTTGAGTGTCTATCTGTAGGTCGTGGTATTACCTTACCGTCAAACTCAGCTGGTGGCGTGAAAACGGCCGCTATTGCTACGGGTGCTTATGCACGTATTCGTCGTCAATTTAAATTACCTATCGGTAAGTTAGAAGGCATCGAAGAGCCTATGGCACGTATAGGCGGTAATGCTTACCTTATGGATGCGGTGGCGACGTTAACCACTACTGCTATCGATTTAGGCGAAAAGCCATCGGTTGTTTCAGCTATCGTTAAATTCCATTTAACCGATAGAATGCAAAAATGTATCATTGATGCAATGGACATACACGGTGGTAAAGGTGTGTGTCTAGGGCCGAATAACTACTTAGGCCGTGGCTATCAAGCTGCACCGATTGCGATTACTGTAGAAGGTGCAAATATTCTAACTCGCTCAATGATCATTTATGGACAAGGCGCAATTCGCTGTCATCCGTATGTATTGGCCGAAATGGAGTCAGCTTTTGATACTGATGCAAATCGTGGTTTAGCTAACTTCGACGCGGCTATCTTTGGTCATATTGGCTTTGCAACGTCTAACTTCATTCGTAGCTTCTGGATGGGCATAACCTCATCTCGTTTCTCGAATAGCCCTTACTCAGATAAAACCAAGCGTTACTATCAACAGATGAACCGTTTCAGTGCTAACTTAGCATTATTATCTGACTTAGCGATGGCTACACTGGGTGGAAACCTAAAACGTAAAGAACGTATTTCTGCTCGTTTAGGTGATTTATTGAGCCAGCTATACCTGACTTCTGCAACGCTAAAACGTTATGAAGATGATGGTCGTTTAACTGAAGATTTACCTTTAGTTCAATGGGCTGTTGAAGATTCGTTGTACAAGTTACAAGATTCGTTAGATGACTTACTGAACAACTTCCCAATGGGTTTAGGCATTGCACTTCGCGCCGTTATCTTCCCATTCGGTCGTCCAATTAAGCGCCCTAGTGATGTATTAGATCACAAAGTGGCTAAGATAATGCAAACTCCTTGTGCTAGTCGTGACCGTTTAGGTAAAGGCCAGTTCTGGACTGCATCTGAGTTCAATGCTGTAGGTATCCAAGAACAAACGTTTAAAGATATCCTTGCCGCAGAGCCACTGTACGACAAAGTCTGTAAAGCTGCGGGTAAGCGTCTGCCATTTATGTGGTTAGATAAAGTTGCTGCTGAAGGTAAAGCGCTTGGTGTGTTAAGCGACAGCGAAATCGCTTTACTTGAACGAGCTGAAATTGGTCGCTTAAAATCAATTAACGTTGATGATTTCGATACCGATGAGCTTCGTGCGCAACTAGCACCTAAAGCTAAGCAAGAAAAAGCAGCCTAGCTGCTAGGTTAAAACCTAAAATAAAAAGGGTAAAGCGAAAGCTTTACCCTTTTTTATCGCTAAAAATTGATGCTATCGCTCAAGGATAATAATGAAACAACTCACCGGATTACAACTGATGCAAGCCATGCTTAATGGCGACATACCTGCCCCGTCAATAACGCAAACCATACCGATGAAAGCTATCGAGGTCAGTGAAGGCGCAGTAACGTTTGAAGCCCATGCAGATGATCGTCATTTAAACCCGATGGGCGGCGTACACGGTGGCTTTGCAGCGACAATCATGGACACAGTAACAGCCTGCGCGGTTCATTCATCACTCCCTGCAGGTGTCAGTTATTCAACCATTGATTTGAACATTAAAATGGTTCGGCCTGTGCCACAAAACCAGCGACTAATCGCAAAGGGAAGCTTAATGAACTTATCAAAATCGTTAGGCATATCTGAAGGCACTTTAACCACTGAAGCCGGTAAGTTACTCGCTACCGCTACAGCGACCTGCCTTATTCTGCGCCCTTAGGTAGTTGGCTAAACGGTACTTTACACTTTGAACTTTGCACTGCTAGATGAAACGGCATAATAATACTTATTCCATTAGTAATTAACTCCAGCGCTGCCATTCCGTTTTCAGTTTAAATGCCTCGATAAAGCCAAGTTTGCTCCTCGTAAATAATTGAAACAAAAAAGCCAGTCACTTCAATGACTGGCTTTTTTATATATCCTGATTTCAGGTTGTATCAGTGATTACGAATCAAGGATTACGAATCAATGTTAAACGTGATTAGCCTTCTTTTAACTCTATCTCTAACTGCTTAGCGACCGCTTCTGGTGAGCTACTATTACGAGCAAACAAGCTATAAGCAACAGGAATAACGATTAAGGTAAAGAAGGTTGCCAGTAAAATGCCTGATAACACCACGACTCCAATAACAAAACGAGTTTCAGCCCCTGCACCACTGGATAACACTAATGGAATAGCCCCTGCCGCAGTCGTAATACCGGTCATTAGAATAGGTCGTAATCGTTGAGTCGAAGCCTGCAAAATCGCTTGTTGAAATTCAACACCACGGTCTCGTAATTGATTGGCAAACTCAACGATTAAAATACCGTTTTTAGCCGCCAAACCAACCAGCATGATAATGCCAATTTGACTGTAAATATTAATACTCTGGCCGGTAAACCATAACCCAATTAACGCCCCTAACGTTGCTAACGGAACGGTTAACATGATCACCATAGGATGAATATAGCTTTCAAACTGAGCTGCAAGCACTAAAAATACAATACCTAATGCGAGTAAAAAGACAAAGTTCATCGAGTTACCCGACTCTTGGTAATCTAACGATGGCCCTTTATAACTTATCACCGCTTCTGCAGGCAAATAAGTTGTAGCAAGATCATTGAGATAATCTAACGCTTCACCCAGAGTATAATCATCGGCCAAATTGGCCTCTAAGGTAATAGCACGCATACGATTGTAACGATTTAACGAGCTGGCATCGGCAAACTCTTCAATCGAGACTAAGTTCGATAACGGGATCAGTTCTTGCGAACGATCCGAACGAACGTAAAGATTCTGCATATCCGTAGCAGTACTTTGATTGTCACGATTACCTTCGACAATCACATCATACTCTTCACCATCGCGCATAAAGGTTGTCACCAAGCGCGATCCAAGCATCGACTCTAATGTTCGGCCAATATGCGCAATTGATACCCCTAAATCTGCTGCACGTTCACGGTCAATCACCACTCTTAACTGAGGCTTGGTTTCTTGATAATCGTGATCTAAACCAATGAGTTTATGATTTTCTTTGGCTTTCTCGAGCATAATGTCACGCCAATCAGCCAGTTCTTCGTAGCTTGGGCCACCAATCACAAACTGCACAGGTTTACCCACACCGCGACCAAAGGCTTGGCGCATTATCGGGAATGCACGAATACCGGCTAAATCTGATAGACGATTACGGATATCGACAATAATTTCATTGGCACTGCGACGTTCAGCCCAATCTTCCAAAACGATAATAGCCATACCGTTAGAAAAGTCTGATGCGGTGCCAAAGCCGCGAGGAGCGCGGATCAATAAGCGCTTAATATCGCCACTTTCAACCAGAGGCATTAAGCGGCCTTCAACTTCATCCATGTATTTTTCAATGTATTCAAAGCTGGCACCTTGAGGTCCATTGACCATTAAAAACATCGAGCCACGGTCTTCTTGTGGAGCAAATTCTTGAGGGATTTTATTCAATAAAAAACCACTTAATGCAAACGAGATTAATACGATTAATGACACTAATACAGGTCGCTTAACCCCTGCTTGCAAGCTTATCAAATACCAGCCCGATATCTTGCTCATCATTTTATCGATTTGTTTAACCAGCCAAGGATCTTGTGTTGCAGGCTTTAATAACTTTGAGCACATCATCGGGCTTAATGTTAACGCCACAATACTGGAAAAAATCACAGCCGCACTCATGGTGACCGCAAATTCTTTAAACAGCTTGCCTAAATCGCCCTCTAAGAAGGTAATAGGCATAAATACAGCTACCAGTACCAAAGTCGTTGCCACGATGGCAAAACCCACTTCACGCGCACCTAGAAAGGCTGCTTTAAGCGGAGAATCACCTTCTTCAATCCGTCGATGAATATTCTCTAACATCACAATGGCATCATCAACCACCATACCAATCGCCAGGATCATCGCTAATAGGGTCAGTAAGTTGATGGTATACCCTAGTGCATATAGCACTATAAACGTCCCCATTAAGGATACGGGCACAGTGATGGCTGGAATTAACATCGCCCTCACCGAGCCTAAAAACAAGTAAATAACAATAATCACTAACACCATGGCGATAAACAGTGTTTGATAAACCTCATCAATAGAAGCTTCAATAAACACCGAGCTGTCGTATGAGCGTTTAATCTCCATGCCTGCTGGCAATGTGGGGTTAAGTTTGTCTACCAACGCATTAGCAGCGCGTGCCACTTCAAGGGTGTTAGCGGTAGATTGCTTACTGACCCCTAAACCAATCATTGCCTCTTTGTTACCTCGGAAAATAATCCGCTCTTCCTCGGAGCCGATTTCTACCTTGGCAACATCGCTTAATTTAACTAAATAACCATCATCGCCCTGCATGATCACCAAGTTAGAAAAATCTTCCGCCGTTTTAAATACCCTGTCCAGACGCACGGTAAAATGACGTTCTTTGGATTCAATAGAACCCGCTGGTAACTCAACGTTTTCAGAACGTAATGCAGCTTCGACATCAGATACCGTTAGGTTGCGCGATGCTAATGCTTGGCGATCGATCCAAATTCGCAGCGCATACACTTTGCCGCCACCTAAACGTAACGTTGACACGCCATCGATAACTGAAAATCTATCCACTAAATAACGATTTGCGTAATCAGTCAGCTGCAAGATATCCATTTGGTCGGACACCAAATTGAGCCACATAATGACTTCATCACTGCCGTTAGCTTTGTAAATTGAGGGAGCATCAGCTTCTTCAGGAAGCTGTTCTAATAAACCTGAAATACGATCACGAACATCATTGGTCGCGGCTTCGATATCTCGATTAATATCAAATTCAATGGTAACGCTTGAACGGCCATCACTGCTTGACGAACTTATATGACGAATGCCTTCAACACCACTTATCCTATCTTCGATAAGTTGAGTGATTCGACTTTCAACCACAGAAGCACTGGCGCCACGGTAACTAGTCTCGACCGACACAATTGGCGGATCGATATTTGGATATTCCCGCAAGGGTAATTTATCGAATGATACCAAGCCTAAAACAATCAATAAGATACTAATAACAGATGCAAAAACAGGCCGTTTAACCGATAAGTCAGTTAATATCATGCTGACGTCTCCATGCCTTCTACTTGCGCAAACTTAAAGTTTTCTGCTTGCTCAACTTGAACTTTATCTCCTGGTCGAACTTTTAAAATACCGCGAATAATCACTTGTTGATCAACCTTAAGCCCGTCGGTTATTTCAACCCAGCCACGAGTCCGGCTGCCTAAAGTTACCTGCTGCTGTTCAACAACATTTTCAGCATTTACTACATAAACAAAATGCTTATTTTGAATAGGAATAATTGCGGCTTCAGGTAATAGTAATGCTTCACGACTTTGCTTAATAAGGCGCACTTTCATCAACATGCCGGGCAGTATCTTAAAATCATCATTAGGCATTACCGCGCGTACCACTACCGCTCGAGTATCTGGGTTAACGCGGCTATCAATCGAAGTAACAACGCCTTTAAATATCTGGTCGGGATACGCAACCGCTTTGGCTTCAACGAGTTTGCCTGGTTGTAATTCTTGAATAAAACGCTCTGGCACAGAAAAATCTAATTTAATTTTACTCACATCGTCTAGGGTACTAATTTGCTCACCTGGGGTCACTAAGCTACCCACACTCACTTGGCGTAAACCTAATTTACCTGAAAATGGTGCTTTAATTGCGCGGTCTTCTAGCGCAGCTTTAGCCTGCGCAACTTCTGCACGAGTGGTATCAATTAAACTTTGTAAGCGGTCACGCTCTAATTCAGCAATCGTTTTGCTGGTGACCAATGTACGAATACGATCTAATTCACGTAGATTTTCAACTAACTTAATTTCGGTTACGGCTACTTTTGCTTTATGTTCATCATTTCTCAGTTGTACTAATAACGCCCCTTTTTCAACTAAATCGCCATCGTTGAAATTAATACTAGTGACAATTTCAGTGATTTTGGATGTAACGATAATAGACTCATAGGCTTTACCCGTACCCAATGCTTCGACTTCATCACGAATAGGCATAATCGCCACCTTGGCAACCACAACATTAGGTATGGGTCTTGGACGTTGAACTATCGCTTCTTTAGGAGACAGTAAATAGTAAGCCGACAGTGCAGCTAGCACTATGGCGATCAGTACGATTATCTTTTTCATTTCGAGTCCGTAACCATCAAAGGTTGCATGAATTATATATATGATTTTCTATTTAATGTGATTGTACTTAGCAATAAATCCACATCAAGTTGTTTTACTTTTGCTTACAAATTACGAACAGATTAAACAAATAGTTCACCCTTGGTAAATATGCATTTTATTCACATTTTTAGCGTGATTTATGCATGTTTGGTTATTTATACGCATTATTTGAATATTTAAACAATGAAAATCCAAACTGTTCGACACATACTGTGACAAATCGAGTTTGGCTTCAGATTCAATCGGGGCATATGTTGCCAGGGATAACGGCTATAAATTTGTACTGCCTAATATTGTTATTGCTCAACAATAAAGCCTGTATGTTAGGGATACTACTTGAAATGGATAATTCAAACTGGGTTGATAGGTGCTGAATAGCGTCCTATTGAATCGAATAAAAATGGTAACTTACAAATGAACAAAATAAAAAGAGACGCTCGATGCGTCTCTTTCCTGCTTAATTACCAAACCATAAACCTTAACGGACTTTACGGTCTTCTTGCATTAGATCAGAGATAATTTTGTACACTTCGGTAATAGACTCATCCGATAACGGTTTGTCTTCTACATCATGCAGTAATATTTTAGTCTGATTAGCATCATCAGTTTCTTTAAGCAGTAAACGATAATTGCCTTTTTTCAATGACAATTTTTCTTCGCTCCACAAAGAGCTCCAGAAACCACCGCTTTCTTCTAAATTAATATAAAACAGGCCTTTGCTGTTATCAGTATCAACAACATCAAAACCCATTTCCGGTAATACTAGGCGTAAACGATCCCATACCGACTTATAGTTTGCTTCGGCTAACCAATAAGCAGATTCAGTAGCGTTAGTGACTAAATCAACTTTAATACCAAGGCTTTGCTCAATTCGTGCAGCACGGATAGATTGATCACGTTTAATGCTCATATAAGCAATAGCATTATTTAGCATATCAGTGGTATAACGACGTTTGTCTTCACCGCTTAATAAAATTTTCTGATCTTTATCATCGTAAAACTCTTGATGCTCAACCAAATCAATCGACACAGAACCAGAACGGCCATGTGGTTTCACATCAACTTGGTAACGATAACGCTGACGCAGTTGATAAACCTTGTCACTGCCCCACCAATTAGATTCAATGATTTCATCATTTTCAATCCAATCTGTTTCAATAAAACCAGCGCTAAGGTCTTCGCTACGAACAGCGATGTTATTTTTGCTTAGATAACCATCAATGACATCAAAAATTTCTTGTTTTAAATCAGTAGTACTTTCAATCGATTCAATCACCACACGAATACTATCACTGCTTTCTTCGATGTGTGTGCCTTCAGCCATTGGCAATACTTGCAATGGCGCACGGATATCAAGATTCTTGCCTACAAGCTGCTTGTTAACGTTATTACCAACAGCAGGTATGTCATATTCTTTGCTATAAGTAGGCGTATTCAAGCCCTGTGGGATCGTCAATAATGGCGTAGTTTCAGCATTAACGAAATCATCATTACCATTGGCCTGACGGCGATCTAATGGCGTACTGCAAGCTGATACAGCTGCAACAAGGAGTAACGGAGTGACTTTCTTTAACATGAATTTATTTTACCTCAATATGAGCTTGTTTCATTGTTTCTATTAACAGACCATGAAACTGCTCAGAAAGTTCAGTTAAAGGTAAACGAATATGACCATTAGCTATCAAACCCATTCGATGAACAGCCCATTTCACTGGAATTGGGTTGGCTTCACAAAATAACGAGCGATAAATACCCGTTAATGGTTGATCGATTGATTCAGCTAATTGTGCATTTTTGGCTAATGCAGCATCACACATGGCTTTAAACGCATGTGGAACAATATTATTTGCCACTGAAATCACGCCATTACCGCCCAGCAATAAAAACTCACGTGCTGTGGCATCATCGCCGCTATAAAGTAAAAAGTCTTCACCACAAAGTTCACGTAAACGCGCAACACGGCTTAAATCACCGGTGGCTTCTTTTACACCAATAATATTACTGACACTTGATAATTCAGCCACAGTTTCTGGTTTCATATCAACAGCAGTACGGCCTGGTACATTATAAAGAATTTGAGGAATATCAGTACTTGCAGCAACCGCCGTATAATGGGCAATTAATCCCTTAGGCGACGGTTTATTGTAATAAGGAGTCACGCCAAGCATGGCAACAACACCCGATTTTTGCATTGATTTGGTTAACTCAATCGCTTCTGCAGTGGCATTGGCGCCATTACCACCAATCACAGGAATACGACCTGATGCAAACTTAACAGTTTGGCTGACAACAGCCGCATGCTCTGTCATAGGCAGAGTTGCAGACTCGCCTGTAGTACCGACCGCGACAATGGCATCAGTACCTTGTTCAATATGGAACTCAACAAGTCTTTCAAGACTTGCATAATCTACTGTGCCATCACTATTCATTGGTGTGATTAAGGCTACGATGCTTCCGTTTATCATCTATCTTCCCCACGGTTTCAGGATTCGCTATGTTACTGATGCCAACCACTAATGACAAGCTCTACGGTAACCATAATCTGAAATAAGTCATTTATGCTATTTAATGCAGCGTAACCTAGCATCTTTGAAGCCATAGCGCTAAAAAATAATCACATTTATGTGAGTGATATAGGTTACTATATTGAGGTGTTTTAGTGAAAAATGATAGCATTAACACCCGCACCAAAACTGACATGCTTCGGCATAAGTTTTCGCTCTAAGATATCAAAAAGTGAGGAAAATCCATGACCAATTATCTGGTCGTTACGGCAATGGGCGCAGACCGCCCAGGATTAGTGAGTCGTTTAGCGCGTTTAGCAAGTGATTGTGATTGCGATATAGTCGACAGTCGTATGGCATTATTTGGTAATGAATTTACCCTAATTATGATGATATCTGGCTCCTGGTCAGCTATAACAAAAATTGAAAGCTTATTGCCTGTGCTGAGTGTAGAACTTGAACTCATGACGGTCATGAAGCGAACGTCCAAACATACCCCAAAAAACTTTGTGTCTCGTATTGAAGTGATATTCAATGGTGAAGACCAACGCGGAACCATGAAGAGCATTACCCAGTTTTTGGCCGAAAGAGGCCTCGACTTAGCAGCTGTGCGCTCCCATGCGGATGACAATGATAGTCTTAAAACTCAGTCTATTTTATTAGCAATCAATATCCCTGATAAAATCAACCTATTGAAGCTTGAACAAGGTATTCATGAACTGGCCGAGTCTATGTCTCTAGAGTGCAGCATCAAGCGCATGCAGGGTATTGCCGCGCCATAACTACTCAGTTCACCTCTCGTTGATGTGAACCTTGTACGTGCTGATAACGTAATATCTGTATTTATCTGATAAAGGATCAATGATGAACACATTAAACGTTGGTGATACTGCACCAAATTTTACTCTGCAAAATCAAGCAGGTGAAGCGGTATCACTGCAAGACACCTTGTCTAAAGGTCCTGTGCTAGTGTATTTCTACCCTAAAGCATCAACTCCTGGTTGCACAGTGCAAGCACAAGGCCTGCGCGATATCAAAACACAACTTGATGGTTTGAAGGTGACAGTATTCGGCATTAGCCCAGATCCTGTGGCTAAACTGGCCAAATTTGCCGACAAACAACAACTCAACTTCACGTTACTCAGTGATGAAGACCATGCGGTTGCTGATGGTTTTGGCGTATGGGGAGAGAAAAAATTTATGGGTAAAATTTACGATGGCATTCATCGCTTAAGTTTTATCGTCGGTACTGATGGCAAAATCAGCCATGTGTTGAATAAATTCAAAACTAAAGATCACCATGAAGTGGTTCTGGCCACGTTAGCTGAATAATTTACTAGAGGTTTCTTCCTCAGATAAGTTTTACGCTTCATGAAGTAATAAAAAAGGGCTTAGCAATAAATTGCTAAGCCCTTTTTTATTACTGCTATTTCAAATATCGACACCAAACCGTTAACGCCTAAGCGCTAACATTTACACCGTTTTAGCATCGCTCGATTGCGGTGGCTTTTCTTCGTCGGTTGCAGTCTCTGCATCACTCGGCTCGGTTGCAGCGCTTGCAGCTTGTTTAGCCTTCTCTTGTGCGGCTAACTCTTTGGCTAGAATAGCTGTTTCTTGCTTCACTAATGCAGCCTCTTCATCAGCTAATAAGCGGGCTTTTTCTTGTTGTTCAAATAGCGCTAGCTCTTCTTCTTTACGGCGTGCTTTTTCAATAGTGCGTTGCTCGGCTTCTTGTGCTTCGCGAACAGCTCTTGCTTCAGCGGCCACTTTTGCTTCTGCTTCGGCGGCTATTTTAGCTTGGCGGTCGGCTTCGTCATCTAATGCTCGCTGAATAACAGCTTGGTCTTGCGCTTCTTGTGGCAATAAGCTTATTAACTCTATACCCACTGGTAACACTATCGTTTCAACACCAGATATGACTTTAACCTTGCCTTCTTTAGTTAAATAAACCAATGGCATAGCTGTATCACCATAACGTTTTTTGAAATGGTCATAGGTAAAGTTTTCAGTAATATTGGTAATTTTCAATACTGCGCCTTTAGCCATTAAACTGGCAATTTTGGCGTAAGATATATTCTCACCAAATAAACATAAGCGCTTGAGATAAGATTCAGACAACTGATGACGAGCACTGGCGCTGTCAGCGTTGTTTAAACCATAGACTTTTTCGGTGCCCATTAAATCTTGAAAGTGAAACGTCACCAACGGATTTAATTGACGGTATGGCGACATCACAAGCACTCGACCAATACCACTTAAGTCCATGAAATTAGATGCATGCTCTGACGCTGGGTTACCAAAATACACCGGAATATTGTCCATGCGCGCTTGGCGAATGCTATCCCAGTTGTTATCCGCTAGAATCACCTTAATATTTTTCGAAATTAAAATAGAAGCTAATTCACGCGAGAATTTAGACGCACCAAAGATTAACACTCCTTGATTAGAGCCCTCTTTCACGCCTAAAAACTTAGCCCAACGACCGGCAGTTAAGCTTTGAATCACCACCGTACCAATAATAATTAAGAATACTAACGGTACAATTGAACTGGCACCTTCTAAGCCAACTGTTTCAAGTTTTATGGCAAATAATGATGAAATAGCCGCTGCAACAATACCGCGAGGCGCAACCCAACTTAAAAACCACTTGTCATTAGACGACAAATTGGTGCCTAAGCCTGAAATCCAAATACTGAGTGGACGAGCAATAAACATCGCTACTAAAAGCACCCCGACACCACCAAGTCCTAGATCCAGCATGGCGCCAGAATCCAGACGTGCCGCCAACAAAATAAACAACGCAGAAATCAGTAGTACAGTTAGGGTTTCTTTAAATTCTAAAATGTCAGCAATATCAACGCCGCGCATGTTTGCTAACCAAATACCCATTACCGTTACCGTTAACAGGCCAGACTCTTCTTGTAAAATGTTCGAACCAACAAAAATACCCAGCATAATGGTTAATACTGCGGTGTTGCGTAAGTAATGCGGGAACAAGTTTTTACGGATAGCTAAACCCGTTAAGTAACCGCCTGCTGCACCTAAGCCAAAACCAAGCACTAAGGTTAAGCCTAATGCATTCAATACGTGTGTGGTTGGGTCGGCTGTAACGGCGATATATTCAAATACCAATACAGCAAGTAACGCACCGATAGGATCAATAACGATGCCTTCCCAGCGTAATATACTGGCTAAATTTGATTTAGGTTGCACCGTACGCAACATAGGCACAATAACGGTTGGACCTGTCACCACCACTAATGCGCCAAATAACATGGCAATTGCCCAGTCAAAGCCAAGCAAATAATGCGCCGCAGGTGCAATGCAAGCCCAGGTAATAAATGCGCCGATGGTGACAAGGTGGGTCACCATTCGTCCATGTTCTTTAATTTCTTTAAAGTTAAGTGTCAGCGCACCTTCAAACAGGATGACCGCAACACCTAACGAAATAATAGGAAACAATAAATCACCAAAGATTTCATCTGGGTCTAATATTCCTAATCCTGGCCCTAACAGTAAACCACATAATAAAAGTGGTAAAATTGCTGGCAGACGTAACTTCCAACCAACCCATTGACACAAAAGCGATAACACACCGATTAATGCCAGCATGCCTGTAATGTGTTCAACCATAATTGTTTCCTTTTGTATTGCTATCATTGCCAATGACTAACTTAAAATAAGCAATGCGACTCACGTTAATATCGTGCTCTAAATGCATTCAACTCGACTGTTTTATAACAACTTAATCAGCCAAATCATCAATTGATGATTAATCTATTGTGATTAATCAATCTTCTATTAATCGATAAAACCTACTGATATTTCCTTTTATTACATCATAATTACATGATGCTTATATGTCTGAACCCGTAAAAAGCAGCTGACAAAATTCAGCATATAACATACTAATTTAACAATAGGATCAAGGCTTTTTTTGACCAATATCACATTTTATATCTTTTGGGTATTTTTGGGATAAACATCTGATTTACATAAGCAAAAGACAATATAAGTTTAAACGCTAATCAATTGTTTTTTTTATCTATTAATCCCGTATAAACAAAAACCTCAGCAAAAGCTGAGGTTTTATTTATAACATATACATAACGTGATTATTGTGGAATGCTCACCTTACCTTCCATTAATACTCGCGCACTTCGGCTCATAATAGCCTTTTTAACTTGCCATTGACCTTGCACTAACACCGCTTGAGCACCCACGCGTAGCGTGCCAGATGGATGACCAAAACGAACCGCACTCAGCTCACCACCGCCAGCAGCCAAATTAACTAATGTGCCAGGAATCGCCGCGGCAGTGCCAATGGCCACTGCTGCTGTGCCCATCATCGCATGATGCAGTTTACCCATAGAAAGGGCCCGCACGACCAGATCGATATCGTCAGTATTAACCGCTTTGCCACTGGATGAAATATAACCCGCAGCAGGCGCAACAAAAGCCACTTTAGGGGTATGTTGACGAGCAGCCGCTTCATCAATATGGTTGATTAAGCCCATTTTTACTGCACCATAAGCCCGAATAGTTTCAAACATGGCTAAGGCTTTATCGTCATTATTAATGTCATCTTGCAACTCAGTACCTTGATACTGAATATCGGCTGCATTAATAAAAATGGTTGGAATGCCCGCATTAATCATGGTGGCGTTAAAGGTCCCGACGCCTGGTACGTCAAGTGCATCGACCACGTTACCTGTAGGAAACATAGCGCCATCACCGTCGGCAGGATCTAAAAACTCCACTTGCACTTCAGCTGCGGGAAACGTCACACCATCAAGTTCAAAATCACCGGTTTCTTGTACTTCACCGTTGGTAATAGGGACATGAGCAATAATGGTTTTATGAATATTGGCTTGCCAAATACGCACAATTGCGGTGCCATTTTCAGGCACTCGGCTTGGATCGATTAAACCATTACTAATGGCAAATGAACCGACCGCCGCGGTTAAATTACCGCAGTTTCCGCTCCAATCAACAAACGGCTTATCAATCGATACTTGACCAAATAAATAATCAACATCGTGATCAGCTTGAGTACTTTTGGATAAGATAACCGTTTTACTGGTACTTGACGTTGCTCCGCCCATACCATCGGTGTGTTTACCGTAAGGATCGGGACTGCCAATAACACGCAATAATATTGCATCACGAGCTGCACCAGCCACTTGAGCGGCTGCAGGCAAGTCAGTCAGGCTGAAAAACACCCCTTTACTGGTGCCGCCGCGCATATAAGTCGCTGGAATTTTCATTTGTGGTAAATGAGCCATCACATATTCCTAAAATAACAAAAGACCAAAGCGGCAGCCCATCAATAAGCTTATAAACTGCCGATTAAGTAAGGCACTAACACTAGGTTATTGCCAAACCAACACTCACTTATTACCCCGAATTATGGTTAATTAGTTTCGTTGGCTAAAAAGTCCTGAGCAAAACGTTGTAATACACCGCCCGCTTCATAAATTGACAACTCTTCGGCAGTGTCTACACGACACTTAACCGGAATGGTCACTTGCTCACCATTTTTGCGGGTCATGATCACATTTAACATTGCGCCCGGATTACGATCACCTACAACATCATAGGTTTCCGTGCCATCGATATGATAAGTATGTCGATTATGGCCTGCAGTGAACTCTAGCGGTAGCACGCCCATACCGACTAAGTTAGTACGGTGAATACGCTCAAAGCCTTCAGCAACAATCACTTCAACCCCAGCAAGACGCACACCTTTTGCCGCCCAGTCACGTGACGAACCTTGGCCATAGTCTGCACCAGCAATAATAATCAGTGGTTGCTTACGTTCCATATAGGTTTCAATCGCTTCCCACATGCGAGTGACTTGGCCTTCAGGCTCTATGCGCGCCAATGATCCTTGCTTAACCTTGCCGTTTTCCTGCACCATTTCGTTAAACAGTTTAGGGTTAGCAAAGGTGGCACGCTGCGCAGTTAAGTGATCGCCACGATGAGTGGCATAAGAGTTAAAATCAGCTTCTGGCAAGCCCATTTTATCTAGGTATGCCCCTGCCGCACTGTCGAGCATAATCGCATTTGACGGCGATAAATGATCGGTAGTGATATTGTCACCGAGTACGGCTAATGGACGCATACCTTTCATGGTGCGCTCACTCGCCAAAGCTCCGTCCCAATAAGGTGGTCGGCGAATATAAGTACTTTGTGGACGCCAATCATATTGCGGATTTACGTGGCTACCATACTCGACTTTAATGTCGAACATTGGCTCATAGACTTTACGGAATTGCTCAGGCTTAACGCTTGCTTTAACAACTGCATCGATTTCTTCATCGGTTGGCCAAATATCTTTTAACGTGACAGCTTGACCTTGGTTATCGATACCTAAGATATCTTTTTCAATATCAAAACGAATCGTACCGGCAATGGCATAAGCAATGACCAAAGGTGGTGATGCTAAAAAGGCTTGTTTCGCATAAGGATGAATACGGCCATCAAAGTTACGATTGCCCGACAACACTGCGGTAGCGTATAAGTCGCGATCAATCACTTCTTGTTGAATAACCGGATCAAGCGCGCCGCTCATGCCGTTACACGTGGTACAGGCAAAGCCGACAATGCCAAAGCCTAAGTTTTCAAGCTCAGGTAATAAGCCTGCTTCTTCTAAATACAATTGCACTGCTTTAGAGCCAGGCGCAAGCGATGATTTCACCCAAGGTTTACGTAATAATCCACGGGCATTGGCATTGCGAGCCAATAAACCGGCAGCAATCATGTTGCGCGGGTTACTGGTGTTAGTACAACTGGTAATAGCGGCAATAATCACTGCACCATCGGGCATTTTACCGGGTTCGTTTTCAACCACACCACTAATGCCACGCGCCGCTAATTCAGATGTCGGCACGCGACTGTGTGGATTAGACGGGCCTGCAATATTACGACCAACAGATGACAAGTCAAAGTGTAATACACGTTCATACACAGCATTAGTTAAGGTATCAGCCCATAAACCCGCTTGTTTGGCATAGGTTTCAACCAGTTTAACTTGTGCATCTTCACGACCGGTTAACGTTAGATAATCGATAGTTTGTTTATCGATATAAAACATCGCCGCGGTGGCGCCGTATTCAGGCGTCATGTTAGTAATAGTAGCGCGATCGCCAAGGGTTAAATGGGTGGTCCCTTCGCCATAAAACTCAAGATACGATGACACAACTTTTTGCGCTCGCAAGTATTCAGTTAACGCCAGAACAATATCGGTAGCAGTAATGCCAGGTTGTGGCTTACCCGTTACTTCAACACCAACAATTTCCGGTAAACGCATATAAGATGCACGGCCGAGCATGACGCTTTCAGCTTCTAAGCCGCCCACACCAATGGCTATAACGCCTAACGCATCAACATGAGGTGTATGACTGTCGGTGCCCACTAAGGTGTCAGGAAACGCCACACCATTTTGAGCATGCACCACTGGCGACATACGCTCTAAGTTAATTTGATGCATGATGCCGTTACCCGGTTGGATAACATCAACGTTTTTAAATGCCGTTTTGGTCCAATTGATGAAATGGAAACGGTCTTCATTACGGCGGTCTTCAATGGCGCGGTTTTTCTCAAACGCGTCTTTTTCAAAACCGGCATGCTCAACCGCCAGCGAGTGATCGACAATCAATTGAGTCGGTACTACTGGGTTCACTTTTGAGGGGTCACCGCCTTTTTCAGCAATCGCATCACGCAGACCCGCTAAGTCGACTAATGCGGTTTGGCCTAAAATATCATGACAAACCACACGGGCTGGATACCACGGAAAATCAAGGTCATTTTTACGTTCAATCAGCTGCTTTAACGAATCAGTAAGCATGTCAGGTGAGCAGCGACGGACTAAGTTCTCGGCAAACACACGAGAACAATAAGGTAGTTTGGCGTAGGCTCCAGCTTCAATCGCATCTACAGCCTCTTGGGTGTCAAAATAATCTAATTGGGTGCCAGGTAAGGCTTTACGGTATTGAGTATTCATAACTTCATCCACAATAAATATGAAAGGAATAAGCGCTAATCTATATCGAAAAAAGCCGAGTCATCATAACGAGACTCGGCATGCTGATTAACGTTGGCTAATAGGCGCCACTTTACGAGGCTCACTGCCCACATAATCTGCACTTGGACGAATAATGCGGTTGTTCGATCGCTGCTCCATTACATGTGCAGCCCAACCGGTTAAACGTGAACAAACGAAGATTGGCGTAAATAACTTAGTTGGAATGCCCATAAAATGATAAGCAGAGGCATGGAAGAAATCTGCATTGCAGAATAACTTTTTGGTGTCCCACATAAACTCTTCACACGCGACAGAAATGTCATATAAAGAGGTGTCACCGTTTTCATGGGCCAGCTTTTCAGACCACTTTTTGATAATCACATTACGAGGATCAGACTCGCTATAAATAGCATGACCAAAGCCCATGATTTTTTCTTTGCGTTCTAACATTAATGCCATTTGTACTTTAGCATCGGCTGGCGAGCTGAACTTTTGGATCATGTCCATCGCCGCTTCATTAGCACCACCGTGCAGTGGACCACGTAATGAACCAATCGCACCGGTAACACAAGAATACATATCCGATAAAGTTGAGGCACATACACGCGCGGTAAAGGTTGATGCGTTGAACTCATGCTCTGCATACAAAATCAACGACACATCCATTACACGGCGATGTTGCGCTGACGGCGTTTCACCGCGAAGCAGTTTAAGAAAATGTCCACCCAGAGAATCTTCATCTGTGGTGCAATCAATCTCAACACCGTCATGAGTGTAACGGTACCAATAACACATGATGGCCGGAAATGCGGCTAATAAGCGGTTCGACGCTTTGTGTTGCTGAGTGAAATCGACTTCTGGCTCAAGGTTACCTAAAAACGAGCAACCAGTACGCATCACATCCATTGGATGAGCATCAGCAGGAATTAATTTTAATACCGCTTTTAGTGCATCGGGTAAATCACGCTGCGCTTTCAATTCTGCTTTATATGCAGTTAGCTGAGCCTGGTTTGGTAACTCGCCGTTAAATAATAAATAAGCGACTTCTTCAAAGGTAGCGTTATCGGCTAAATCAGAGACATCGTAACCGCAGTACGTTAGGCCTGAACCTGATTTACCGACTGTACATAATTTTGTTTCGCCAGCACTCTGACCGCGTAATCCTGCGCCTGATAATTTCTTGTCTACCATGATATCTTCCTTCTTATGCTTTTCACGATTTAACCATGCTAAATCGCGATTGTAGGGTATTGTTATTTTAGTTGTAATCGAGTCTTGCTGTCGTACTGAGGCCGTTATTTATTTTTGCCTTCGGCAAACAAACTGTCTAATTTTTGTTCATAATCGTGATAACCCAAATAGTCGTATAAATCCATACGAGTTTGCATGGTATCTACCACTGCTTTTTGGTCGCCATCGGTTAAAATAGCACTGTAAACATTTTCAGCTGCTTTGTTCATCGCACGGAATGCACTCAATGGGTATAACACCATTGCCGCGCCCCACTCGCCTAATTGTTGCTTATTCCATAATTCAGTTTGGCCAAACTCAGTAATGTTAGCCAAAATAGGCACATCTAATGCTTCAGCAAAGGCGCGGTAATGCTCTTCAGTTTTAATTGCTTCAGCAAAAATACCGTCAGCACCCGCTGCCACGTACGCTTTAGCACGCTCGATAGCGGCTTCTAACCCTTCTTGAGCAAACGAGTCAGTACGCGCCATAATGAAAAAATCTGGGTCGGTACGGGCATCAACCGCCGCTTTAATGCGGTCGACCATTTCTTCTACTGGAACTATTTCTTTATTTGGACGATGACCACAACGCTTTTGCGCCACTTGGTCTTCCATGTGTACCGCTGCAGCGCCGGCCTTTTCCATATCACGAATGGTCTTGGCAATATTAAATGCCCCGCCCCAACCTGTATCAATATCCACCAACAAAGGTAAGTCACAGGCTGAAGTAATTCGTTGCACATCAACCAGTACATCATTGAGTGATGTCATGCCTAAGTCGGGTAAACCATAAGAGGCGTTAGCCACACCGCCACCAGACAAGTAAATGGCTTGATGACCAATTTGCTTTGCCATCATGGCGGCATAAGCATTAATGGTACCGACAATTTGCAGTGGTTTGTTGTTAGCTAATGCTTGACGAAATTTTTTACCTGCGCTCATGATATTTTCCTTATATGCAATTATGACCGTGGGCGTAACACGCCACACGCAAGACATTACGATAATTTGTGTTCGATATTATTTTTAGAATACATAATATGGCGACGCATCAGCATTTCAGCCAATTCTGCATCACGATTTAAAATGGCCTGAACAATGTGTTTGTGTTCATCATAAGCGGTGGTCACACGCGGACCCGCCATGCCAAGTTGTACGCGATACATGCGCACTAAATGATAAATGCCATCAAACAGCATTGAAATTAGGTGTTTGTTTTTACTGCCTAAAATAATCCGATAATGAAAATCAACATCACCGGCTTCTTGATAATAAGACTCGCCCCCTTTGACCTCGTCAAAGTGAGATTGTAATAAACGGTTTAAATCGGCAATTTCGTCATCGGTCATGTTCTTTGCCGCTAAACGTGCCGCCATGCCTTCAAGTGATTCACGCACTTGATACAGCTCTATCAAGCCTTGCGGAGATAACGCCACCACACGAGCGCCTACGTTGGCTTTACGCTCAACAATATGACACGACTCTAAACGGTTAATGGCTTCACGGATCACGGCTCTACTCACTGCATACTTTGTCGACAATTCAGTTTCGCTCAATTTAGAGCCGGCCTGAATACGACCTTCGACTATATCGTCTCTAAGGGCTACAAAGGTCTTATCTGCAGAAGTAATCGGCTGGATCATATTCATACCTTGGATAATAAAAACTGACATTAAAAAACAGCTACACAAAACAAGTTGTCGACAATATAGCACCTTTGAATCGTATAACAACCCCAAAAGGCACTTTTTGTCGACAATTAATCCAATTCATCATAAAGCGTTAGCTATTACCAATTTATGACACCACTCAATAAACCTTAAGTCAGCCCATGCTAATATTAGCCACCACGGTATAACTCATCACGCCTTTGTGGTTCGATGATTACTCAGCTATCTGTACACACTATGTTGGGTTACACTCCTCTTTATAAAGTGATTGAGACATCGATTAATCCAACAATAAATAGAGCAATAAATACAATAAGGGTCTCTTGATGAGCCAACATTTAGCCTGCCAACTTGAATTGATCCATTTGTTTGTCCATGTCGTTAATGCCGGTGGTTTTTCATCTGCAGCACAAGAGTTAAAGTTGCCCATTGCCACGGTTAGCCGCAAAATTAGCAAATTAGAACAAAGCCTCAATACTCAGTTGATAATGCGCAGCACCCGTAAACTTAGATTAACTGAAGAAGGTGGGGCGTTATTTGACCGTTACTATAATGTGGTGGCGCAATTTGATCGTATTTGTGGTCAAACTATTAATGAGCCGCAAAGTACCTTACGGATATCGACACCCGTTTCGATAACCTCGATGATATTAATTGAGGCCATCAATGACTTTTCCAAACAACATCCGCACATTCAACTGCACATCACCCAAAATAACAGCACCATTGATTTGATAGATGAAGGAGTCGATGTCGCCATTGTCGGTGGCGCACAACCAGACTCATCTTGGGTATCAACATCGTTGGGAGTATTAAATTACGGCCTGTATGCATCACCTGAGTATGCAAAGCAACTCATTGAGCTTCGCCACCCGCAGCAGCTAGTTGATTATCAGTTAATTAAAGTGTGGCCGCTATTTAACTGGACCTTAAAACATCACAGTGGTGAGCAGTATTATTACGATGGACCCGCTAAATTAACCCTAGGGGATTTACACGGCGCAATACGCGCCGCTGTCGGTGATGGCGGGATTTTATATGGACCAGAATTATTTGTTAAACCACAACTATTGAATCAAGAGCTAGTACCTGTGTTACCTGATTGGGCTGGTGAGCATCGACGTATCAGTATTTTGTATCATCAACGTCGTCAACAGCCATTAAAAGTAAAATTGTTTATTGAGTTTATTCAGCAACGTGCTGCCACTATCTTCGACTTGTTCTAACTCGATTCGATTTTCGATGCTTAGATGCTTAGATGCTTAGAGTTTGAAGTGAAAGATAAATCTACATGCGAAGTTGAATTTTAATTTAAATTTGAATTTGAATTTGAAACTGAACGTTTTGATTAATTGCAGGTTGTTCTAACCTAAGCGGTTCGATTAATATCGCTATAGTTTAGCGTGATGCCATCGACTGACACACTCAGTCAATGACATCACTTGCAACTAACAGATGGCGACTAATAACTAGTCACTAATGCCTAGTACAAGTACACATTTAAACTACAGGCACCATGAGCCCCCACCACTAATGCTTGCTCAATATCAGCGGTTTTAGACGGACCCGCAATAAATAATCCTAATTCGCCTGGCTGTAGTGCCACTTGTTTAACCGCTTGGTGCATGTTGGCGACAATATTGTCTTTGGCCAACGCCAATATCAGGTTTTCACAAATAAAAGGCGTTACTCGATGACTGGGTTGATTAACCCAAATAGCACCGTTTTCGGCCACACCAAGATCGCCTGGGATCACGGCAAAATCAATATCAGCCAGATCGTGAGCAGTCTCAGGCACTTGGCGATTACCTTTAATACCGTCCAATAACGAGATCACCTGCATATTTTGTTGGATCAATTCATCTACTGCCTGTTGTAACGATGCTAAACCACCTTCACTATGAAGCGTACCCGCTACTGTGTTCAAACTTGCATTAAATTGGCCAACAAGATCATCATTGTTAGCAATAACATCCATGGCTGGCATGGCATGTTGAGCTAATGCCGATTGCGATAGTGCAGATAAAATAGTGTGTTTATTCGACATATTAACGGCTCCGATTCTTGTTATACCAGCTGGCAAAGCTTGACTCTGGTGCGACAGGCAACTCACGGTATTTACCCCATGCACCACTAAACGGCTTGAGTAAACTCCCCGGTAATACCCGCAGTGCTAATCTTGCTGCGGACATAGAGGTATTCATTAAGGTTTCATTAGCCATAAAACGGCCCACTAACGGCATATAGCCACCTTTGCCATACGGCAACCTCTTAGCTTCTGCTTTCAACCGACGATGATGGGCAATAATTTTATCTAATGGCACCATCGTTGGGCACACATAAGTACAACTGCCGCATAACGTACAGGCCCAAGGAATTGAGTTGGTATCGTCATGCTTAGCACCTACCGCAATACCAATAGGACCAGGAATAGTATAGTTGTAGCTATAACCGCCTGAACGGCGATACACAGGACAGGTATTTAAACAGCCGCCGCAACGAATACACTTTAACGACTCAGCTAAAATTTTGTCTTTCATCATCTCAGTGCGACCATTATCAACAATGATCACATGCATCTCGCCGCCCTCTTGTGGGCCACGGTAAAACGATGAATAAGTGGTAATGGGTTGCCCTGTGGCATTACGGGCTAATGTACGCAACAACACCCCAACAGAATCCATATCAGGAACCACTTTATCGATACCCATTGAGTGCAATTGCAACTTAGGCAAGTTAGCGCCCATGTCTGCATTACCTTCGTTGGTACACACAACAATCGCACCTTGGTCGGCTATCGCCATATTGACACCGGTCATGGCAGCATCTGCAGTAAGGAATTTCTCTCTTAAATGCGCGCGAGCTGCACGGGTTAAATACAGCGGATCAGACTCACCCGCTTTAGTGCCTAACTGTTGATGAAATAACTCGCCTACTTCCTCTTTTTTCATATGTATAGCAGGCACCACAATATGCGATGGTGGCATATTGGCGAGCTGAATAATTCGTTCACCTAAATCGGTATCAACCACTTCAATACCGTGGCGTTCTAAATACGGATTCATGTGGCATTCTTCGGTTAACATCGATTTTGATTTAACCAGTTTTTTAACCTTATGTTTCGCTAAAATCCCATGAACAATTTCATTGTGTTGCTGGGCATCGCTAGCCCAATGCACCTTAATGCCATTACTCAAGCATTGTTGTTCAAATTGCTCAAGGTACTGGGCTAAATGGCTCAAAGTATGCAGTTTGAGTTGAGAGCCAAGCAGCCTTAGTTGTTCCCATTCAGGCAAACTGCCTGCAGCGCGATCACGTTTTTCACGTAATGCCCACAGGGCTTTAGAATGCCAATCAACTCGGGTTTCATCGCGACAAAAAATATCAGCTTTATGGGCATGCACCTTAGAACCCGATGCGGTATATAGTTCGGTCATAGTGGCTCCTATAAAGCATCATTAATGATTTGGGCAATGTGACGGGTTTCAATCGGTAATTTTTGACGACGGATCATGCCATCTAAATGCAGCAAGCATGAAGGGTCAAACCCCACGACATACTTAGCACCCGTTGCCGCATGAGCTTGGGCTTTATCTTTACCCATTTTGGCCGACACCGCGCCTTCATCAACCGCAAACGTGCCGCCAAAACCACAACATTCATCAATACGAGCAGGATAGACAATCTCGAGCCCGGCAATGTTACCCAATACCGCTTCCACTTTATTAAAGCGTTGTTTACCCATTTGCTCTGTCGGCGTCGCTAAATTAAGCATACGAATACCATGACAGCTCATTTGCATGCTTATTTTGGCCGCTACAGGGCGGGCAAAAGCTTTAATCGGGGCAATATCGTGCAAAAACTCCGTTAACTCATAAAGCTTACCGATGACCTCTTGGGCTTCTTGGCTGCCATCAAACTCATGGAAGTTTTCTTTAGCCGCCACCAGACAACTGGCAGCAGGACACACAATGGCATCACAATCGACACCTTTAAAAGCGTTGAGTAATTTAAGGGTGGTGTTTTTTGCTTCATCAAAGCAACCCGAGTTTGTCATCGGCTGACCACAACAGGTTTGCCCAGCAGGAAATATGACTTCATGGCCTAACTTTTCTAATAATGTCAGTGTTGCAATGGCCACATCTGGCATCATTTGATTCACTAGACACGGTATAAATAGTGCTATTTTCATAAATTGGTATTATCCCCAGGCGCGTTATTACACATCGTCTGAGTGAGTTTAAAATCAACTCAGCAATGGCTAACGACTCATTATCGAGCCATCAATGTATGCTTATACCCTTATAAAATGTAGTGCTAATTAAGCAAATATCGCGGCAGACTTTTTCACTTTTGATCTGAATACGCTTTCATCAGCACCAAAAACTCACATCAATAACAACAAAAGCCGCTGCCCACAAATGAATCAGCAATGAATAAGTGCAACACCATGGTATACATCGATAAATGCTAACCAGTAGTTAACAATCTTTATAAATTCAAGTCAGTAGCCTGCGACATTGTGTCGCAGTTTGGTGTTTTTATATTGTCAGAATGGTTGAGGTTAAGCACAATCATGTGATAGGTAACGTCGGAAACATCCCCCCGTTTTAATAACTTATATCTAACTGACGTTATCGATTTTTGGTACACACTTTGGCGTTGTTTGGTTGATGGCTTTGAGTCGCAATCAAATGTCTACTCAATGCTTGGTGACTTTACTCAGCCTCTATCTGCTATGGGAATGGGGATAAAGGCTGATTAAAGGTATCAGTTTAAATCTGAATAAGATTATTGGGCCTCTATTGATATAGAGGCCTTTTTTTATGGTTTTTTCACTTAAATTTTATACCTACACCCAATGAGACTAGCGCCCCAATTAAGGTTGTGATGACCACAGAGATCAGTGAGCCAATCAGTACATATTCAGTCATGCTTCGGTTGGCTGATTGATTTAACTCACCAAATCTGAATATCGACTTAGCGGCTAATACAAAACCCACTGCGGCATAGCTGCCCACCAACATAAACGTCAGTATTAATAATCGCTCTAGGTAACCAATCAACTCGCCACCCGCAACAAGGCCGCTCACATTTGCTGTCTTATCACTAACAAGTTCTGCAACACCATCGGTGTCGGTAACGGCGTCTGTGTCAGTATCCATTGCTGAGTTAACGATGGGATACTTATTCAACACAGCGCCAATCACAATTGAAGTTGGCTTTAGAATGAGTACATAAGCAAACACCACCAACACGCCATCAGAGAAACGTTCATGCTGTAACACTGCATCAATCGATGCGCCATCTGCAACATGAAAAGCAATCGCAGCCAGTACTGAAACATGCAAAGCCTGATCAATAACAAAGTAGGCTAACTTATCTCCCTTTGGTGTAGTGACCTTCCATAAATCGATAATAAAATGACTTACCGCGACAATAACGATTAAGCAAACCGTTGAACGCCAATCAATTCCTAGTGCCATTGCAGGCAGTAATAATGCAACACCCTGTAAAGTCGCGTGAAGGTACAACTCAGGTGAACGGTAAGTGCGAGCTTTTTTAGCTTCTACCCACCGATCGGTCTGAAGATAAAAGTCACAGATGGTGTGAATTAGTAAAAATGGAATGAGCACGCTGAAAAAATCAAACATACTTGAGCCCCGCGACTTTCTTTATAAACCGACAATTTAACTCATGGATCAATGGCCAACCAGACGCTTTAAGTGACTTGCTGACAGTGGCTGTAGCCACATCGAGCATGTTAGCTAACTCACTAATCGACAAATCCTCATTGGTTCGAAGCATTGGCAACATCACTTCACATTGGCGCGCAGTTAAGTCGTTAAGTTGCTTATCAAGATACTTAAACAGTAAGTCAAAATACTCAGTAAGAGCGATGCTATCGGAGCTAAACAATAATCGGTCATTCTTAAGGCCACTGAGTCCGCGGCCAGACAGCACAAATGCTTGCCCCATCGACTCCGACACCGACTCACGTAAATCAGCATTTGCAGCAATTGCAAAACTAATCCGGCTATCAAACTCTTTACCAAGCGCCTTAATGCCAATCCGGTATATAACGGTATATCTCAACGCATTTTCAATATCATGCACGACAGACTGAAACTCATCACCGCGCTCAATACTGTGCGCATTTTCGCTATGCCCCTCGCTAATCCATGTCTGGATAGATTTGATCCGTTTAAGTAGTTGCTCAAACTGCGCAGAAGTTAGCTTTGTTGAGTCAACAACATCGCCAACAATCACGGCTATAGGTTTATTGGTAGGCTCCACATAACGCTCCTTTGTTTGCAGACTTAGACCAATTTAGCCAAAAATGGCTAATAATGCAAGTTTAGCCATTTTTGGCTAATAACGACTAAGAGCATTGATAGCACACAGGCTGATTTAGCCGTTTATGGCTAAAAATAAACATTTAGCCACTTTAGGCTAATGATAATATACCAGCTTAATCGTCAGATACGTTGAGAAAACCATCCTGACGCAGGTGACATAAAGCATGAAACCAATCAAAGCTGATAGATTATCTCAACATTACGACGAGCAGCTTAAATGCGAGCATCCACCTACCCCAAAGAACTCAGATGCCTTGAGTCGATAGTATTTGTCTTCAATTTCTTGTGACTGCTCTGCGTATGGCTGGGTCATCACCTTCTGCAATTCTCGAACGAGTGCATAATTGCCAACACTGGCTTGCTGATAAGCAGGCACCAACAACCACTCGCGTAAAGTATATTTAGGGTTAACTCGTTGCATCTGCGCAATAATATCATCACGGCTACGTGGTTGTGCATCTGCATCTGCATCTGCAATAAGCATATTGCTATTGTCTTCGGTACCAAGCAATGATTGCCATTGTGTCAGCCAAGCAGACCAGCGTTGCTCCAATCCTTGTGGCCCTTGCGATAAATCTCGATAGAAACTGTTAGTCAGTGGACCAATATCATCAGGCAACGACGAAAGCTCACGGAAGAATATTGTGTAATCCACTGGGGTTTGCAGCATCAGCGTTTCAAGCTCATTAAATAACGCCGCATCAAAAGTGTTAAGCCCAAGCTTAGCCGTCCACATCTGCTCCATCTTTGTTTGCATCTCGGTGGCAAAACCATCGACCAACTGCTGGAGCTGTTCTAGATAATCTGGTGTAGACATCAATAATGGGCTTAATGCGGTGCAAAACATCAAGAAATTACGTTCTGCTGCCACGCCTTGATTCAAAAATGCAAAATGTTGCCCGCCACCCGTCCATGGTTGATATTGTGGATTGAACACATCGCAAAATCCAAACGGACCGTAATCGAGCGTAAAGCCACCAGCGGCACAGTTATCGCTATTAAAGTTACCCTGACAGTAACCAACACGGATCCAGTTCGCTATCAATGACGTCAAACGACTACGGAACTCGCGCGCCAATAAAAGCACTTTTTCTTCATTAGTGAGTTGTTGGTCGATAACATCAGCGTATTCACGGTCAACTAAATGCAACATCAACTGTTCAAGCTCTGCCATCGCTTGCGGATGTTCCTGCTTACGGGCGCGGCGACCGAATAGTTCAAGTTGACCAACCCGAATAAACGAAGGTGCGACACGTGTCGAGATAGCAACCGCCTCACTAATCATTTGGTCAGGGTCTTGTGCGTTAGAGCCCTCAGAATACCAAGGCCGCTGCACCGTCTCGGTTTTAGACACATACAAACTCAGCGATCGAGACGTTGGTACGCCAAGCGCGTGCATGTGTTCTTGCGCGAGAAACTCACGCACACTGGATCGCAGCACAGCGCGACCATCCGCACCGCGGCAATATGGCGTGCGGCCACCGCCTTTAAGCTGCATTTCCCAGCGTTTATCGTTAATCACAGCCTCAAGCACAGAAACAGCTCGACCATCGCCGTAGCCATTACCCGTTCTGAACGGACATTGTTGGATGTATTCGGTACCAAAAATGGACAATGCATATCCACACGCCCACCCAACCTTACTCATGGGTTCAGGAATGTTCGACAGGTCACCAGAGAACATGCTCATAAAATCGGCAGACTGCGCCATGCTGTCAGCAAAACCCAATTCAGCAAACAAGCTGCTGCTGTGTGCTACATATTCTGGGGTTTCAATCGGTGTTGGTTTAACAGGCACATAGTGGCCCGAAAACACTTGTCGTGGCGCATGGTCGACGCCGTTTGCTGTCGCGTCAGGATCGCTGTTGAGCGCATCCATCAATGAGTAGTTGACCAATTTAGCGAGATCGTCGACTGTCTCGACAGTAAGGGGAGTTTGCTGGGACAGTTGATTAGTCATTGGGATACCTTGTTGTTTGAGTCGAAGGGTTGTTCACAACTTGATGGTTCATCGTGTCGACGATGATTCGATTTGTTCGATTTCTGGAAGTGGATCTTTTCAACATATATGTCGAAGGCCTGCCCTGTGATATTAGAAAGAGCCTGAAAGAAATGGATGGAACCGACACCCATGGTAACGACTCGTTATAGTAATGGAAAGCTTAGCTTGCTGCATCTACAAAGTATCTATTTCATCATATGATATATGGTATCTGAATTATGGCCTGCGGCCACTAACGTCGTAGCGCTTCACCCACACCAGATTTATCAAACTTCGTTTGAATTAGATCGCAAGGTTCCACCCTGCACGGGCCAAAAGGGGATCAACAGCAATCCCCTCTTTATTCTTTATAAAAGAATTGGCCCAGCCGCCCCGCAACATTTTCGCTATTAACAAAACAACAGCTGCGAAAAGGTAGCCATGGAGTTAAATTTAACTTTGACCTGTATTTGCAGACTGCTTCGGCCCATCTTGTAATAAAGAGTAAAAATGCTAACGCTTCCGATGGTACATCTGATGTGAATGGATTCACGAATGTCGTGATGGCAGGACGCCAAGAAACGACCTGTACCGTGAAAGCTAAGCTCACATCTGATAGGCAGGATGCCTGAATGCCTTGTAGCACATAGATGTGCGAGAAAGACCATGTGAGCTTCACGCTATTTTCTTCAACATCCTCAAGTCTAGAGTTGAATTTGTACTTTTAAAGCCAAAAAATTAACTCATTTTTGCCCCGTTATGTGTTGGGCCTATGCTCGCAAATTCCCTGACGTTACTCTTTGACTTAATTTTTCTCATGTCTTTACTATATAGTAGCGCTTCACATCTCATATCGCCACGACGACAAATTTACGCTAAAAATGAATTTATTTTTAATTGGGTCGCCAACAAATAAAATAATATGTCGGAATGTAATAGTTGCCAGAAAAAGCTTTATAAACATGATAATGGTAAAATTAAATTGTGGTTTTATGTCGCATGTTTTTTGAGTAAATGCCGTAAATATTTCAAATAACGATGAGCTTCAAGTATACTAAGGTCAAGCACTATATAGGAGGGTGAATCATGACAGCAACTGACTTTATTAATCAAAAGTTAAAGCGCTCTCGCCGCTATGTGTTCGAGCGTAAAGATTTCGACAATTATGCCAGCTATGACCAAATTGGTCGTGTTTTGAAAAAACTCGTGGCTCAAGGCGAACTGATGAAAGTCGGGTATGGTTTATACACTAAGTCAACGATCAACAGCCTAACTAATAAACCTATGCCAAAGAACCCAGGTGGCACTGATGCAATAATGCGTGAAATCTTAAAATTGCGTGGTGTAGATTTTGAAATGGATGCCATATCAAAAAAAAGCATCAATGGAAAGTCCACTCAAATACCAGCTTCAATCCAGTACAAGTGGGATTCTAAGCAATTCAACCGCATCATTAAAGTTGGTAACAGGGTATTGAGTAATCGACAATGACCATATCAAAACTAAAAAAGCAGTTTCTCGAAATCTCTGATGCACTCGAATTAGGTAACCCATCCATCCCGGAAAAGGACTATTGGGTTGTGTCACTACTTGCTATGTTGGAAAATGTAAACAGTGAGCACCATCGACTTGTGTTTTCAGGTGGAACAGCTTTAGCTAAGTCAAACATTAAGATCATGCGTATGTCTGAAGACGTCGATATAAAATTGATTCCTACTTTGGAATTTCTCAACAAAGGTACAGAAGCGAAAAAAAGAGCTCGCAAAGTATTAGTTGAAGACCTCCTAGCGATGTTAGCTGAGCACCCTTACCTAAAATACTTTAAAAAAACGGTTTTAGATTCATATCGCTATGTAGAAATCGAAATAGAGTACCCTCAACAATACAATCAAGCACCGTGTCTACGACCTTACATCAAACTTGAGCTCATTGAGACCATTGAACTTCAAGGGGTTGAATCTCGCACTATTTCATCGCTAGTGGCACAAAGCTACAAGCAACCTGCCGAAGTAAGCGCTATGTCGTGTATTTCCATTGATTCGACTTTGGTTGAAAAAGTGCTTTCCATGTTACGCCGCACCATGTCAGTCAAGCGTGATCCAAAGCGTATGGATGACGAGACATTGGTTCGTCACATCTACGATGTGCACTGTATTAGCTTAGAACATATGATTGATATGGACGTGTTAAAGCCGATTTTTAATGCTGTCTTAGAAGAAGATAAGGCGCGATATGGAAATCAACATCAGGAGTTTGTCGACGATCCGCATAATGAGTTAAAGCTGGGATTAGAAGAGCTAGAAACCAACGAATTGTTTCATACGCGTTTTGACGAGTTTGTAGCTCCAATGGTGTACAACTCAGATCCACATAACTTTGATACCTGCTTTGCTTCGTTTAAAGGGATTTCAGAGCAGCTTATCGCCTGACCCTCGATGCTGCCATTGCAGCTCTTAGCTACATCTTAACTGGTGCATGTTTTCTTTAAACAGATTTTTGTCCAAAAATAAGCTAGATAACGTCTAAAGTAGTGCCCAACTTTCGTTAGCCAATACAGTTTCATCTTGGTCTGGTATGGACTAAGCGCCACAACGGTCATGGCTATGTGCAAGACCTAATAGGTTTAATATAACCCGATTTGTCTTCACCAATCTCTAACACGTTAACGTCTTCCATAAAGGTAAAAAACTCATCATTCTCATTAAGTTTTATAAACACGTTTAATTCATTATTTTTAACAGAAAACTGACTATTTTTACATACAGACTCGACACTAAGATTAAAGCTTCCTCCGCCATCGCTATTGTTCATTCTGTATTTCTTTACAAGCTCCTGCCCTCGAAGCATTTTTAACGTATCATCTTGACTCAATTGCAAAATATAAAATTTACTGTCCCGATTTATTTCTTGTGTTAACTCATTAGGTAATACGTATTGAGTATTCAATTTTACAAAATACTCGTCCTCAAAATTATAGTTTGGGTCATTCGTTGTAAATTCAAACTTAATCACTACGTCGTTATTACTAACCACGATTCCATTAGGGGCTTGAACCGCGACAACTATCTCACTTGGTTCAAGTTCTAGCGGATTGACACTCATCATTTTATACATTGTTGTTAGTGGAATACTGCTGCATCCAGAAACAGCACAAATCATCATTAAAAATATAAAAACAAATCTACGTTTCATAATCCGTTAATACCTTACTAAAAATTAATAGTACTGAAATCCATTTTATTAGTTTGATAAGCACAACTAAACCTCTAATAGTTATACTCATTTATTTATGTTGTGTCACGCTCAACAGCAATGTATATCACACCACAGTTCTAGTTCATAAATGCCTTATTCAACTCTGAACTTGAGGCCGTTGAAGAAAATAGCGTGAGCTGGCCATGGACGGCCAGCTCGCTTTCGAGGGGAAGGGACGCCCCATCGGAAGCGTTAGCATTTTCGAATAAAGCCGAAGCCATCTACAAATGCCGGTCAAAGTTAAATCTGACACCATGGCGACCTTTTCGCATCTATTGTCATTTCATTCATTGGAAAATGTTGCGGTGTGGCTGGGACCATTCTGAATTTAGTGGGGTCAGGGTAAACTTTTATAAAAACAGTTCAAAACTTGTCCCTTAAGTTAATTTCTGTCCAAAAACGAGCTAGTCACTGCTTTAAAATATCTAAACTCAGCTTTGAACTTGAGGCCGTTGAAGAAAATGACGTGAGACCAGACATGGATGTCTGGCTAGCTTTCGGGGTACAGGATGTACCATCGGAAGCGTTAGCATTTTCACTCTTTATTACAAGATGGGCTGAAGATGGTTACATTCGCTGTCAGAAGCTCGATAATTTCCGTCGCAATTTTTCGCTGCTGTTGTTTGGTTAAAAAGCAAAAATGTTGCCGGAACGGCAGGGGTGATCCAAGAGGGGATTGCTGTTGATCCCCTTTTGGCCCGTGCAGGGTGGAACCTTGCGATGTTAGTCTGGTGTGGGTGAAGCGCCACGACGTTAGTGGCCGCAGACCATGAAGCAATATCTAAAAACACCCTTTGTCCAAAGTAGGACAAACACCCAACTCCCCTATTCTACCGATTATCTGCCGTTGGCTTTTTCAGCAATTTGCGCTGCAAGGTTCTGCGGTGCATGCCCAGTTGGCGGGCAGTTTCTGATACGTTACCATTGTTGGTGGCGAGGACTTGTTGAATGTGTTCCCATTCGACCCGTTTGGGGTTAAGGGGTAGTTCTTCAATATCATCGTAAGTCGTTGTAGTGTCTGGTGTGACTAATAATGCATTTAATAAGGTTTGAGTGTCGACGGGTTTGGCGAGGTAATTGTCTGCTCCGAGGCGGATGGCTTCTACCGCAGTGGCGATACTGGCAAAGCCTGTGAGCAATACCATGTGGACGTTGGGTAATAATTGTCTTAACGGTTTAATTAACGACAAACCATTATGTTCAGCCAGTTTCATGTCTAACACGATATGCGTTGGCACAAATTGCCTTGCCATTAATAAACTGTCGCTGGCGTGATGACAGGTTTTACACTCAAAGCCATGCTTACCGAGGCGGCGGGCTAAAATGGCGGCTAGGGCTAAATCGTCTTCTATAATCAATAGCTTGTTCATGATGTTCTCAATTCAGCTTGTATTTATTTCAACGTCTATTTACTTCGATTCGCTTCTATTCGTTTAAAATAGCTTCTATTCGTTCAAAATAGCTTCAACTCGTTTTTTATACGCTTAACGGCAACGTCACGATGGCTTCTGTGCCGCATTCTGAATGTGGTTTAAGGTATAACTTACCGCCTAAACGCTCGAAGCTGGTGTGACTTAATAATACCGCAATGCCCATCCCTTTGGGACTTTTCACCATGTTACTGCCTAAAGTTTGCAATACATGAGTCGCAATGCCGACACCGTAATCACGTATAGTCATACTCAGCTGATTAGGTTGTGACAAGCCAATATTGATATCTACGCAAGTCTGGTGTTGATTATCTTCACTGGCCTGAATGCCATTTTGAATTAACGCCATTAATGCAGGTAACAAGCTCATGTCGGTCAACACGATACGTGACTCAACTTGTGGTGCTATGGCGATATTCAGTTGCGCTTCTGGCATCAATAAACTGATTTGCTCGGTTAAGGTTGCCACTAACTCATCGACCCGCTGTTGTGCTAGTTTTTGCTCCCGTATCGATTCGGTCGCTAAACGTAAGTCAGCTAAGGTGACTTCGCAGCGATTCAGCGCTTGCTGCATTTCGCTGATCAATTCCAGTTGTTCTGCATCATGATGGGTATCGACTAACTCATCGGTGAGTAAACGCAATGTGGCTAACGGCGTTGCCAATTGATGGGCCATTTGCGCTGATGCGGTGCCTAAGGCCAATATCTTTTCCTGGCGTAACTGGCCTTCTCGTAAATAGCGCAGCTCGGCATTTTTTTGTCTTATTCGTTTGGCAATAAAGCCCACCGTGACGGTTAACACTAATGCCGAAATAACAAAATTAAACCACATGCCTAAATAGTGCGAGCCCATGTCCATACTGTGGCTTGCAGGCATAACATGATTTGCAGCCATTGCCTGGTTTGCTTGCATAACGTGGTTAATTGGCATTTGGCTCATGTCATGATCCATTACCGAGCCACTATTTTGTTCGGTGATATCAACAATCATCAAAGTATAAAATATCGTCGATACGATGGTTAAGCACCACGGTGCCCATCTGGGTAAGGTAATCGCTGAAATCGCAATCGGTAATAGCAGTAATGAGACAAAGGCATTGGTTGCTCCACCGGTAAAATATAACCAGGTAGCCCAGAACAAGGTGTCTAATAATAAGGTTAAAAACAACAAACCATTGTTGTTCATGCTGAGTCGATGAAATCGGTAGCTAAAGCCAACATAACAGGCTTCAAAAATGAGCACGTAAGACAAGGTTACTGGAGGCGTGGTTAAGCCAAATAAGTCGGTGGCAAACAGAATAAGGCCAATTTTAAGGCCCCAATTGACTAATCGCAGTAAGGCTAATTGGTGTTGATTAGCACTTAAAGGCACGTTAACGTTCGTCATGTAACCGTTTCCTCGTTCGGTAAAGCATCATAGGCCACTTAGCATTGTCCGATCTGCGTGGCCAGATATTAGACGTCAGCTCAGTGGTGATGATTACACTGTACTCAATAAAATGCTGGTTTCACTATTGAGTACCCCTTCAATGGTGCGAACTTCCCTCAACACTTTATCAAATTCTTCTAAACTGGTGGCCCTAATATCGGCGACTAAATCCCAAGCGCCGTTAGTAGTATGCAATTTTTCGAGTTGCGGTATGCCCCGGAGTTTATTGATCACTTGGGTTGTTGAGCGCCCTACTACTTCAATCATCATAATGGCCCGCACCACATTAGATTCAATTTGTTCGTGTGCGCGAATGGTAAACCCTAAAATAGCGCCACTACTAACCAATCTGTCTAAACGGTTTTGCACCGTCCCGCGTGAAACTTGTAATACTTGCGCCAGCTTAGAAATTGATGCTCTGGCATCTTTACGCAGGATAGAAATAAGCTGTTTGTCGAGCGTATCATACAAATAAGGGTGGGCAGATTGATGTGGTGGTTGCATGGTGTTAAGACCTTATTTGGAGAATAATTGTCATTTTGTAATATACAGCCTAGCATTATGACAAATAATAGTTAAATTATTACAACATAATAGCATTTTGTTTAGCAAAGACACTCGATAAGCTTAATCACAGTCTTATTTAGCGTTTGGTCAACATGACCAAACGTGTCAACTAAAGTGATTAATATAATGAATATAGCCATCAATAAAAAGTCTTCAAATGTTGCCTTTGTCAGTGTCACAGCCATGTTAGCCTTACTCAAACACGTTGGCACTGAGGCGTTTCTATTAGGGTTAACAGACTATATTGAACAAGATTATCGTCGTTGGGAGTTATTTGATAAATCACCACGTTTTGCCAGCCACTCAACTGACGGCGTGATAGAGCTAATGCCAACCAGTGATCAACAACAATTTAGCTTTAAATACGTCAATGGCCACCCTAAAAATACCCATATCGGTTTGCAAACTGTCACCGCTTTTGGTGTGTTGTCTGATGTGGCCAGCGGTTATCCTGTTATGTTGTCTGAAATGACCATACTCACCGCACTTCGTACCGCTGCAACCTCCGCCATGATGGCTAAATACTTGGCCCCACGCGGCGCCACTACCTTAGCGATGATAGGTTGTGGAGCTCAATCTGAGTTCCAAATTTTGGCCTGTAAAGTGGTGTTAGGGATTACCAATGTCAGAATTTACGATATTGATCCAAGCGCAATGGCTAAATGCCAGCATAACCTGGCAGACCAGGGCATCACACTTACGTTATGTGATTCAGCTGAAAGTGTTATCGAAGGCGCTGATATGATCACTACTTGCACTGCCGATAAACGTAATGCGACTATTTTAACCAGCAAAATGGTGCGTGATGGAGTACACATCAATGCCATTGGCGGCGATTGCCCTGGTAAAACAGAACTTGAAGCAGACTTACTATTACGTGCCGATGTGTTTGTGGAATATGAACCACAAACCCGTATTGAAGGTGATATCCAGCAACTAGATGAAACGTTTGCCGTTACAGAGATGTATCACGTTATTCGCGGTGAGCAACAAGGTCGCACCCACGATTCACAACTGACTATTTTTGATGGTGTCGGCTTTGCAATTGAAGATTTTTCTGCATTACGATATGTACATGATTTAATTATGCAGCAACAAAGTCATCAGCAACTCGAGTTACTCACCAACCAAGAAAATCCACGGGATTTATTTGGTTTATTAACCCCAGCATCTCAAGCTAGTCGCTTGGCTGTAGGTGCATAATGGCCATTAACCCTCAAGCGCCATCTGCGGTGGTGATGATCCGTCCACATCATTTCAGTCCTAACCCTGAAACGTTGCCAGATAACAGCTATCAAAGCCATGAATTGGCCGAAGATGCTCTGCAGCTATCGCAACAAGCTTATGATCAAGTGACCCAAGCTCAGCAACTATTACAAACAGCAGGCATCACGGTGCACGTTTTTGAAGATACCACCACAGAAACACCAGACTCGGTATTTCCTAACAATTGGTTTTCAACCCATCTAGGTGGTCATGTTGCTATCTATCCTATGTATGCTAAAAATCGTCGTAAAGAACGCCGGACTGACATCATCGATATGCTCAAACAGCAATATCGAGTACAGGATGTTATTGATTATTCGGGCTTAGAATACGACAACATATATCTAGAAGGTACTGGTGCCATGGTTCTCGACCATGTTGAACGAGTGGCTTATGCGGTTCGATCCAAGCGTACCGATTCATTAGTGCTTGAGCGTTTTTGTACTCAATTTAATTACGAGCCAATGGTGTTTGATGCGCAAGATGAAGCTGGAGTACCGGTTTATCACACCAATGTATTGATGTGCATTGGCAGTGATTATGTCATGGCTGGGTTCGATATGATTAAAGACACTCAACGTCGTCAGCAAATTATTCAACGATTTGAAGACAGTGGCAGAGTGATTATTAACTTAACCGAAGATCAAATTCGTCATTTTTGTGGTAATGCACTTGAGTTACAATCAAAACAAGGCCGTTTTTTAGCATTATCACAACGTGCTTTTGATGCGTTAACACATGAGCAAATTGCGTTATTAACTCAAAGCGTGACTCTGCTACCATTAGATGTATCGGCTATAGAGATGGCTGGCGGTTCTGTTCGTTGTATGTTGGCAGGGATCCATTTATCGAAAAGATAAGCTTCAGCATCAACAAACTTTAAAAAGACTCTTAACAATAAACTCTAATAATAAAGAGAAGACTCAATAAAAGGAAGTTGCTAAATGATTAATGACATTATATCGCTCACCAACAATGTGCTGTGGGGCGAATACCAAGTGCTCATTTATATATTGGTATTTGCCGGTGTGTGGTTTTCATTGAAGTTAAGATTTATTCAACTTCGCCATTTTGGTTATATGTTTAAAGTAATGAAAGGCAGTACTCAAGGTGACAAATCGGGCATTAGCTCGTATCAAGCCTTGTGTACCGGCCTTTCTGCCCGTGTTGGTACTGGTAATTTAGCCGGTGTCGCCATGGCAATATCACTCGGTGGCAGCGGCGCAGTATTTTGGATGTGGGTTATCGCGCTACTGGGTATGGCGACCGGATTTGCCGAAAGCATTTTAGGTCAGCTATATAAAGTGCGAGACGATCATAAAGAATACCGCGGAGGACCCGCCTATTATATCCGCGCTGGGCTGAATAAACCTTGGTTAGCGGTATTATTCGCATTATGTTTATTCCTTGGTTACGGCATTAGTTTCAGTGCCATGCAAGCCAACACCATCACCGACGCACTCAACCACACCTTCGAAATTTCACCCGTTTATTCTGGAGCGGTCATTACTTTAATTGCTGGCATTATTGTTATGGGAGGCCTTCGCAGCATTGCTCGTTTTGCCGAGTTCGTGGTGCCTTTTATGGGCTTAGCATTTATTTTGGCAGCGGTAACCGTCACCATTATTAATATCCAACAAGTCCCTGGGGTATTGATGGATATTATTAACTCTGCTTTTGGGTTAAATGAAGCAGCAGCTGGTGCGCTCGGTGCGGCCATTAAAAATGGTATTCAACGCGGGTTATATTCTAACGAAGCCGGTGCCGGTAGTGTACCCCATGCGGCAGCGGGCGCCACTCCGGTGCCAAATCACCCGGTTGCGCAAGGTTACGTACAAATGCTTGGGGTGTTTATTGACACTATGGTGTTGTGTAGCTGTACCGCCATTGTGATTCTTCTGGCTCAAGGTAGTATTAGCAGTGAAATGGAAGGTATTCGTATCACTCAAAACGCCATGACCTACCATATGGGCATAAGCGGCGATATGTTTGTTGCCATCATTATTACGCTGTTCTCTTTTACTTCTGTAGTAGCAAACTACGCCTACGCCGAAAGTAACTTGCATCTGTTTAAACTCGATAACATCTATGGCCGCACCATTTACACACTATTGTATTTAGGCATGGTGTATTGGGGAGCCAACGCCTCATTAAAAGAAGTGTGGAACATGGCCGACATGGCGTTAGGATTAATGACGGTAGTGAACATCAGTGCCATTATGCTGTTAACCCCGACCATCGTAAATTTAACCCGTGATTATCAAGTTAAACTTAAAACCACTAACAAGCCTGAGTTCAAACTGGCCGATGTAGAAATACAAGGTAAAACCGAAAAAGGGGTTTGGTCTTAGCCTTTAATCAGCGCATTTTTACAATGGATTTAATTTGAGTGTAAATTGAGCGCTTAGTTTTGAAAGCGGAATTGAATACATTAGTTCAATTCCGCTTTATCGTTAATAACGGCTCATTATAGCCGTACTAATATAACGCCAATATCAAAATGCCACCATTACATCACTACTAGTACAACGCCAATATCAAAATGCCACCATTACATCATTACTAGTACAACGCTAATATCACAAAACCAATATCACAACACCACTCATGCTTATCCACTGCATTTACCCGTCAATTTTGTAATTCAAATAACCTCTCGTGAATGCAGTTTTGTTGTTTAATCGACATTATTTGCTCAATTAGGAATCGTTCATATCAAATCCATAATTAAGCATAATCAGCAACAATGGCCATTATGGTTAAAAAATTGCCAAAAGATACTGGCCTTATCTCATAGGGTTAACGTAAAATAGCCAACTAACCAAAGAGGATGTAATGGCTAATATTTCTAAATTTGATCGCGATGACGTACTTGAAAGAGCAAAAAATCTGTTTTGGCAGAAAGGTTTTTTGGCCACATCAACGCGAGAAATTCAAACAACTATGGACATGCGACCAGGCAGTATTTATGCCGCATTTGGTAGTAAAGCTGATTTATATCAAGCGACACTTATTCGTTATGCTCAAACGGGCGAACGTAATTTGAATAATATGTTACAACAACATGATCATGCATGGGTTGGATTAACACATTATCTACGTGGGCTGATTAAACCATGCTGTGAAGGTTCACCCAGTGAATTGTGCATGTTAGTAAGGACGTTATCTGAATTAGATGAATCTCATCTAGATACATTAAACGTTGCCCGTGAGCAGCTCAACAAATTTGAACAACGATTTGCCAGTATTATTGACCAAGCCAAACTTGAAGGCGACTTGCCTGCCCATTTAGACAGTCAACTCACGGCGAAGAAAATTCAAATCAACATTATTGGTTTGCGATCTTATTTAAAAGCAACCAATGACGTTGACACAGTGAGACAACAGCAAGAAGAGTTTTTTAAACAACTTGCTACTGCTTAAACACAAAAAAGCGCCTTATTGAGGCGCTTTTTTAATTCACGTTTTAACTCACATTTTAGTTAATGCCAGAATATCATGCTAACTATCGACTTCATGAGTAGATCGTCGCATCTCAAATTCAAATTCAAATAATAACAGCACTAACCATCGCAAATTGTATCAACACGGTTCAGTATCGTACAGATTACTTACGTGTCGCTCTTAACATCCACGCCGTTTTCTCGTGTATCCGCATACGGTCAGACACCAAGGCTACCGTTGACTCATCATCAGCAGCTTGTGCTAACTTAAGCACTTGTCGCGATGTTTTAACAACTTGCTCATGGCCTAGGGTAAGTAAGTCAACCATATCAGTAGAACTCGGCACACCTTCTACTTCTTTAATAGAACTCAGGCGCGCAAACTCTTTATACGTTCCCGGTGCGGCCACATCCAAGGTACGAATACGTTCGGCAATATCATCGACCGCTGTCGCAAGTTCAGTGTAATGTTCTTCAAACATTAAGTGTAATTCGCGAAAATGTACCCCGGTAACATTCCAATGGAAATTATGGGTTTGCAAATAAAGCGTGTAAGAGTCAGCCAATAAACTTTTTAAGCCTTCGGCAACTTTTAGTCGGTCATCTTTTTTTATACCAATATCGATGTCAGTCATTTTATTCCTCGTAAAGTAGAATTAATTAGTCATAACATTACAGCATTTGTATAAATGGTGATTACAAGCCAGCAAGATTAATAATAAACACCTCTACTATTAACATGTTGCTTACATTGTATCTCAGCGAGTATTTATCGTCGTTTTATTAAACCAATAAAAACACTCGCCGTTAAAACAAATATTACACCACTAATAAAACGGGTCTCAATTCAAATAAAGTGCATTTAGTAAAGCAAATGACTTAATTGAATGTCTACATAAATTAACGTCATAAACTCGCGTAAAATAAATCATTTCGAGTCAATCAATCGTGTTTTCGCTAACTCATCGTTAATGCTAGTGAGTATTTATACTAACATTACCACTTAATGGATCAACCGCTGGCCATTAAACTCTGTTAATAATTTTAGATTAATCTGCGTAACGAAACATTGAAGCGGATCTCATATGGCTGCTCTACGCGGAAACAACACAAAATACATATATATGACCACCACAAGATTAATTAGCAACACAATCACACTGAGCAGGCTAAAGTGGCTCATCATTTCGTAAAGCTCAAAAGGTAAATAGATTGCGCCACTAAAAAGTGCAAACCATTGAGTCCAACGCATGTTATGCCATAAACCATAGGCTTCAATGAAGCGCACCAAAGTATATGCCGCAGCTCCTAATGCTAATAACGTCAGACTTGATTGCGATACCGATCCTATCGCTGCAATAAAAATACTCGGGTAATGACTTGCAGGGTTTAGGTGTAAATGCGTCACCCATTGTGTTGCCAACACCGACAAATTTGCACCAGCATACGCATGTAAGCCTATTGCAACCAATAAAGCCAATACGCCTTTACTTGCTTCTAGCATCGCTATAGCTCGTACCCCTTTATCTGAAGGTATCATCTCTCGCGTTTCCAGTTTAAACAGATTGACCTATCTTAACGGCTGTTAATAACCACGCCTATGAATATTTTATCGATAAAAAAAAGCACTTCGGTTGAAGTGCTTAGTCAGCGAATGTCATCCAGTTTATGGTAGAGAATAACGTAAAATACGTTTAACCACTTGGCTATATTGACGTAAAAAAGGCCCTGTATGATAAGCAATCCCATGGCGGGCAAATATTGCCACCACTTGTGGCGCCACTTGCTGGTAGCGTGACGATGGTAAGTCTGGGAACAAATGATGCTCTATTTGAAAACTCAAGTGACCAGTAAATATATGAAACAATTTGCCACCGAGAATGTTTGACGACCCTAACGCCTGACGATAATACCATTGACCTTGAGTTTCATTTTCACACTCTGCTTGGCTAAAGGTATGTACATCGGTGGTAAAATGGCCACAAAAGATAATGGTAGACGTCCATAGATTGCGAATTAGATTAGCCATTAAGTTACCACATATCACCCACAAAAATAGTGGACCGGCCAGCAGAGGAAATAGCAGGTAATCTTTGATTAATTGCTTACCACCTTTACTAAAAAAGCGACGTTTGAGCTCACTAGCATCAACTTTTGATGATCGGTCTTGTTTCTTTTTACCCATAAAAACACGTTCTGCAGCGAGTTCATGGTAAGACACACCCCATTGAAATAGCATACTTAAATTAACGTAAGTGATAAATTGCCATAGGTTTTTAACCCGCCACGAAAAATCATTCGACAAACGCAGCAAACCATAACCAAAATCACGGTCCTTACCTATTACATTGGTGTAAGTGTGGTGTTCGTAATTATGGATCCGTTGCCAACTTTTACCATCACAGGCGATGTCCCAATCAAACTGACGCGAGTTAATATGAGGATCGTTCATCCAATCATATTGCCCATGCAGCACATTATGACCAATTTCCATATTGTCGAGAATTTTGGCGCTCGCTAAGCTCAACACCCCCACAACCCAGCATAGTGGATGGATAAACCCGAGCATCAATAACACACGACCGCCCCACTCTAAAGCGCGTTGCCACACAATCACTTTACGAATATAAGCAGCATCAGTGGCACCAACCTCGCTTAAAGTTTGGCGCTTTAAGTCATCTAACTCGTTAGCTAACAACTCAAAATTAATATTTTTATTCATCGATTTATAATTCCAACTCAAGTGGCGTCACTGCCTGAGAAATGCATAATTGGATCAATTGTTCACCTTGTTGCGATAGCTCACCGGTGCGTAAATTTCTAACCACGCCCGTTTTTTTCACACACTGGCATTGGTGACACACACCAATACGGCAGCCAAAATTGGCACTTATTCCCTGTAGTTCTAAACCATTTAGCAAAGTATCGTTCGTTGCTAATATAAGTTGGGTTTGTTTGCCTCGCTGCGTTAACTGAATATGCTGGTGGCCGTTATCTGTTTGGGGCAATACCGGTGCTTGAAAGTACTCGGCTCGACGGTGTTGTGGCGGGTGATTAATGGCATCTAATTGGCAGTCAACATCTTGCTTAAACTTGCCGGGACCGCAGATCAACACTTGGCTCGCTGCTGGGCACTCCTGTAATGCAGCAGCTAAACTGTCGCCATTTTTACGCACCAACATTTTCACAGAGAGCTGAGGGATCTGTTGCGCTAAAGCAGTAAGTTCATCAACATATAAGTGCTCGCCAGCTTTAGCAAAATAGATGAGCTGAATCGGGCTTGATGATTGCAATACTGATCGTTCTATAGACAATGCCAATTGATGCAGCATAGCCATAAACGGAGTAATACCACTGCCTGCAGCAACAAACCATAATGGGGTTTCAGGCAGGTCAACAACACTCTCACCTAGCACAAAATCACCTTGCGGCGCGCTTAAGTTAACATAACAACCAGCAGTTATATGCCGACTTAACCCTGAGGTAAAAGCGCCATCCGCGTTATGTTTAATGGTTAAGCGAATAACCCGTGTTTTGGGGTATTGAGCATGATGTTGTTCGGGCGACGACGAAATAGAGAAAGGCCGCGTCATTAACCGTCCATTTAGCTCAACCGTTAATAACACATGTTGGCCAGCTTTGGCTTGCGGCCAAGATTTTTGCGGAGCTAACTCAAGCTGTAATACATCATCGCGAAGCGGTTTAACCGACAAAACCTGGGCACGAAACCAGTGAGCTCGCCACGCAGGCTTAACACGTTGGATAAGCGGTTCGAAATAACTGCCTAATGATTCAGTATGAAATAAGGTTTTAGCAGTGACTTTGTTAAGTCGGGTCAATAAATTCATTTATAGCGTACACGTGTTAGCTCAATTTCAGCGCACGATTGTATGCTGAAATAACATCGAGGCGCAAGTGGCTGTTGACGCTATTTAACACATTATTAAAAAGGCGATTGAATGAGGCTTTAAATGACAACCCATTTCTAATAATAGAGATTATGACGATAAATAGTGGATATTGAGATGTTATCGAAATAGCAAATATAACGATTAAACACTCATGGGATAGCTTAACGGCGTGAGGTTTTAATTAAGCTTAACGGTTTTTGGCATCGAAATGACACTGGTGACATCGGTTTAATCGCCAGGACCAGATGATCTTTCAAGGTTGTTTTTGCAGCGAATTGTTGGTTATGACTTAAATAAAAGCAGATAACATAGTAGAAATGACCAACAAACCCTGTCCGAAGGGTTCGGCTAAAAAATTTTACTCTTTGTTGAGCTTAAAAATGAACGCGAATAAGACCAATAACCAACGGAACCACAAACATAAATGATATGGTAATCAGCCCACCAAAGTTATTTAGCGCTGGTATATCGCCAATATTGTTAACGATATGCCATATAACACGCCTAAAAGAGTGCCGATGTGTTGTGATGATTTTGTTGTCATATGATTAATGATTACTTTTGCTCTTGACCAAAGAGCCGTTCTACTTGTTTCTGCTCGTCTTCAGTTAACGAACCGTAATCTCTTGGGTATGACCAACCATAACCCCAGCGAAATTGGGTGGGTAAATATGGCGAGCCACCCACTCTTACACCGGCTAACATTAATAAAGCAATTTGCGGTTGGCCCACATTGGTAACACAGGCACGTAATGCTTTATCTGATGCAAGGCGTTCATCAAATGTGCCGCCCTTCCAATAGTCATAATCATGTTTTTGGCAACACGTTAACCATAATTCGCTTTGTTCAAACGTGCCATCTGGAAATGCGCTGCAACCATCACTAGTAAACGGTGCGAGTGTGTCCGCTGCGACAGGATTAATTAACATCAATGCACTGACGATAACGATGGCAGCATAATTTAGGCGGTAATTTTTCACGTTTTGCATCCAGCTTATCATTATTCAACTATCATGATGCCACAGCAACCATGACACTAATAGAATACAAACGTTGCTTCGTGGTTAAATCCTCTGTTACATCAATGGTTAACTAATAATGAACCTAGACGAAAAGCCACACTAATAAACCATATTAATGTACCAAATGAGCAAACCATTTTTGGTACGGTTGATACACGTCGTAAAGCCAATTAAAGACTGCGGTATACACTAAAATAAAGCCTAAAACCCCAGCTTCTAATATTAAGGTGTCAATCAGACTTAATGCCAAATACCATGACACTAACGGAATCGTCACCAATAACATACCGCCTTCAAAACCCAACGCATGCACAATTCTAATGCCAATTTTACGCTCAACTCTATTTGGGCCGATTAACTTATCAAACTGCAGGTTGTAAACATAATTCCAAAGCATTGCAAATAGCGTCAACCCTATGCTGACAAGTAACATATCTAATGGATTTTTTTCAATTAATAATGCACTTGCAGGAACAATAATGGCCATGGCAACGAGCTCAAAAGACACGGCGTGAAATACTCTTTCTCTTCTTTGCATGTTTATCTCTATTAAATGGTGACGTTTTCGCTATTTTCATCCAATATAAAGATACATTAAAGTTAGTCAGTATCGGTAAAAACGATATGTATAGTATTGAACAGCTTGAAGCGTTTGTGCAGACAGTTAACACAGGGTCTTTTTCATCGGCGGCTAGAAGCCTTAATAAAGCCCAGTCGGTTGTCAGTCAGCATGTGATAAACCTTGAAATAGACTGCAATAGCGAACTATTTGATCGCAGCGGACGTTACCCACAATTGACACCAGCAGGGAAAAAACTACTGCCCCATGCTCAAGTATTACTGAGCCAGCATCAACGCCTGCGTGATTGCGCCCAAAGCCTAGACCAACAAGCAGTATCAGAGCTAACGATTGGTTTAGATGAAGGCATCCCGCTGCAAAAACTGTCCAATATTATTAATGAACTCGAAACTCAATTTCCAACTATCACGCTTGAGTTTTTAACTGCATCAAGTATTGATATTATCGATATGATTGACACAGATCGGGCTGTGACCGGGATTATTTTCAGTGAGTTAACGATTCCGAATCACATTGATTTTGAATCAATCGGGTCAATTAAGTTTGATATGTATGTGGCAAGTTCTCACCCTTTAGCACAACAGGTGTGTGATAATTTAGCCAATTTAAAATTGCACCGCCAACTGTTGATCCGTTCGCGAAATACTAAATCCAGTAGCTTTCAGTCAGCCATTAGCCCAGATGCTTGGTACGCCGACAATTACTATATTTTGCTAGAACTGGCATTGCAGGGGCATGGTTGGTGTTTACTGCCCAATCATATTGCCAATAACTATGTTAATAGCGGTCAACTAGTTTTGTTACCGTCTGAATTTAAAGAGATTGGCTGGCAAGCGAATGTTGATGTTATACAGCACAATCGTTACAGTCACGAACCGGTATTTAAACAACTCAGGCATTCATTACGTCAATTATTGTCGTATTCAGCATGTTGATGAAACACTTTTAAAAATTGTTATTTGAATCCACAATAACCTCGTAGTTAATGACATTAAACGAGAAACCTAATATGCAACAGCATCAAAAACCTCTGTTTATTTCACACGGCTCTCCTATGATGGCTGTTGAAAACAGCAAAACATCTCGATTTTTACAACAATTAGGCCAGCAGCGGCCTGCACCTAAAGCTATTGTGGTGTTTTCTGCCCACCTCGATGTCGCTGACGATGTGGTGATCACCGCCGGGGCGCAACCAGAAACCGTTCATGATTTCTATCGTTTTCCTGATGAACTATATCAAATTCACTACCCTGCGCCAGGAGAGCCTGTACTGGCTCAGCAAATTGCCAACACGTTTACTAACGCTGGCATCAAGGTGAATTTAGACCCAACACATGGCTGGGATCATGGTGTATGGATCCCATTGAGATTAATGTATCCACAAGCAAACATTCCTATCGTACAAATATCCATTAACACCCGTGTTAGCGCTGAAAAAAATTATCAATATGGACAATTACTTGCGTCATTAAAACACGATAATATTCTCATATTAGGTTCGGGTGGAATAAGCCATAATTTAAGCGAGGTTTTTCGTCAGCCTAAAACACTAAATGGCGTTGATATGATGAATCAATTCACCAAATGGGTTGAAGAAAAGCTAGCAAATAATGATACCCAATCGTTATTAAACTACTTACAGCTCGCACCATTTGCTAAGTTTAATCATCCGACTCAGGAACATTTTTTACCGCTTATTGCTGTTTTAGGGGCGAGCGAAGCAAGTGTTGCTAAAAAAATACATCAAGACGTTGAGTATGAATTGTTAGCACTCGATGCTTATTCATTTAATTAAACACGATGTGTTAAGTAATAGGGATAGAGTAAAATATTTAAGCTCATGTATTAGTAGAATTAATCATAAGTTTTGAATAAAAAACGCGCAGTTACATGCCGATAATTCAAACACAATGGACGTCGTTGGTAATTCATCATAAACTGCGTTTATGTTTATATTTCATTGTCGTTACATTTATAAGCACTCGCTAAGTATTTTTTTTGGTAAAATATTGATCTTCATTAAGTTATCACGCTTATATTGCAGCACTATATACGCTATATTATTAAAAATGTCGTACTATAGCAGTACTATAACTGTACTTTGACTCGCATCGCTCATACGTTGAAAATAGCCCCAAGGAACCGATTTATGCTGATTGAACATGACATTACTGACGTTTGTGTTGGAATGTATGTAGTCGAAATAACCGAACCCAAAGATACTTTTTCGCTCACTAAACCTGGTGTGCTTAAAAGCGAAAAGGTTATTGAAGCATTAAAACGTAAATCAGTTACCAAACTACTCATTGATACCAGTAAAGCTGAAGTTGATGTCGCAACAATTGAGCAAAATATCAGTTGGCCTAAGCCTCAAGCGCCCCGAAAAGTGACGCCTGTACGCACCGATGTGAAAGCAAATTTCTTTAATCAAGAAATAGTTAGAGCGCGCCAAGTGTTCAATGAATCAAAAGACATTCAGAAAAAGCTGTTTCATAATGCGCAGCACGGTCTTCCGTTAGACATGGATCCGGTACAAAAGATCACCTCAGAATCCACCGATTTAATTTTTAATAATCCCAATGCCCTATCATGTGTGATAAATATTCGTAATAAAGATGAATATTTATTAGAACACTCTGTGTCTGTCTCTGTTTTGATGACCATGTTTGCCGTCTATAAAAAAATCGACAAAGACATAGTTAATCAACTGGCTATTGGCGCATTTTTACATGATGTTGGGAAAATCATGATCCCCGATCGGATTTTAAACAAACCAGACAAACTGACCGATGAAGAGTTTCATATTATGAAAACTCATGCCAGTTACTCGATTGAAATTATGAAGAATACCCCAGGCATCAGCCAACTAAGTTTAGAAGTGGCAAGCTTACATCATGAAAAACTCAATGGATTGGGTTATCCATTTGGCGTACCAGCAGAAAAAATTACCCTTTATGGGCGAATGATCAGCATATGCGATATTTTTGATGCGCTGACTTCGCACCGCTGTTACAAGCAGGGTTATGCCCAAGTTAAATCGTTCAGTATTTTGCGCGCGTTAGCTGAAAAAAATGAATTGGATAAAGACTTAGTCGACCAGTTTATTCGTTGTATGGGAGTTTACCCTATCGGTTCAGTGGTTCAACTTGAGTCAAATAGACTCGCTATTGTTGAAGGTCATAACCCAAAAGACCCTATCCGACCATTAGTCAGACCTTTCTATCATTTAAAACCAGACCGCTTTGAAGTAGGAAACAAAATTGATTTAGCGACTGTCACTGATGACTTAATTGTTAAGTGTGTACGTGCTGATGATTTTAATCTGAACATGGAACAAATTATTGAGTATTTAGCGCACGAAGGCTAATCCACTCCCGCTTTTTAATTGATTGTTTTATGTACTAAGCTAAGGCGAATATTAAGCGTGTTGCGCCTTTGGCGGACTTTTCACATCTGGGTGTTTCAATTTGATTAAATGTGAGCTATTACGGTTAAATTCCTTAATATCAAAAACTTAATCAATAGCTGTTATTTGGATTTAGACATAATTTTAAGTCCAAATAAATACCGCGTAACGTTAAATGGCCGTATCAACCAATAACATAGCAATGCACACACTATAAAAGCACTCAATAATAAACTTACCGATTTAATTGCGATTGAAGCTTGCCACTGCACAATATAAAACGCCAACATCACAATCACAGTTTGATGCAAAATATAAAACGGGCAGATCAATTCGTTGGTTTGATGCAGCCATGTTGGCGTATTTTTAATATGAGCAATCGCAAAACCTGCCATGGTTAATAACCCAGACCAAGACACTAGCGTACAAACTAACCACCATAATTGCCATCGTGTGGTAAGTGACAAATACGGGCTTAAATCAGGTGAGTAATAGTAGCCATAAAACAGGATTGAACTCACGAACAAACTGGCTAAATAAGTGTATCGATGTTCAGCTAACGCGCGCCAAATAAGCTCGCTTTTGACAAAGCACATGCCTGCAATGAAGAAAAACAAATAAAACACACTCAATGACAGGTTTTCGATATGGTGACTGTCTGATGGCGCAACATATTTAAGCGCACCACGTAATACGATTAACACTAAAACTAAACTGAGCAACCCAAAACGATGACGGCTTATTCGTTCAAGCCATTGTTGTAACTTAATACCGGTCTGGCGTGTTAACAAATACCTAAGTGGCACCGCAAGCAGCATAAAGATAACTAAAAATTCAATAAACCATAAATGATTACTATCAAACGACAACATCAACTCACCATACGCCGATGCTAAAGAGCTATATTCAGTAATGTTTTCATAATAATGTTGTGGCGGCACAATCAATATCATTCCCACCAGCAAAGGGATAAAAAGCCGATGAAACTTACTCGAGAGAAATTGGCGCACGGGCATTTTTTGCAGTAACAAAAAACTGGCTGCACCCGCGATAAAAAACAATGTTTGCAGTCTGAGTTGTTCAAAGTACACCATGATATCGTCAAGCACTTTGCTCGATTCATTATTCATCACATGCCAGTCGTCACCATTAAATGGCATCAATACATGGTGTAAAAAAACTGCAAAAATCAGTACCACCCGCAACCAATCAAGTTCTGAATAACGCCTGTTTTGTGGTAAAACCTCATCCATAGTCAATGCCTTCCTCTGGCCTGTTAGTATAAAATGTTGAGTATCTAGCTGGCTTAAGTGCAATGTTCCATCTCACTTAAACTTCATCACTTAGCTGCACTTCTTAAACTCTATCATTCAAGCTCTATTAATTAAGCCATACTTTTGGCAATTTTAGCTTTGTTGTGTAATGCCAACGCGACAAAAGCTTCTACAGTAGCACGATCATTAGCACGCTTTACATGTAGCTGAGTGGGTATAGCTTTATGTGCATCAGTGAAAGGTAAAAAATGACAACCTTGACTGTATAATTTACGAATACAATAAGGCGCAATAGCAACACCTAGACCAGCAGCCACCTCAGTTAACAAGGTCTGCATATGTTTAGGTTGGCTAATAATATTGGCCGAAAATCCTGCTTGTTTACACAGCATAATAGTATCGTCAAACAAACCTACTGCTTCGTCACGGTTAAAGATGATCAACTTTTGCTGTTGTAATTGACCCAATTCTATTTGGCTATATTCAGCCAGGGGATGGTGTTGTCCCACAACGGCCATCAACTTGTCGATGTAAATATCACTACTGTTAAATTCATCAATAATCCCGCTGGGTAATGGCCGCGAAAACCCAACATCTATGCGGTTATCTTTAAATGCTTCAATTTGTTCTGTCGCGGTCATTTCAAATAACGTGACATGCACATCAGGATATTGCTGCGAATAGCTGCGAACTAAATCTGCCATAAAAGTCAAACATGCTGAACTTAAATGAGCGATATTAAGCTCGCCTATCTGCCCCTGCTGTGCTCGTTTTACCTGACTTTTTGCGTTGTCTGCCAATGCAATAATCTGTTTCGCATCGTGCAGCAATTGCTCTCCCGCGTTAGTGATTTTTACCTGGCGCGAATTGCGGATAAACAGCATAACTCCTAGCTCTTCTTCCAACATGGCAATATGACGGCTAATCGCCGGCTGTACCGTATTGAGATCACGCGCCGCGCCAGAAAAGCTTTGGTGTGACGCTACGCTAATAAAGCTTTTCAATGTTTTTATATCCACAATCACCTCAAATACGCTTTTGCTATAGATTCAATAAAATAATAACATTTTTATTATAGACGCTAACACTTTACTCTTTAGCCTAGTTATATTTACAAAGTCCCAATCACAGAGTCGTCTGCCAAAGGCTAGCTAAATTAGTTGCTATCGAGGGAATATATGAAAAGTTTACAACAGCAAACCGACGCTAAAATGAATGAGGGACGACAAAAGAACCCTGATTTCATGAAAGTCGTTGACGATATTATTGAACAAGCAAAAGCATTTCAACAAGGTGATAGTGCAATTAATCTTGGCCAAAAAGCGCCCAACTTTTCGTTACCTCATTCGGATGGGAAATTAATATCCCTGGTAGATTTACTGCACCAAGGCCCTGTTGTAGTGACATTTTATCGTGGCAGTTGGTGCCCGTACTGCAACTTACAGCTGCGTGCTTTACAAGCACGGTTAGCCGATATTCATACCCTTGGAGCTCAATTGGTTGCCATCAGTCCGCAAGTGCCGGATGGCTCTATGACAAAAGATGAAATGCACGACCTAGAGTTCTTGGTATTGTCAGATCAAGATGCAAAAGTTGCATCACAATATGGGGTTGCATGGCAAGTGCCTGAATTTCTCGCTGAACATATGCGCCTTGATCGCAAGCTCGACCTTGAAACCATCAATAATCGCAATGGCAGTGTGTTACCGATCCCCGCGACATTCGTTATCGGTCAAGACGGCGTTGTCACCTGGCGTTATGTCAACGTAGATTACCGAACTCGTTCAGAGCCAGAAGACATCATACAAGCATTAAAGCTGCTGGCTTAACGTTCAATGCTGATACCAATGACTGAGTGGTTGAACAATCACTCTTTCGCCCTCTTTTCTTAATCATGGTTCTTCAGCAAATCACAGGTAAAACAATGACTCGTTTATCTAAACTTGGCAGCTTTTCGCTGCTGTGTATTGCCAGCCTCACCATTATGGTTGGCGCCCTTGTTGCTCCGGGATTACTAAGCATATCGAATGCATTGGGCATCAATGAATATGCGGTATGGCTGGTGACTTTTCCGGCATTAGGTGCAGTATTATTTGCCCCAATAGCGGGTAAATCAATTGATAAGTTTGGCGCTTATCGGGCGCTCATCGTCGGTTTAATACTCTATGGGGCCTTGGGCTTTGCGGTGTATTGGCTGAATGGCCCTTGGTTTGTATTGTCTAATCGTATTTTATTAGGCGGTATTACTGCGGTAGTTATGGCGAGCAGTACCGTACTTATTTCGCAATGGTACACCGGTAATGAGCGGCTCAGCATGATAGCTAAACAAGGTATGGCTATCGAATTAGGTGGGGTATTGTTTCTGTTTTTAGGCGGTACATTAGCCAGTATTAATTGGGCTTATCCGCTGAGTTTATACTTAATAGCTTGGTTATTTTTACTGATGCTGTTGTTATTTGTGCCGCGTAAACATCCATCCATCACGGTTGAGGCTGAATGTGATAACAACCAGACTCAACAAGGGCTATCACTTCATCAGGTTTATCTTTTTGCCACTATGGCAATGGTGATCTTTTTTACCGCTATTGTCGTGCTCCCAAAGAGCATGGTTCAACAAGGCTATAACGAAGCTCAAGTGGGTAATTTACTAGCGTTTATCTCATTGGTTGCAGTGGTTGCTGCGTACTTTATGCCAAAAGTTGCCAAACACATGAGCGCTACGTATTTGTTAGCTGTCGCATTTGTAGCATATGCCCTCGCGCATGTTGGTTTTGCAAACGCAAACGGTATGCCGATATTACTCATTGGAGCTGTCTTTGCGGGTATTGGTTTTGGTTTCAGTATTCCGTTACTTAACCATATGACGGTAGAAAAAAGTGCAGCCAACGTTAGAGGCAAAAATTTATCCTATTTTACGATGGCCGTATTTGGCGGTCAGTTTATCACTTCGTTTGTTGAATTTATTCCCGGTGGCACCACGGTGAGCTTTTCTACCGCCATGCTATTAGCCAGTATTATGGCTGTAATATTGGTCGCCATGCAGTTAAGCGACAATAAAAGTTTCAGCAAACCCGCTACCGAAAAAAAGAGTTAATCCGCTCAATGATTGGCGTCCGCTATATTGACTATATTGCCAGCATAGCGACTGAATCAATCTTAAATCAGTGCCTTTATTCTCGCTAGTTGCGACTGAAACAATAAGCTATGTTGATGTGTTACTACCCTACTTTCAAGATCGCCTTGTTCGATGAGTCGACATGCTTCATCCGCCTCAAAGTGATAGCCCAATGATGCTCTGCTATCAATAAAGCTATCGACCAACTCATCTAGATGATACAAACTGCATTCAGACGCTCTGAATGCATCAGGAATAACAATGTAACCTTTATCGCCAATAAGATAAGCGTTGTTACTTAATCGGCACTGAAACGACGAAGCTAAACTCACAGCGATATCACCACTTTTACCAATAATAATCACATCATCTTCAACACCGGTTTCACATACATGTGCTTGAACATACAGATTATCGATGTCAGCTTTAATAAAATAATCTGCAATCGCCAATGGGTAAATACCCATATCCAATAAACATCCACCCGCTAATTGCGGATTATATTCACGCCCATCAGGCGTAAATGGGATCGGATAGCCAAAATCGACTTTGACGTGTTTAAGCTGACCAATACGGCCTTCATCTAACCATTTTTTTGCTTGTTTAATTGCTGGCAAAAAATAAGTCCATAATGCTTCCATTAACAGCAAGCCTTTGTCTTTGGCTAACGTAACCAAAATATTGCATTCTTCAACCGACACTGTCATCGGTTTTTCGCACAACACGTGTTTACCTGCCATTAAAGCATCATAAGCTTGCTGAAAATGAAAATTATGTGGCGTGGCGACATACACAATATCAACGTCTGGATCATCAAATAATGCTTGGTAGCCTTGATAGGCCTTTTCGGCGCCGTATTGCTTTGCAAAAGCATCGGCATCCGTTTGTTGCCGCGCGGCAACGGCATATAAATGACTGTTAGCCGAAAAGACTAAATCTTGACAAAATAAAGCCGCTATTCTGCCAGTACTCACTATGCCCCAGTTTATTCTAGTCATTCATTTTCCTTAATATTATGTCTAAGCCAAAGGGTATTAATCTATTAACAATACCTCCAAGACTAATGAATTAATAGTAAGAGCTAAATATCATCATTTTTTTGTCGCAGTAGCCATTACGGTTTTCCTGTTTGTGCTACTTTATTGTATCGATATGCAAAATTAACTCGCGAGTGCCAATGAATACGTTAACCCTTGAATATATCAAAAGTATATTGCCTCCAAGGCCGGATAACAGCCATAAAATGACTTTTGGCCATGTATTGAATATTGCTGGTTCATTGCATTATCGGGGAGCGGCTTATTTGTCGAGTTTATCCGCATTACGAGTTGGTGCGGGTTACGTCACCTTAGCCAGTAGCCCATCGGTATGTGACAGTGTGAGTGCATTAACGCCAAATGTTGTTACCTTGCCACTACTCACTCATGTAACACAAAGGCATGATGATGCAGAGCAAGCAACAGACTTATTATCAACAAAGATGCAGCCATCGAATACTCAGTCGAGTGACCTACAAGCTATTGACGTACAGGCCATTGACGTACAGGCCATTGATAAAAGGGCTGTGTTACAACTTCGCGATAAACTCAACCAAGCCAGTGTCATTTCCATGGGCAGTGGATTAAGTATTGGCCACAGTACTGACCAACTCATTATTAGCCCTAACATTAGCACTAACATTAGTCCTCTCGCTAACCCTCCACTCAGTAACAAACATCTTAGCAACAGCCATTCACAGGGTTTATCTGTTCCTGATGGCAATAATGGATTTTTTTACGCCCTATTAACTGAGATACAAGCTAATCCTAATCCGGTCATCTTTGACGCTGACGCACTTAACTTTATGAGTCACTTACTTCATCCTAGCGGCCCATCGAAAACATCTATCAACTTGCCCAAAAACAGCATTATCACACCACACCCAAAGGAGTTATCAAGGTTACTCAATGTTGATGTCAGCGAAATTCAAGCCAAACGGGTGCACTATGCCAGTATTGCCGCTAAGCAATTAAACACAGTGGTGGTACTTAAAGGCAAACACAGTGTGATTAGTGATGGCGAGCGAGTATTTATCAACCCAACAGGTAACAGCGCGCTAGCCAAAGCCGGAACCGGCGATGTATTAACAGGTATGATTTCAGGGTTTTGCGCTCAAGGCGTTAGCCCAATAAATGCAGCGTGTTTGGGTGTCTATTTACACGGTTTGGCAGGCGACATTGCTGCAGAGGACTTAAGCCAATATGGCATGTTAGCCAGTGACCTACTTAACTATATTCCTAACGCTATTTTAAAAGTATTAGCCGTTTAGCCGATGCGAAATCAGCGCGTGATGGTGACCAATACCGAGATGGCTTACCAAAGGCTAGATCGTAATAATCTAGCTATAAATGTTTATTCATACTCTGTTTTCAAACACAAAAGTAAATGACCTCTTCATTGATAAGTAGTGGTTATATGTCAAATTGTCTTTATACACACCAGTCTTATCTTTAAAAAACCCGGAAACATGGTATGTGTACTCCGGGTTACCATTAGTTATTGCAGGTTGAGACTATTTAGCCGCGTTACGTGCTTCAGTCAGCCAACCGTTCCATTTATCCTGATTTTTGGTAATCCACTCATCCACGTGGCCTTGAATATCCTGGGTACTCTTTTCGCCTTCGTTCATCCGAGTGTTTTGTTCGTTGATATCGCCAAGCGGCAAGGTAAATACCTCAAAAAATTTCCTTGCTGCGGGATTCTGCTTGGTGAATTTTTTGTTGGCGACTATTTGGATGTCAGAAACAACAAAACCTAGTTTTACTGGGTCAGAAACCGCGCCTTCAATGTCACTCAACGTCATTCGTTCAACACCAGAACGTTGAGCTTCGGATGGCTTAATTTCAGGAACGTTTATCCACACAACGTCCTTGCCTGGTTTCAGTTTGAAAATGGTCCAGTTTGGTGCCCAGGTATAGAAAAATATTGGTCCACCATTTTTATAACCCGCCATCGCTGACGCCATTCCTGCTGCATATGAAGCGGTCACCGGATTAATAGCATCTTTGAGATCGTATACATCCATATGGTGGCTGATGACTTTTTCACATCCCCAACCTGGAGGGCAAGCGGTCAGATCGGCTTTGCCATCGCCATTGGTATCAAAGGCTTTTTTCACTTCAGGGCGTTTAAAATCTTCAAGGGAGGTAATATTATATTTATCGGCCTCTTTCTTAGACACCAAATAGCCCTGCAGCCCCCCGGCCTTAACCACAAAACCAACTTTCTCACCTTTGTCATAAAATCCTTTCGGCATCTGGCTGTCATGATTTGGAAACCAGCCATTGGTCCAATAATCAACATCACCGAGAGTCACGGTTTTGTAAAAGATCGGATTCGACAGATCTTTAGGTTTTTCTACATCATACCCCAGTGTTTCAAGACCTCGTCGTACAAGCGCTTCCTGAAAAAATCCCGTGTCCCACGTGGCCCGCGCAGGTTTAACGGTTACGCCTTCACCAGGCTGGTGATTATCGGCAAGAGCTGCAGACCCTGTCATGGTCATTGCAGCTAAAGCGACACCCATTATTACTTTCTTAATTATCATTTTCGTTCCTTATTTTTTGTTGCCATAGATGGGGTCATTATCTTTAAATAATTACCAATAATAGACCTGTACCTTTGGACTTAAATAAGCACATTCATTTTTTTTATGAATTATATTTTAAATAATATGTTGAATTCGAAATGTATTTTGAAAAATATGATAAGAACTTAGGCTTGTTCCTTTGAAAAGCATCATTGCCTCTTTAGGGGCTAAATCACTATCAGCTTAGTCCTCTTTTTTGAAAGCGCTGGCATACGTTTTACTAAACACTTGGGGTTGTATAAAAATAACCCGTAAGCACTGTATGTGTGCTCCGGGTTACCAATAAGCTATTGCAGGTTGAGACTATTTAGCAGCATTACGTGCTTCAGTCAGCCAACCGTTCCATTGATCTTGGTTTTTGGCAATCCACGCATCAACGTGGCGTTGAATGTCCTGTTCACTCTTTTCGCCATCGTTCATCCGAGTATTCTGTTCGTTGACGTCGGCAAGCTGCAGGGTAAATACTTCAAAAAATTTCCTAGCTGCTGGATTTTGCTTGGTGAATTTTTTGTTGGCGACGACCTGGATGTCAGAAGCAACAAAACCAAGTTTTACCGGGTCAGAAACTGCGCCTTCAAGTCCCTTTATCGTCATTCGTTCAACAGCAGAACTTTGTGCTTTGGTCGGATTGATTTCAGGCACGTTGATCCACACAACGTCCTTGCCTGGCTTCAGTTTAAAAATGGTCCAATTTGGTGCCCAAGTATAGAAGAAGATTGGTCCACCATTTTTATAACCCGCCATCGCCGATGCCATTCCTGCTGCATATGCCGCTTTCACTGGATTGATAGCATCTTTGAGACCATATACGTCCATATGATGGGTGATTATTTTTTCACATCCCCAGCCTGGAGGGCAGGCAGTCAGATCGGCCTTGCCATCACCATTGGTATCAAAGGCTTTCTTCACCTCAGGGCGTTTAAAATCTTCAAGGGAGGTAATATTATATTTATCGGCCTCTTTTTTAGACACTAAATAGCCACCCAGTCCACCGGCTTTCATGACATAACCAATCTTTTCAGCTTTTTTATCGAAATTTTTCGGTAGTTGATCGTTATGCATTGGAAACCAACCATTGGTCCAATAATCAATATCACCGAGAGTGACCGTTTTGTAAAAAATTGGATTCACCAGCGTTTTGGGCTTTTCCACATCATACCCCAGAGTCTCAAGACCTCGTCGTACAAGCGCTTCCTGAAAAAAACCGGTGTCCCATGTCGCTCGAGCTGGTTTAACGGTTATGCCTTCTCCTGGCTTGAGAGTATCAGCAAGAGCTGCAGACCCTGTCATTGTGATTGCAGCTAAAGCTGCGCCCAGTATTACTTTTTTAAGTATCATTTTACGTCCTTATTTTTTGGGGTTGCCAATGATTGGGTGATTCTATCTAGAATGATTGCTAATAAAACAATCGCAAGACCGCCAACCGTGGCCAAACCAATATCAAGTGTATTTAAGCCCAGAACGACAGGTGCCCCGAGGCCTCCTGCGCCAATCATTGCGGCGATAACCACCATGGAGAGCGACATCATAATGGTCTGATTAAGACCAGCCATGATGGTCGGAAGAGCAAGTGGTATCTGAACTTTAAGTAAAACCTGCGAGCTTGTTGCCCCAAAGGCGAGCGCAGCCTCGACTAACTCTGGGTGTACCTGCCTGATACCGAGACTGGTTAATCTAACCAACGGTGGCAGGGCAAAAATGATGGTTGCAAGAACACCCGCAGTGTTGCCAATAGAAAAAAGCATCACTATAGGTACCAAATAGACAAAGGCTGGCGTTGTCTGCATCGCATCCAAAATGGGTCGTAGAATGTTATTAACACGATCACTGCGTCCAGCCCATATACCAAATGGCACGCCAACAACGGTGCAGAACACAACAGATGAAAATACCATGGCGAGGGTTATCATGGTTTCAGACCAGAAACCAAGCAGACCAATGAGAATCAACGATGCAAGCGTAAAACCAGCAAGTTTGAAACCTGACACCCGCCAAGCAATGACGCCAAACAGTGCAATAACAAGCAGAGGTGAAGTTGCCAGAAGTCCATCTGACACACTCGATAAAATGAAATCTACGGGCCATTTTATCATCTGGAAAAACCATCGATACCCTTCTACCAACCAGTCAACAAGGCTTGTGATCCATGCATCTAAGGGAATAACTCTTTCATTAAAACTGAACATGATATAACACTCCTGAAGCTAGTATTCTAAGATGCTGACTGCTCAAAATAAGTCCCCTTCTCTGCACGGTTTAAGGTACGAAGAAACAGATTTTTAGAAACAACTCCGCGATATCTATTTTCTGAGTTTACAACTGGAATAGGCCAAGAATGAGATGCTACCAAAGATAAAATGTCTTGAAGACTATCGGTTTCCTGAACAGATTTAGCTTCTGCAAGAAAGGCATGCTCAAGTTTGCTGGTACCATTTCCTTGGTCAATAGCGTCGCGCAGGGAATCTGAAGAGACAACACCTAAAAACCGGTGTTCTGAATCTAATACATAGGCAAATTCGCGATCTTTCATACTCAACATTTCTAATGTGGCTCGTGGGCTACCTGCTTTAGTATGCCAAACGACCGTTGGCTGGCTATCGCGGGCAATGTCCCCTGCGGAGATAACACCGGTTGGATCAACACCGCGGAAAAAAGCGCGTACATAATCGTCAGCGGGATTTTGCAAAATCTCTTCTGGCGTCCCGACTTGGATAACTTGGCCGCCCTGCATAATGGCAATTCGGTCACCAATACGTAGTGCTTCGTCTAAATCATGGGAGATAAAAATGATGGTGCGCTCATGACGATCTTGCAGTTTAAGCAGTTCATCTTGCATCTCTGTCTTAATAAGAGGATCAAGCGCCGAAAATGCCTCATCCATGAGCAAGATATCAGGATCAACCGCTAAACCTCGCGCCAATCCAACTCGCTGCTGCATACCACCACTTAACTCTTTGGGATATGCATTCTCCAAGCCTTCGAGTCCGACTTGTTTTAAAGCATCTAGAGCTCGCTCTTCACGTTGTTTCTTATCCATACCATCAAGCTCGAGTCCAAATGCAGCATTTTCTAACACTGTTTGGTGAGGCATAAGAGCGAAAGACTGAAAGACCATACTGGTTTTACTTCTGCGAAACTTTACCAGCTCATCCTTATTCATTTTGAGGATATTTTGACCATCAACTAACACCTCTCCAGACGTTGGTTCAATAAGCCTGTTTAGCATTCTTACTAGAGTTGATTTTCCTGAGCCGGACAGACCCATCACGACAAAAATTTCACCTTTGTTCACAGTAAAGCTTGCACCTTGAACTGCAACAGTTAGTCCTGTCTGTTCGTAAATTTCTTCTTTACTTTTCCCTTGTTCAAGTAATTTTACCCCCTTGCGAGGTTCAGAACCAAAAACCTTATAGAGATTTTTTATTACTATTTTTTCCATAATATTTTCCATGACGCTCTTTTACGCCGTTCTGCTTTTTTGTACTAACGCTACATAAAAAGCACGTGAATAAATTTTGCGCTGTTAAATATTTACCACACACTTTCGCGATATATTTTATACAGTAGTCCCTAAACGCTAATCATGTCAATGTTAGTGTTTTCAGAAATAGACATAAATCATTGAATTTAATTGTAAAAATAAAACCGAAATTACCCTTATATTTGTCAGGGGTAATTTATTGATTTAGTTGTCTACATCATCCTCGTTAACTAAGCACTATGTGGTTAATCATTTAGGCTTATCGTTAATTGGCTAGTTAGTAAATTTATAGGCTTCAGAAACTGAATTAATTTGCTGTTTTTTAATTCACATGAATCAAGTGTTTTATGCAGTGATGACTTATCTTTTCATGGCTAGATTATGAATATTTATCGTACGACTACACTACTACTTTGACTCACTAAGGTTATTGTTGGCTTATACTTTTGTTAAGAAGTATTACATGAGTTTTTCTGGTTTCTCTTGTCACATTAATTACGTTGATGCTCCTCGCCAAGCAAGTCACATCACGCGCCCTCTGTTTGATGGGTTATTTATGAGTGTTACCCCTGTCATCGCGGGTTGTAAGCGATGACAGCAAATTACAACCTTCGCCTATAGCCATTTAGAATGATTACAAAAACAGGATGATTATAGAGTCGGGATCGGATCACATTTAACATGATAGTGAAAATTCTATAACCGCAAATAATGATATTTGGTGATGCTGATAATAGCGATATTCGCCATGTGCCTAGCTTACTTGCGGTGATCCTAACAATGACGATGTTTATGTTTGTATCAGTGGCAATTATTCGTGAGAAAGAACTAGATAATACGGCGTTTTTAATTGTAACTCCGATGTCGCTATTGGATATTTTTAGCACCGCTACGCGCTGGTTTAGATTCGTTATTATTGGTATCTTTCTCGTCTATCTGTGTCTGTTTACCATTGACCTTGTTTATTAATACCATTGCAAAAAACCAACTTCAAACGCTGTAATTATCCATTATTATATTGATGTCATCGATTTGGTTGTCTGAATTTGTGTTCCTTTATTAAACGATGCCTATATGCGGCACAATCGGTAGAAGAAGCATTGCCTACAGCCCATTTATGGCCAGAGGCATTGTACTTAAATGAGCACAAGTAATGTCATTAGGCCACAATCAACAGTCATTATTCGGCTTTATGTATTTTAGCTGTATTGGTTTTTTAGCGGCAAAGAACGTTAATAAACCTTTATAAACAGCTTAAATAACGATAGTTAGGTAGCATTGATTAAATGACAGTCCTAAATCGCGGTACTTATATAATCAGGCTGCCGCTTAATCGCTACTGCCAATGAGAAGTGTAACGAGCCTTAACATCCAATAGTCAGCGATATGCCATTATATTTTAAACCGACTTAGTTGCTGTTTTAGCATATGGACTTCATGATCTAATCGGTCTCTTTCATCGAGTAATTGTAAAATTAAACCAATGCCACCCCAGTCGAGTGCCAGATCACGTTGAATGCGTGTGGCTTTTTTAACTTGATGTAAATTCTCGACACTAAATTGCCATGTTTCTATCACCTCGCCCTGCAATGGAATCGCAATACTGTGCTCCACAAGTTCAAGTAGTAAGGCTGAGCTGATATCACTGCACTCACACAGTTCATCACTACTCAACCAACAATCTTGTTCGCTTATATTAATCTGCAGCATCGTTATTTACTCCAACTGGCACGTGGGTCGAATTTATTTTTCTCTGCTAATTCAGTCCACAATTGTGTGCTTGTTTCGTCTGGTGATGTCGGGACGACTATTTTGAGTACAGCAAATAAGTCCCCATGTACTTTTTTACTGAGTAAGCCTTTTCCTTTTATACGTAATCGCTGTCCTGACTGACTATTAGCAGGGATAGTGAGCTGAATATGACCGGTTAACGTGGGCAGTTTAAGCTTGGTACCCAGCACGGCTTCCCATGGCGCTATTGGCACAACAATGCTCAAATCTCGGCCATCAACATCAAACATGGGATGAGGCACAAACCGAATTTGTAAATAGAGATCGCCATTGTCGGCCTTGGTCGGTCCCGGACCGCCCTGTCCTTTCAAGCGAATACGTTCGCCATTAACAACGCCAGCAGGAATTTTAACTTTTAACGATTTAGGTTGCTCAACGATACGACCGCTAGGTTCTCGTTGTTGTAAGGTAAACTCGACTGGCTTAAGAGTATCGACCAATGTTTCTTCGAGAAACATCGGAAACTCAATTTCAATATCTTGGCCTTTTGGGGGCTGGGTTTGGCGTTGCCTATGTTGGCCACCTTGTTCAAAACCACCGTGGCTTGAACCAAAAATTGAACTAAAAAAGTCTGAAAATTCTTGATCGGTTTGAGGATCGCTTTGCTGTTGTCCCCAATTTTGACTGGCGCCATTCGCTCCACCTTGATTGGCATAGCTATTTTGGGTTCTATTAAGATGATGATGACGTAACTCGTCATATTCGGCTCGCTTTTTAGTGTTATGCAACACCTCATAGGCTTCACCAATTTCTTTGAATTTTTCTTCTGCATCTGGATGTTTACTCACATCGGGATGATACTGCACGGCGAGTTTTTTATAAGCGACCTTTACCGCTTTATCATTCGCTTTAGGGTCTATGCCTAATACAGTGTAATAGTCTTTAAAATTCATTTTATCCCCTCACAGAGAGCAAGTTTGCAACGGATCAATAAACAGCTTTTAACCCATCTACAGTAATCAGTTTAGGCCCACAGACAAACTATACGCTTGATCTTGATCAACTCTATTACAGTATGGTCAGGTTAGATAATGAGCATTAATTGATTAAAAAACATCTCTCCTTTAAATAACACTACATCAGCATAGCCCTATGAAATGGATTTATATCCTAAACACTATGCCTTAACTTCATTCACAAAAGTGCCAAGCTTAGTTAACAATATAAAGCTAACTCAATGACACAATAGCAGTACTATCATCCATTTTTGAACACGATGACACCTTACACAACGGCATGAAAGCATAGTGTCAGCAGCATAAATTTGATCTGTAAAATATTCAGCCAAAATGGATAACACGCCCATCATCTCGGGCTATATATGTTGATAAATATCAATAAATTGACTTAGATTGTGCTGCTTAGTCTTGCTTAGTCTTGCTTAGTCTTGCTTAGTCTTGCTTAGTCTTGCTTAGTCTTGCACTTAAATTAACTGGCACCTCGAGTGCTGCGTTTGCTATCGAGTTGCATTACGTTCTACAACCTTATATCGATGTTCACATAACAAGAGACACTGCGTCATAAATAGTCTTTATCCTCAGAGAAAATTTTTATTTTTAACTTCTATGGTGTTAATTACGCACGAATAAGTGCGGATAGATTAACCACTTAGGCTGGAATTTATAAAATTGCCTTATTAAATCGAACAGTAAATGTCATCATTGATGACAATATTCAGCAATGTCACTTGTTTCACCAAATTAACTCAATATCTAACCACACAAAAATGCTTTGGGTACAATATCAGAACAGCAGTGCTACTATGGCTAATAACATAAGTAGATTATCGTTCGTCTTGGCTAGGCCACCATCATTACTGCTTAACACGTAAAGGTAACTAATGGCCTCAGCAACCGCTATATATTCGAACACAATAGCAATTTTCACTCGTATAATAGCTAAATAGATATTAATAATTCTCCAGTCATCACCAACTAGCAGGTCTATTCATGACAGCCGAAGTACTCGAAATTCAGAGCTTTATTGCTCAGTACGCCCCATTTGATCAGCTTCCAGAACAAGTGTTAATTGACGTTGCTAAAAGTGTTGAGATTTCTTATTACCGCACAGATAGCATGATTGTTAACTTTAATGACAACGTTAAAGAGCTATATATGATCCGCAGCGGAGTCGTAGAGTTATATCGCCGTAAAGGTGAACTTTATAATCGTTTAGACCAGGGTCAGTTATTTGGACAAATGGGCTTGTTAACCAATAATAAAGTGCGCTTCCCAGCCAAAGCGGTAAAAGATACGCTGGTATACTGTATTCCTGAGTCGGTATTCAATGATTTGTGCGAGAATTATGATGATTTTGCTGATTTTGTTGAAGCTGAGGATTCCACCCGTTTAAAACAAGCGGTAAAAGGAAAAACCGATGATGCTAATGCACTGACCACTTCCAAAGTAAAAACCTTAGTCACCAGAGAGCCTGTGGTTCTGACCTGTAATAGCAGCATACAAGCTGTGGCCAAAATCATGGCCGAAGAGAATATATCTGCGGTATTAATTAATGACCCAGATATAGATGATCAACAAGATAGCAGTTTCGTTGGTATTATTACCGAACATGATCTCTGCGCTAAGGTCATTGCAGCCGGGGTAAGTGTTGATAATCCTATTTCACAAGTCATGTCGACCGATTTAATTTCGCTGGATCACAACGCGTATATTTTTGAAGCGATGTTGCTTATGCTGCGCAACAATATTGATCATCTGCCCATTCTAAAAAATAAGAAACCGATTGGTCTGATTGAAGTTGCGGATATCATTCGCTACGAATCGCAAAATAGTTTGTTATTTGTAAGCAGTATCTTCCAGCAAAAAAGTAGCGAAGATTTAGTGCTGCTTTCTGCGGAGTTAAAAAACTGTTTTGTACGCATGGTTAACGAAGACGCTAATTCACACATGGTCGGACGGGCAATGTCTGAAATCGGTCGTAACTTTAAACAGCGTTTATTAGAACTTGCAGAAGAAAAGTTCGGCCCGCCACCTGTTCCATATTGCTTCTTAGCTCTGGGTTCGATGGCTCGAGATGAACAGCTAATGGTGACCGATCAGGATAATGCTATTATCCTGGATAATAGCTATAACGTTGCGTTGCATGGAGCATATTTTGAAAAATTAGCAGATTTTGTTTGTGATGGTTTAGCTGCCTGCGGGTACAGTTACTGCACCGGTGATATTATGGCAAGTAACCCTGAATACCGTAAAACACGCGAACAATGGGAAGAATGTTTCGGTGACTGGATAGAAAACCCCAACCCTCAAGCCTTATTAAACTGCTCTATTTTCTTTGATCTTACGGGGGTTTATGGTCGCATAAAATGGGCCGAACAACTCAATGCCTTTATCTTAAGTAAAGCCAAGAAAAACAACCGCTTTTTAGCCTGTTTAGCACACAATGCCCTCAACCGAAAACCACCTCTGGGATTCTTTAAAGATTTTGTGATGGAAAAAGATGGGCGTCATAATAACTCTATCAATTTAAAACGTCGTGGTACTGCGCCATTGGCCGATTTGATCCGAGTGCATGCCCTTGCCATCGGCTCACAATCACAAAACTCATTTGAACGTTTAGAAGACATTATCGATTCGGGTATTCTGCCCACATCCAAGGGCGAAGATTTACAACATGCCATGGAGCTTATTTCTTTGGTTCGTTTGCGTCATCAGTCAACAGACATAGAGTCTGGGATTGAGCCTGATAATAATATTGAACCCGAAAGTATGTCTGATTTTGAAAGACGCAACCTTAAAGATGCTTTTTTAGTGTTAAGCAATGCGCAAAACTTTTTAAAATATCGCTACAGTTCTAACAAACTTTAAAGGTTAACTCATGACTAATTTCAGCGACCAGGAGATTTTAAACTGGCAAGCCTTTCTAGAATTAAAAGCCAATAACAGTAAAGATAAACGCCTGCATGATTTTTATCATGCAGGTACTTATCATAATGAAACACCATTAAGTGATATTGAGTTTGTCGCATTGGATTTTGAAACTACCGGTTTAGATTCACAGCAAAACAGCATCATTAGTATTGGGCTAGTACCATTTAATTTACAGCGAATTTTTTGTAGTAAAGCAAAAAAATGGTATCTCAACCCTATCGATAAATTACAAGAAAACTCAATTATTATTCACGGTATTACCCACTCAGATTTACAAGGTGCACCAGATTTGTTGTTGATTTTGGAGCAGCTTTTAAATGAATTGGCTGGAAAAGTTGTGGTGGTGCATTATCGGCATATTGAGCGTGATTTTCTTGACCACACTTTACGCATGTTGATTAATGAAGGTATTGTGTTTCCGGTTATCGATACCATGCAGATTGAGGCTAATGTGCAACGGGCGAAGTCACAAGGGTTGCTTAATTTATTTAAAAGAAAGCGCACAGAATCAATTCGGCTTGCCAATAGCCGTGAACGTTATCACTTACCTGCTTATGCACCCCATGATGCGTTAACCGATGCAATTGCCACCGCAGAGTTACTGCAGGCTCAAATTAAATATCATTTTAGTCCAGACACTGCGATTGACAAATTATGGTTGTAATGTGCTTTGATTGATCAAAAATTATGCTTAAAAAAAAGCCGATGAATCAATCATCGGCTTTTTTGTAGCAAATAAAAACTAGTTTTTATTATGTTTTTCAGTGCGCATACCCATCAACAAACTGACACACATTACCAATAAAATAATGGTAAAGGGTAAGGCCGTCGAAATGGCACCTGCTTGTAATGCCTCAATCGCCTGAGTGCCACCAACCCAGAGTAATACCGCTGCGATAGCACCCTCAATTGTAGCCCAAAAAATACGTTGTGGGATCGGCGCATCAATTTTACCACCGGCAGTAATACTGTCTATCACCAACGACCCGGAATCGGAAGAGGTAATAAAGAAAACCAGTACCAGTAGCACAGCTATCATTGATAAAATATTGCCTAATGGCAGTGCATCAAACATCTGGAACATAGCAAGCGGAACGTCCGTTAGTCCTTCACTGCCTAATATGCCGACCTCATTGACAACTTGGTCAATAGCGACACCACCAAATACTGACATCCATAAGATAGTCACTGATGTTGGTATAATTAATACTGCAGTAAGAAATTCACGTACCGTACGGCCACGAGAAATACGAGCAATAAACATACCCACAAATGGAGACCATGAAATCCACCATGCCCAATAAAACACGGTCCAGCCGTGCATCCAAGCTTCATCTTCACGACCAATTGGATTACTCAAGGGAATGATATTCTTAACATAACCCATTACTGTGGTAGGAATAGTGCCCATAGAAACAGCAGCGGTCACAAGCGCAACAAAGACAACTAAAACAACAGCAAGTAACATATTGACGTTACTGATTACTTTAACACCACCTTCAAGCCCGCGTACCACAGAGACAATAGCCAGCATGGTCACTACAACAATAATAGTGATTTGCAAGGATAGGTCACCTTCAATACCAAACACGTGCTGGAAACCACCCGCAGCTTGTTGAGCACCTAAACCGAGTGATGTTGCCAAACCAAATAATGTGGCGATTACAGCTAAAACATCAATCACATGTCCGGGCCAACCCCAGGTACGGTCGCCTAATATAGGATAAAAAGCAGAACGTATGGAAAGCGGTAAGCCTTTGTTGTACGCAAAGAAAGATAACGATAAGGCGACTACGCCATAAACCGCCCAAGGGTGTAATCCCCAATGGAACATAGTTGCACCCAGTGCAAGCTCTGCTGCTGCCGGGGTATTGGCGACCACATTCAGTGGTGTTTCATACCAGCCGGTGTAATACGCTAACGGTTCTGCAACGCCCCAAAACATCAAACCAATACCCATACCTGCAGCAAAAAGCATCGCTATCCAGGAAAGTCTTGAATGATCGGCTTTTGCGCCGTCACCACCTAGGCGAATTTTACCATAAGGTGAAACAATTAATGCCAGACAGAAGATCACAAATAGATTCATAGACCACATAAAGAGGCCGTCAAATGCACTTATTATCTGCCATTTCATACCATCTAAAAATTCTTTTGATGTTGCCGGGTCGATAATTAAAATGGCAATTAAAAAAATAGCGATTAAGCCTGCACTCGTTCCAAATACAGGGTTATGTATATCAAAACCCCATTTTTGAATGTTATCTTGCCCGACAGTATAATCGGAGTTATCTATACTGTATTTGTCCTTATTTATCTTCATAAAACCTCAATTAGAGCCGCCTTGCCCTATTAAATTGATACTCGATTGCATCTTCAGGCAAAGATTTTAACAAAATCGGCTCGTGATTTCAGGCTTATTTCAAAATCAGGTTAATTTAAAAATAAAAAACATATAAATAATCATATATTTATATATCACATTCTGTATTTTCGCTTCACCAAACACGAAAATAAATAACAGCTATTAACAGGCTAATTTTGCGATCACTTTTGTTGCAGGTTTTAGCCTTAAACAGAAAAGCCTAAATATTTAACTTATTAGCCTTTAAAGACTAATAAGTTAAAGATAATGTTTTTACCGATATGAATAAACGGTATGTTTATGGGCGGTTTCTACAAGGTAATAATTTTAGCTTACTTGATTTTTTTACGCTGCTAATGTTGATTGTTAATAACGCACAACAATTAAATTTAGATTGCTGTTCATGTTGGAACTTAGTCAATGAATGAAAAACATGATTCCCCTGTGTTAAGTTTCGTTGGCAACATACTCATAAAATCATAAAAATTAGCCGGATAGAGCTAATTATTTATGACTCTTCGGCCTTATAACCAATTCTAAATCCTCCCCAATGTTTGCCGTTAACGTAAATTGGTGCAGAGAGATCATGCATCACCTCACCGGTATCACGCTTATATGTTTGCAGTAAAAAACTTTCAGTATTGTTGCCGCATCGCTTTCCTGTAGGGTCATTAAAGATGCGTTTGGTGCGATTACCAGCAAGATCTTGCTCCCGGTTTCCGCTTAAAGGCTGAGAAAATTTGATATTGTGGGTAGGAAAATACCCTCTTACATCTACAGCTCCGGCATAAATAATATCGGTGTTATTTTTTAAAATGGCCTCTTGAATGCTAGGTAAATTGGAGTCTGTAAAACGGTCAAAACCAGTGGTAAATTTTTGAGGGTCGGTTTTAGGGATTGGCTGGTAATTTGAGTCAAATAATTGGGCTTGTGTGAGTGAACCTTTTAACAGAGCATTTTCAAAAATCGCTCCGACATCAGCCGCAGCATTGAGTGCGACATTAGCGATAATTGCGTGTTTATCCGATAAATCGAAACTTTGTAAATGACGAAATATCTGCTCTGCAAAGCCACTAAGCTCAAGAACTCGATCTGAAGCTTCTATTAAGTCGGTATCAACTTTGAGTATAGAGGCCCCTATTCCTTCAATATTGGCACCTATGCCATTGGTGTTATCAACGGTAAAACCTACAGTTTGATCCATTTGCAGCATTTCGCTTGCTGCATCGGCCATGCTTTCTTGGCTTGCCTTTGTAAGAATATAAATCTCATTCATACGCTGAGAGAGTTTTCCCCCCATGTCACTGACTCGTTGCATTGCTTGTACAGATTGAATGCTATTTTCACCAATTTCTGACAGCAATGATTCTATACCTTGCGTTGCTTCAGCCGTTTTATGTGCCAGATTACGAACTTCATCGGCAACCACGGCAAATCCTCTGCCTTGTTCACCAGCTCTAGCCGCTTCAATTGCAGCATTGAGTGCCAACATATTGGTTTGATCAGATAGTTTATTAATAGTGTCGGTGATACTGCTTATAGCGTTTGCTTTGTTGTTAAGTTCTATTAATAACACTGCTGTTGATTCAATTTCAGTAGACAAGCTGCGTTGTTGTTCATCAACTTGTTTTATTTCTTTGGCGTAGCTTGAAGCTTGGGTATTTGCCTCTTCAACCAGTAAACGTACTTTGGCTGATTGGCCTAACAGTTGTTGAGCACCTTGCTCTAAATTACCCGCACGCTCTGATATTTCTTGAACATGCTTAACTTGCAAACCCATTGCATGTGCTAGGTTTTCAATAAAAAATGACACTTCAGCCCCACCAATAGCAATTCGAGTGGCGGCTTTACTGATACCACTCGCAACATGCTCATCTTTTTGAGATGACTCAAGGATTTCTGGGCTTATTTGTTTTTTGTGGGTAAGCAGTAGCGTGGCTACAGACGCGAGTGCGATCAATAATGCATACAGCCAAGGAGGTAAGGTTAAATAACTCAGCAGTACAGTGATGGCAAATACCACTAAACCATTAATCAAAATCATTCTATTTAGCATGAATACTCCAATCCATTTTTACTCAGGTTAGCACTCTCTATGTCATTGTTGGCTATCGACTTTGGTCTAAGCGTTAATCGTCATCTCAACCGATGCGTTTAAAGCGTATCAATGACGTAATAGTGACATTGCATGATCTTGTTATTGCACATTATTTTCATAGATTGTTTTTCAACAAGCATTGCGTGACCGATTCAAGTATTTGAGTGAAGTTTACCGATGCAACAATTTGACATAACAGTCAGTACTAATACCTAAAGCAGCACTAATGAAACGTTTTTTGTTATCAATAGAGCACATAAATAACATGTCGATTTACCGCAAAAAACCAACGATTAGTTAAGAAAAAGTCTCTTCACATTTGAATTAGATAAAGCGTTAGTGACTACATCAATTAAGTACAAATGTAGTTTATAGATTTTAAACGTCAGATTTTACACGTTAGGCGTTAGGCAACATTGAGTGTTTGCAACTTCTTGTCACCTTTTAGACTAAATGGTCTGATCATTCAGCTTGTTTTTGGAAGGAATGGTTATGTTTTACACTGAATCAATGGAGCAGTTACTCATATCGTACAAAACAGCAAAGGTAATATGATTTACTCTTATCGAGGTCTATTTTTAATACTTTGGCACTGCAAAGCTGCATAAAATTTAATGCAGCCTCATGTTTATTATTGATGTAGTGATAATTTGCTACTTCCAGCGCCCACTTGACCAAATAGAGAATAACAACCAAATCCCACCGACGGCAGCACTCAGAAATCCAAGTATGCCAAATAACGGCAAACCAAATAAAGTTGGTCCTCCATCAACTGTCATCACAATAGAAGATCCAATAATCATGGCCGCTACCACATTACCAATGGCGACTCGACTAGCAGCACGATCAAGTTGATTGCCAAAGGCTTTTAGTCTTGTGACATCAATATGCAGCTGAAATCTACCACTACGGGCTGAACGTAAAAGTTGTTGTAAGTCTTGCGGTAATCCACTTAACAATTCACCGGTATCGACAATGGCTTGCCAACCTCTTTTGGCCAATGCGTCTGGTGCGTATCGTTCTAACATTAACTGGTGTAATAATGGTTTTGCTTCAGACACCATATTAAAGTCAGGATCTAATTGCAGGGCAACACCTTCAAGCGCAATTAATGCTTTGATCAATATAATAATATCAGGAGGTAAGCTGAGGCCATATTCTCTAAGCAGTGATATCAGTTCAGTCAACATCATGCTCAAATGGAAACTTTTTAACGAAATGCCATGATACTTATCAACAAATTCTTCTACTTCAAAAGTAAGATTCTCACTATTGAGCGGAGGATCGCCAGCCCAAGTCAGTAATACATCAACAACACGAGAAGCATCCAATTCAACCATGCTATGTAAAAGTTGCACCACTTGATGGCGGCGTTGGGAAGACAATCGTCCCACCATGCCAAAGTCAATAAATGCGATTCGATTTTCAGGCAGATAAAAAATATTACCTTGATGGGGATCCGCATGATAAAAACCATCAATTAAAATCATTTTCAACGCAGCTTGACCACCATACTTAGCTAACAGCTTCCTATCTAATCCAGCCTGCTCCACTGCTGCTATATTCCGTCCAGAAATACCATCAATAAACTGTTGAACATTGACGCGTTCACTGCACCACGACCAATACACTTTTGGAATAACGATGTTAGGGTTACTTTTGAAATTGTTTGCCACCCTTTCAGCATTACGACACTCGGCCAATAAATCCAGTTCCCGCCTTAGAGAATGGGTAAATTGACGGACCACCTCACGAGGCCTAAAACGGCGTAGTGTCGGTGACTCTGACTCCATCACCTCTGCAATACGGGCAAGTAAACGTAGATCAGCTTCCATAACAGGTCTTATGCCTGGCCTGCGAACCTTAATAATGACTTCAGCACCATCGTGTAGGCGAGCCCGATGAACTTGGGCAATCGATGCGGCAGCAAAAGGGGTTGGATTAAATTCGGCAAAAGCCTGTTGCGGACTACAACCTAAGTCTTCCTGTAACTGTTTACAGATTAATTCAAATGATACCGGCGGCGCATGATTCTGCAATTTTTCAAATTCAGCAGTCCACTCTGGTGGAAATAGGTCTGAACGCGTAGCAAGGATCTGTCCTAGTTTGATAAAGGTTGGTCCCATTTCTGCCAGTGCATGGCAAAACCTAACCGGTGATTCTAACTGGGTTATTTCAGCTGCATGCTTCCAATGCAGAGCCTTACCGGCGACATTAAACACATTAGCAAGGCCAAGCCTGCGCAACACATCGCCGAAGCCATAACGAATTAAAACCGAAGCAAGCTCATTCAGTCGGCCAATATCTCGCGCGGTACCTAACGTTTCCCAAAGCATGCTTCACCCATTATTGACTCTTATTTGAGTTGGAATTAGATGTTGATTTCTCATTCAATTTTTGTGCAAAAGCATCAAGAAAACCTGCTGCCGCATAAGCGAGGTTACGGGTTACTTTAGCTGCAGAATCGACTCCAGCTGCCACCGTGTCGCTTAACCGCTCAGTTAATTGTTGGTTTAATAATGTAGAAACTTCAGTTACTTTCTGGCCGACGGCGGTGCCGCTTACTCGACCATGACGAGCCAAATCATTTAAAGTAACGGATACCGCCTCATTAGCCTCTTTTGCCACGTCTTTTAACGTCTCTAAATACATAGCTTCAAGTTCACTAAGGTCATTAATGGTGCGCTGTAAATCTTGTTTACTAAAGGTGTTAACATGCGAACTGGCTTCTTCAACAGCTAATTTGGATGCCTCTACGGCAGAACATAAGGCATCCTCAAGCCCAGCAACCGCCTTAGTGAGCTGGTGGGTTTGACCATCACGACTATGAATAACTGCACCTAAACCGGCACCTTTAATCACGCAGCGTGCAATCTGTGAGAGCTCATTGAGGTCTAATTTTCCTTCACTCAATGCTTTAAGAGTAATGCACCGAACGGTGTCCCGAATATCCTTATCTGCCTCAACCGCCTCTTTAATGTCTCCTTCGAGATTGTCACGATGTTTATTGGTATCACTTTTAGCTTTACTCATATTGATTCACCTATAAAACGTCAGGCTGCTAGGACAATCCAAACATTATCGGTCTATTAATGCTGCTATTTTACCTTTTTGCTAACCCACCTTGGCTAAGTAGAGCTGAAAGAATCTGATACATAACAGCAAATAAAAATAACACTTACCTAATAAATTTAAGTCAAATGTGTCGATGAAACCTTGATGCACCTCAAAGATGTCGTAAATAACGGACAATAATCACACAGCCCTGAAACCTCACTTTTTTAAATGTTTATATTTATGTGAATGTTAAAAATCTAAATCCACTAAATGTCCGAAGCGGTCGAGAAGACGAACTGGAGTATTTTAAACTCAGCAACAATTCAAACATTTACTATTGCGTTGAGCGGCCGTTAAGTAATTGGATTGTAAGATATTTTTAATAGCGTCAATTATGATACTCAGTTGAATTAAACTAAGTTCTAAGTGTATCAATGACCTCATCGACATATCGAATAGCATCATCAATGCAGGTTTAATGGTCAATAGCCCTAAGCTGATACGATATTATTTTAGATAAAATTATCCTAACGCCGTTACTAAGTGATCTATCAATTTTCTAATCCGAGCTGTTAAATGACGTGCAGAAGGATATACAGCGTATAAGTTAAATACGCTAACCATCTTATCGTCAAACAACAATACCAACTCACCACTTTTAAGAAAGGGTTCAACGGTGTACAGCGGACAACGACCAATACCTAAACCTCCAACGGCCATATGCGCGACCGCCCGAGGCGAATTTGCCGTAAAAGACCCATTTACCCGATATTTTTGTTCTGTGCCAGCAACCGTAAAGGCCCAATGCTCCGGATCTGCTGACGATGATTGTAATAAACAATTATGTGTTGATAAATCGCTAGGATGTAATGGTTCACCATGTGTATTGATATATTCCGGTGATGCAAACACCACTAATCGCATAGTAAGCAACTTACGAGCAATAAGCGTAGAATTTTGCAGTGGACCAAAACGAATGGCGAGATCAAAACCTTCGTCAAGTATATCGACATGCTGATCGGACAGATGCAGATTGATAGACACTTTAGGGTGTGCAATTTGAAAAGGTCGAATCGCTTCTACCAATTCCCTTGACCCAAATCCTGTTGGCGCAGTAATACGAATAGGCCCCGCAAGTTCGGATTGACGCTCTTGAACTAAACCTTCTAACTCATCAAATTGATCAATTATAAACACGCAGCGTTCAAAATACGCGAGTCCTGTATCACTCAAAGTGACACGTCTAGTTGTCCGATGAATAAGTTGCGCACCTAAACGGGCCTCTAACTGTCGCACATGCTTGCTGGCCAAATTAGTACTAATACCTAGCTGTTTTGCCCCCGCCGTAAACGATTTTTGCCCCGCGACCGCAACAAAAATACGCATACTATCAATTGTATCCATAGATGATCCTCACATGAGTAATGACCATTAATAACAGCCATTAATATTATATCCATAATAGAGATAATGTTTCAATAAAACAGGTCATTGTATTTATGCCGTGTGAACTTTATTCTTTTCTCACGCACAAATCATTCAACCCTTAAAGGAACACATCATGTCTAATGCCATTAAAATTCACAGTTTCCCACTTTCAGGTCATGCTCATCGCGTGCAGCTATTTGCGAGTGTCGCGGGGATTGCGCACAACATTATCCACGTAGATCTTCCTGCTGGGGAGCATAAACAAGCACCGTTTCTTACCCTTAACCCTTTGGGTTTGGTCCCTGTTATTGAAGACGGTGATGCAGTTGTTCACGACTCAATTTCAATCCTCATTTATCTGGCGCGTAAATATGCGCCTTCGTTTATCCCTCAAGATCTGCAACATGAAGCAGAAATGCATCGTTTTCTTGCGATGTCAGCGGGCGAAATCTCTTATGGCGTAGGCGCAGCGAGATTAATTAATGTTTTCAATTCACCATCAGATCCGGTGTTTGCTAAAGCCACAGCAGAAAAAGCGTTAACAAAATTAGAAGCACAACTTATCGACCAAGATTATTTGGTCGCAAATAAAATCAGCTTAGCTGACTTTGCTATATACAGTTACGTTGCTCATGCACCTGAAGGCGATGTGTCATTAGCACCTTACCCAAATGTACGTCGCTGGTTAACAAACATTGAAGGGTTGAGAGGATTTGTTGCTATGCCAGCAACCAAAGCTGGATTAGTAGCATAAGACGACTAGCTCTGCACAGCTCGCACATCCACTGCGGATTTTTGGTACCGATGAATTTGTGAGCCAGTCGTAGGGCATGTTGATTTATTCAATATCCAGTGCCACCGAAATCCCGCTAAGAGATGCCTATTATGCAAAACCAAACTCGCGATAAGACCCATCAAAAATCAGCTTTATCGCCATTTCATCCTGGTGAACAGAACATTCAGGATCGTGTTGGTAAACGCGCTGTGATGGAGAGTTTTGGACAACGCGCAATACGTCCATACATTCCAGAACAACATCGTGAGTTTTATCAACAACTGCCGTTTATTGTTGCTGGCAGTGTTGACCAACAAGGTTGGCCTTGGGCATCGATACTTTCGGGATATCCAGGATTTATAACATCACCAGACTCAACAACATTAACGATTAACGCATCGGCAATAGCTGGAGACCCTATCGCACCACAACTAAGAAATGATGGTAGTCCTTTAGGTTTACTTGGTATTGAAATGCACTCTCGTCGTCGTAATCGTGTAAATGGCCGGGTTAATAAAATCAGTCCTACTCATTTTTCAATATCTGTCGATCAATCTTTTGGCAATTGTCCGCAATATATACAAAGCCGCAGTATTCAATTTAATAAACAATCTCACGTCACTAATCCGGCCTCTAACATAGAAGAATTTACGGTATTGAGTCATGATGTTAGTAAGATAATCCGTGATGCTGATACCTTTTTTGTGTCCAGTTATGTGCCAGCTAAAGAACACCCTGAACATGAAGGTGTCGACATTTCACACCGTGGAGGACGGCCTGGTTTTGTGAAAGTAGACGGCAATACACTGACTATTCCTGATTATTCAGGCAACAATTTTTTTAACACTCTCGGTAACTTTTTGGTTAACCCTAAAGCAGGCTTGATATTTATCGACTTTTCGACTGGTGACTTATTTATGTTAACCGGCACTGTCGAATTATTATGGGAAGACACTCCAGAAGTCAGCGCTTTTAAAGGTGCTGAACGAGCATGGCGTTTCACTCTCAGCCACGGAGTGACATTAAGGAATGCACTACCCTTTCGCGCATCGTTTACTGCGTATTCACCAAATACTTTAATGGCTGGTGATTGGGAACAAGCACATGCTTCACTGGCAGCTGAAGCCACAAGAGAATCGTGGTTATCTTATACAGTCAAACGTATTGAAGATGAGAGTAGTGTTATTCGTTCATTTTATGTAGAACCAAAAGACAACACCCCGTTAGTGTCTTCAAAAGCGGGGCAGTTTTTAACGGTGCGTCTTACCCCACCCAATGCAAACACAGCCGTGATAAGAACTTATACCGTATCATCAACACCAGACGACATGTATTACCGCATTTCAGTTAAACGAGAAGCTAATGGCACTATTTCGCAATGCTTACACGATAATGTGCGCATCGGCGATGTTATTGAAGCTAAAGCTCCTTCGGGTAATTTTTATATTGATGCAGCAGAAAAGCGCCCGGCCGTATTAATCGGCGCAGGCGTAGGGATTACGCCAATGATTGCGATGACCTCGCATATCCTAAATGAAGCTGAGCGTACCCGTCATTTAAGACCATTGACCATATTACACGCCGCCAAAACGACCCAACAACGCGCTTTTACACAAAACTTCCGTGATGCTGAAATAAAATCTAATGGTAAAATTCGATACTATTCAATTATCACTCAGCCTAATGAGCAGGAAAAAATAGGCATTGATTTTAATGCAATCGACCACATTACCGCCGATACACTTCGGCAAATATTAGCACTAGACGATTATGATTTTTACTTATGTGGTCCACCTGCGTTTATGCAAGCACTCTATGATGAAATACGCAGTTTAGGAGTAAGTGATGCACGTATTTTTGCCGAAGCGTTTGGGCCTGCGGCACTTATTCGCCAAATCGATAATGAATCAATGTTACTTGAAGAAAAAAAGTCACTTGCAGCAGAAAACGAAGCCGATGAAGCCGTCATCAAATTTGTTAAGTCTGGTTTTGAACAAAGATGGAACGCAAATGATGCGACACTTTTAGAAACAGCAGAAAACCATGGGCTCACGCCTAACTTCAGTTGCCGTAACGGAACTTGCGGCACGTGCGCAGTAAGACTGCTAAAAGGATCAATCACTTATCGAACTAAGCCAGTGGTCACTCCAACCGAAGGTGAGGTATTGCTTTGTTGTGCGGTTCCTAAAAAACAATCATCACACAGCAATTTAACTGAAATAAGCATCGTCGAAATCGATTTATAAGCGTTGTAACACATAACGATACCGCCATTGATGAATGAACGTTATGAAAATAAAACCACAACGGCCTGCTTTCACCGCAGTATCCACTTGCCAAAAGATAGCACGCCATAATATACCGCTACAGCAACGGTATTATGGTGTGCTTCTGGTATTTGATTTCATTTGCTCACCTAAAGTCATGTACGAGGCAATAATATTACCTCTATTTAGGTGGCTAAAATACCATGTCACTACACAATTAGTTGCCGTACTTCTTCATGTAGAGGGCCATGATTTTTTATTTGTAGGTTCCTCTTATTGGGTAATTGTTTTGTGGATTACGGATAAAACCTAAACCCATAATCATTGACTTCAGCTCTGGGCGAGAGAAAGGAACATTCGATATATCAATAATTTGTGCCTGTTTTTTATCATTAATAATAAACAATCCGGGTTCGGCAAAAGGTCGGTCAGTTTCTTCCGGCGAGCGAGGATTTGAAATATACACCCCGATTTTTTGCATTTGTTCAATACTTAAGCCGTACGCCACATCAAATAAAGGCTTAACCAGCTCCATTTGAGCCATCGCTTTTTCTATGGGATCGGCGGATACAGCTACAACATCAACACCTAACTTCTTGAATTCAGGCAACAGCTCGTTCAACGTCGATAGATATTGAGTACAAATGGGACAGTGCTTACCCCGATAAACAACCACCATACGCCAATCGCAGCCCTCTGCCGGAACAGCCGTAAGATTAATTTCACCACCACCAAGCAGCGCTAGAGTGATGTCTGGAAAGGTTTGTCCTGCTACTAATTTAGATGAGTTCATGTTTATTCCAATGTTTTGTAGTGAATATTATAAAAACAAAATAAGGCCAAGGTGTCAATATTTCATAGTGATCGTTACAAAATTATATTGCCAATATAGACAACTTCCTAGAGCATAATCATTACCTTACCGAGGTTAATGGGTTTTAATTAATTGAATTATGTATCAATTGATACTAAAATAAATCATTAAATCCACAGCGTTGAGGTATCCGATATGATTCAAAATAAGGCTGGTAGGCCACGCGCTTTTGATCGTAGCGAAGCACTTTTGTCCGCCATGCATGTTTTCTGGAAACAAGGATATGATGCCGCCTCCATTAAAGATTTAACCCAAGCAATGGGTATTAACAGCCCTAGCCTTTACTCGGTTTTTGGTGACAAACGTAAACTCTATTTAGAAGCTATAAACTGCTACGCCACAATTGATGCATGCGCACCATTAGTAGCCTTTGAAACAGAACCCGATATTAACCAAGCTGTCCGCTCGTTCATGATTGCAGTGATTGATTACAGTACTGCAAATGGTAGCGGCGCAAAAGGCTGCTTTCTCAGTTCCAGCGTTGCTACAAGTGCTGGCGAGGTCGAGGGAGCACAAGAACTATTACAAAGAGCAGTATTAGATACCGATGCGCGATTATCGCGACGCTTTGAGCTAGAAAAAGCAAGAGGTGTTTTACCTGCCAATTTTCCATCATTAGCACGTGCAAAGCTTATGTTTGATATTCGACAGGGCTATGTATTTCGTGCCCGCGCGGGATTCGAATCAGAAAGTATGAAACAAGATGTCGAGTATAGAGTGCACATGATATTAGCAAGCTCTTGACTGTATCAAAACAAAATTGCCAGCCAATTTGAAGCAACAACCTAATCCAAAGCGCCTGCATGAATGTTTATCTTTCATTCATTAAAGTAAATCCAGCCACCATTTAAGCTTCATCGAAACGCTTAATTTAGTCGACACCTTTGAAGAGTATTTAAAGGTCTGTGTGTCTCAGGCCCGCGAGGTTCTTGTGTAATGGTCTAATGAATCTGATGGGAGTCTTTCATCAACACAAAAAAGCTTCATCATGTCTGATAAAGCTTTATCGTTAAATGTTGAAAACAGATAGCTTGTTTTTATAAAGGGTACCCCTTGGGTTCAAAGTCATCGTCTTAAATATTAAATTAGTCTAATATTTTCAATTGATTGCAGCAATTTCAAGAAGAAAAAACTGCAATGACTAACTGATATTGACTATATTTTCATATTGAAATAGATAACTTACTCCAAGAACACTTTTTAAACAAACAACCTAAACACGACAGCCAAACACCTCATAGAGAGGTAATAATGTTATCTATCATTATGGCCATAATGAGTATGCAGATTTTGCTCATGTTCAAGATCGAAAGGCACTGATGGATCGTACGTGGGAGCATCTTTCACTTGCTGCTGCGTCATATCAACATAAATTTTAGAGGTAGGCCAACTCACCTCTTTAATCGATTTGGGCGCAATCAAAACCAGATGACCCAACCACCAATTACTGGTGTTAATAATCAAATAACGAATAGCCCAAGTGTCGATATCTATTAACATACCTTGCAAATGACCCAATTCACCGTCTATGGCATCAAGGTGATAACCCGCCACGGCATGACTGCTGCGTAGATGATGATCATTATCCCGTGATAGTGCTGCCTCAACATCTGCGGACATCTCTGGGTTATCTAAGTTATCTGGCTTTGGCGCGACACTATAATAACCAGTTGCCATCATGTTTGGACTGGGCTCACTTCCCCAAATACCAGTGTTACCCCAGTATTGTGAGTAACCATAATATTCCATATGATCGACCTCATGCTGCCTAGAGACTGGTTTCTCGCTATCGATGTCAGGGCTGTTTTTTACCTGCTCTCTTGAGATTGTGACAGCAAGCGTCTTTTGTTCCTGATTAAATTCTTTGATTGATATGGGTGAAAGCAATATTTTTTTGCTTGATAACCAAGAACCCGTTTCGACTACCAAATATCTAATCACCCAATGCTTGTCATCAAAATAAAAATCTTTGGTTAATCCAATATCGCCATCAGAGGCGTGAATAGATAAATTTTGTAAATCATTCAATGTATGTAACATGATGTATTTGCTCCAGATTAAAGATGGCAAACAATAAATCATTGCTTTCCTAATAGAGTGGATGTCTATCAGCTTGCACCAAATTTTCTATTCAATCTGTTCGGTGTCGCACCGATGGAGCATGAATAATAGTTTAATCTGGAGTTATCTATAAACTTTTAAGGTGAACGAGCATGACTGACATAGAAAAATTAGAGTTAGCGGCCCATCGCAGCGATATCATCGAAGATGTCAACAATTTGATTGAGAAATATCGCGCTATTTTTGGATGGGATGTACCCGATATTGATGAAAAAGTGGCAAACAGATTAATTTTGGATGAAGTTCGTCAGGCGCTTGATGATATTCAAAATGATTAAATTGTAAATATCAGTCAAAGCGCTTCAACATGTGAGTTTAGGTCGACGAAAAATCAGATGTTAAATGCATCTTGCATCAGACTGCACATAAACTTAAAGCACATAAACTTAACTAACTCCGGCGGCAAAAGCCGAATGTATAGCCACTAGAAAAATGGCTTTTGCAATCACTTTGCTGCTCAGCCCTTTTATGCCATTCATCTTCACAAAACAGCAGCCTTAGCAGCTGACTTGCTGCCTAAACGTAATCGCTGTAGGCCGTTGTTTAGTCTCTTTCCTATGAGCGAAACGCAGCTTTGCAAAGGTCTTTTTTACTATCTCCCCCCCAACTAAATATCCTGTCGATGAGTATAAACACAACTCATAAATACAACTCAACATGCAATGCCTTTTGAACGAAAAATAATGGTTCCACTCGCCTGCTGTGATCGCAAATCACGCTAAACAAGGCATTTTAACCCTCTCGATTCAACAAACTCTGTTATATTGATAACAAGATTACTTAAGTATTATGTAATATTGAATAAAATCAATATCATAAGAAAGGTCATAGCAAGTAGTGAATGTCTCACTTTAATATATTGAAAGGTTATCAATGATTGACCCAAATGAGAACGCATTACTTAAAGCATTACCTGAAGCGACAAAACAGCGCTTATTTCCACAGTTAAAGATAATAAAACTGCCCTTAGGTAAAGTTATTTATGAAGCTGGTCAAAACCTTGAAAATGTCTATTTTCCCATTGATAGTATTGTCTCTTTACTGAATGTTCTCGAAGATGGCGCATCGGCAGAAATATCTGTTGTCGGCAATGAAGGTTTAGTGGGCATTGCCGTGTTTATGGGGGGAGAAAGCACCATAAATCGCGCCATAGTTCAAAGCGCAGGCCGAGCCTATAAATTGTCCGCATCGATATTGTTCGATGAATTTAACGACAATCAAAACCTTCGCGAACTGTTGTTACGTTACACTCAAGCACTGATGGCACAAATGGCGCAGACGGCAATATGTAACAGGCACCATTCTATCGACCAGCAACTTTGTCGTTGGCTGCTGCTATCACTTGATAGACTGGCTAGCAACAATCTCACAATGACCCAAGAGTTGATCGCCAACATGTTAGGCGTCAGACGAGAAGGCGTAACTGAAGCCGCCGGTAAACTGCAAAAACTTGGGGTAATCAACTATAAGCGCGGTCAAATTACCGTGACCAACAGACAAAAACTCGAAACGCTGTGCTGCGAATGTTATGCCGTAGTAAAAACAGAAACCGATAGACTAGAAACCTATTAACTAATCATCTATTAACTAATCATCTATGCCAAGCTACCCCTCATTGGTGGCTTGACATGGTATATTTGGCTATCTTGTCGTTTATAACAAATCATTCCAAACATTAAAAACAATGACGTCATGCCCTTTCTATATCCTCCCAAGCAAGATTAATCGGCTTCACAGCTAGACGCTTAAAGTGCTATGAATTAATTTCATTCAAACTCAGCGCTGTGAAACTATAGCATTGTTAAACCATAGCATTGTGAAACCATAGCATCGTCAAACCATAGCATTGTCAAACCACAGCCACCTAACCCATCGATTTAGTTAAACTCTCGATAACTATGCCGCTATCTTAGGTGACTATACTCGTTCGCCATGTTATGCCGTTGCCATATAGGGTATTGCTTGTGAAATATTAATATTTTCAGTTTGCTAGCCCCTAGCTGTGCAACCGTTACACCGGTGCTGACATCGAGATGGTGCGAACCAGCTTCTTATTAACGAACTGCTGAATGCCCATTTCGCCGAGTTCGCGGCCATAACCGGAATCTTTAACCCCGCCGAACGGAAGCGCGGCATCGGTCCAATCAATATTGTTGATGAACATCATACCGGTATCAATCTGACTGGCGACGCGTTTGCCACGAGCGGCATCTTCGGTAAACACAGATCCACCAAGTCCGAAGTCAGAATCGTTGGCAAGCGCTATGGCCGCGGCTTCGTCCTTGACCCGAAAAATCAACGCAACTGGGCCGAAGAACTCAGTGCGATAAGCAGGGTTGCCTGGCGCAATGTTGGTCAGTATCGTGGTCTGCATGAAAGAGCCCGGGCAGTCGATACGCTTGCCGCCCATTAACACCTTAGCACCATGGGCTACAGCATCATCGACCTGCTTCAAAATATTAACCAGAGCGGCTTCTTGCGACATCGGTCCCTTGGTCGTTGTTTCGTCCATCGGATCGCCAGGTTGCTGAAGTTCAAGCGCGGTTTGAAACTTTTCGATGAATTTGTCAGCAATCGAATCGAGCACAATAAAGCGTTTAGCAGCACAGCAGGTTTGTCCCTGATTGTACATACGCCCCCAAACAGCCCAGGGAATAGTGTTGTCGAGATCAGCGTCATCAAGCACGATAAAGGCATCACTGCCACCGAGATCCATCGACGAGGGTTTGAGGTTTTGCCCTGCTCGGGCGGCAACGCTTCTGCCAGCGGCAAAACCACCTGTCAGTGCCACGCCCTTGACGCGCGGGTCGTCGATAATCTGGTTAGACTGTTGGTGCGAAACCAGCAGATTTGTGTACAACCCCTCAGGTGCGCCCGCATCAATCAACAACTGCTCAAAGGCAATAGCACATTGGGGTACATTGCTGGCATGTTTCACCACCAAAACATTGCCCGCCATCAGTTGCGGGCCTGCGACACGAGCAAGTTGATAAAAGGGAAAGTTCCACGGCTCGACGCAGAAAATCACGCCTATCGGGCTGCTTTCCATATGGGCTTCGCCATGTTCTGGGTCAAGTTGCTCTGGAGCTAAAAACGCTTCTGCGTGGTCTGCATAATAGCTGAGGATTTTACCACTGAAATTGACTTCGCCACGGGCTTCATCAATTCGCTTGCCCATCTCCAGTGTTGCCAGCTTGGCATAGTCATCAGTATGCGCATGCAGAAGTTCCGCAGCCTTGGCCATAATAGCGGCGCGTTGCTTATAGCTGGTGTTTTTCCATGTCTGGTAACAGGCATGCGCAGTGGCAAGCTTGATCTCAAGCTGTGCATCACTGATTTCATCAAAGGTCTTCAATATTGTTCCGTTATTGGGATTAATGCTTTTGTAAGTCATAGTGAAATCCTGTTTCAATTTGGTCTTATGGACGCCGCAAGCTTCTACTGAATTGTGCTACCTCGGCGATAACTTTTGGCGTTAACGCTCTGGAGAAGTCGCGAGAGTTGGATAGTCGGTATAACCCTTGGCGCCAGGTACGTAAAAAGTCGCTTCGTCTGGCGTGTTGAGCGTTGCATCTTGGCGCATCCGAGCGACGAGATCAGGGTTAGCCAAAAACGGACGGCCAAAGGCTACCAGGTCGCCATGTTTATCGCGTAACGCCTGTTCAGCGCTTTGATGATCAAACCCTCCAGACAGAATGAACAGACCATCGAAACCAGCGCGCAGCTTAAGCTTAAAGTCGGCGGGTACCGTTGGTGCCCCCATGGAGGAATGATCAACCAAGTGGATGTAGAGAAGCCCCTGTGAGGAAAGTGCCTTAGTCAATGCCAGGTACTGCGTCTCTATGTCGGGGAATGCGCCGGTGCCATTGAACACACCGTAAGGAGAGAGCCGGATACCAACCCGATCGCTGCCGATGGCTGCCACTGTCGCACGCACAATCTCCAGCGCGAGTCGGTTGCGGCCTTCAATGCTGCCGCCGTAACCGTCAGTGCGTAGGTTGATCAGCGGATTCAAAAACTGCTCGATTAAGTAGCCGTTGGCGCCGTGTATTTCGACACCGTCGAAACCTGCCTCCAGCGCGAGCTTCGCTGACGTCACATACTCTTTTACCACATGAGCGATGTCGGCCTCGGTCATTTTACGGGGCGTACTGTGGGGCTGCATGCCTAGGGTGTCGGTATACATCTCGCCGGGACATGCCGCGGCATCTGGCCCGAGTATTTCGGCACCTGTTGGCAAGTTGTCGACATGCGCGACTCGACCGCAGTGCATCAACTGTAAGAAGATTTTACCGCCTTTGGCGTGTACCGCTGATGTGCTTGCCTTCCATGCATTCATCTGCGTGCTATCGAAAAGACCGGGGATGCGTGGGTAGCCCAGTCCGTTGGGGCTGGGCGAAGTGCCCTCGGTAATAATCAGTCCAGCCGTCGCACGTTGGCCGTAGTACGTTGCCATCAGCGCGTTAGGCGTGTGCTCAGGCGTAGCCCGACTGCGTGTTAACGGCGCCATTACCATGCGATTGGATAGCTGCAGCGAGCGGTTAGAAAATGTTTCGAAAAGCATAAGCTAGATATCCTGTTATGTATGATGAGGATGAATCCTGCCGAACCCGAGGAAAAGATCATTGCGGCAAGTCCTGAGAAATACAGCTTGCGCGCTGGCTTTTAGCTGGTCTGTTCGTTAGAACACATATCCACAAATGACGCCTGCAGATCTAATAGGGTCATTGGCTGGCAGAAAGTTCGCTAGCGAACAGATGAAATGTCGTCAATCGCATATTGTATGTGTGATGCTTACTCGTCAGACATGAGAGCCAAGATGATTTATGAAGGAGTTTCACTGAATGCTGCGACTTCTGTATTTGGATCTGGCTGGCCTGCTTGTTCGCACCCCTACTACTGAGCGGAGGAATACTATGCTAACCAGACCAATGATACCGACAACACTTTGGGGCTCAACATCCCGACGCGTTACTGAACTGACCCTACTTGCGATACTAACCCTATGTGGGCCGTCTGCTATCGCAGGCGATGGACCATGGCCGTCATTTACAGCGACGGCGCTTAGCGGCGAAAAAGTTGACAGTAACAAACTGATAGGTCAACCGACACTGCTCATACTTACGCCGTCTCGCAATGCCGCAATATCCACTCGGGAGTGGGTTAACACATTGCGCTCAGAGATAGATCATAGTAAATATCGGGTTCGCGACGTACTGGCTGTCAATTTACCCTTCTTTATGTCGGAAGAAGATGTCATTGGCCGAGCCAAAGAACAAGTGCCGCAGCGCTATCACGATCAAACCTGGATTCTCAACTCACAGATCATGGAAAGCGCGTTGGGTGTGCCCTCCGATAGCGAAGAGGCGGTCATTGTTGTTTTGGATAAGAACGGTAATCTGATATCGCAGGTTCATGGTAAAGTCACGGCGGCGCGGATGAGTGAAATCACCAATGCCTTGCAGAGCCTGACTAGTGACTAACCGCCTCCGTCGCCGTCCATTATCACTGTAATATCGCTTTGCCAATATCATATTGGTCGGGCTTCTATGTATCGTTATCGAGTTTTGAAAGAATGTTTTGCGATTGCGGATAGCAAAATTATACGAGTTATAGTGAACGATGAGATTGTAAATAGAGTGCGTTGAATGTACACCCAGGAAAAGCTAGCGAATTGGTCAACAAAAAAATGAATCTTGTATGCTAGGGTCTGTTGATCTTTGCTGGTTAAATTTTGTTCGAGATAAAAGCGTTTTAAACGAGGCGAGTGGATTGCTGCCTAGCAATCTAAGCACTACTCGCTTAATGAAGATTTTCTCAACAAAGAGTAAAACGTTTTTAGCCGAACCCTTCGGGCAGCGTTTGTTGCTCATTTTTACTGCGTTATCGACTTTTTATGTAGAATAAAAAGTCTCTGCCTTGTACAAATGAGCAACAATTCGCTGCAAAACCAACCTTGAAAGATCAACAGCCCCTAGTATCCGTCTAATTTACATAAAACTAATCTTTCCCAACTAATGCGCTCAATGCAAACTGACCGTCCAACGATTCACGCACCTTGGACAGTCGCATTTCGAGCCGCGCGCGATCATAACTGGATTCAAAGCAGCGAGCGGTCAACTCTGCAATCAACTGCAACTGTTGGTCAAGTGCTCTCAAGCGGCTCGGACAGATCGTTAAACTTCCGATGGTCTCGAAGGCACCGAGCATGCGTACCAGTATCGCAAGATTCTTTTCAGCGCTACTTCGAATCTGGTCGAAAGCATCGGCCAATAGACTATCAAAGCTCGGAACCATCGCCACCATTCGCAGAGTGTCTCCCTCATAATGGTACAATGGCGGAAATTGCCGACTGGCCAATCGAGCCATAATCGAGGTGAGATAATCCACGCACATCACTGCCGTTGAAGTGTCGTTAACCCCGGGGGACAGCGCTTTTATGGCCATATCCACAATCTGTCGAATACCGAAAGTAGGATCCTGATCCACTGTGCGATGGCTACCAATACTGTAAGCTGTATTCAAAGCATCAATGAGTTTCTGCTCTGGCGGGTAAGTAAGAGCTAGCGACACCAGAGACGTATCTTGGACAATGAACGAGCCGATGCCTTGTTCCATACGCACTATGGTTCTGTTGTCACTCGCCAAGCAAATTAATGTATTGTTGTTCACGCCTAAAACGTAACCACTGCGAGCTGCCGGCACGGGATACCAGACCCGCTCATCCAGAGACTTTAGTATCGGGTGTCGCATTTCATCTTCATCAAGTTCCTCATCCGGTTTTATCGGCAGCAACTTATCTATGGCAGCATTGGTTTCCTGAGCGACCGAAGCAATGATGCTTGATGCCTGGATAGACAAGGCAATATGATGAATAAAATAGATAAGGACCCCCACACCACCAAGCGACATCACAAAGGCAAAAAACACCGCAAGACTGGGCACAAATTCATCACCACCACCACTGCCACGAATGGTGCGTAAGACTATAAGACAATAAGCGAAAATGCTCGCAAAAACCCCCAGTGTTGCTTGCGTGACACTGTTACGCATGAAGTTCCTCAAAATGCGAGAGGTGTACTGGCCCGACGCAAGCACTAGGGCCAGCAGTGTCATGGAGAAGGTGATCCCCATTACAGTCATCATCGAACCAGCCAAGGTGGACAACATCTGGCGAGCGCCTTCTGCACCGACCCCAAACAGTCGTGGCCACTGAATTAGCCATTGGTTTAAACCGGCAGACTCTACTTCGATCAACACAACCGCTAAGGTCATACTGACAGCGACCATCAGTGAAGGCATGAACCAAAAGCTCGATTGCAGATTCCCCCAAAACTGTCTTAACTTAATCATGTGGCCACTCCTAATTTGAATTTTCAACATGTATCGTCGTGCTTAAGGAACTAGGCTTTCTTCTTAACCAAACTAATTATGAATAACAAAATAACAGCGCCTATAGTAGCCATAATGATAGAGCCTAATAAACCGCCTGTTGATATGCCGAGTAAGCTAAATATAAAACCACCTACTACAGCACCAACAACTCCTACAATAATATTGCCTATGACACCAAATCCTCCGCCCTTTATTATGTTGCCTGCAAGCCACCCTGCCAAAGCACCTATTCCCAAAAATATGAGTAAACTAATAATGTCCATGTTGCACTCCTGTGCTAATTTATAGTGCGCCTATTTGGCGCAATGACCATGCTGTTTATTTGAATCTGGAGGTAGCCGACTTCAGCGAATTGCCAAGCGAGTTCCACGCACCATCCATACCTGCCTTGAGCTCCTCCCATGCACCGTCACTCGATTCCTTAAGTTCGGTAAGTTTGCTGTTGGCCGATTTTTGCATCGTTCGCAGTTCCTCGATTTGTTTGTAGTACTCAATTTGTGCATCGGCCTGCGCGTTATCAGCTTTGGCCTTGAGCTTATCGATCTCTGCACTCCACTGGTCTAATTGTGCCTGTAGTTTTTTTTGGTAAGCTTCTTTCTTGTTCATGGTTAAACTCCTTTGTCGTTGTGAGACCTATTAGGGCCGATATTGATGTTATGGCACTTTTAATGTCGCTCATCCCTTCTGGATAGCGCTAAGATCAATCAAGATATGATCAGATCAAAAACCACAAAATAAGCAATAAAACGATACATAAAACCACAGAATCTAGAAGCTGCGGTGCTTTAATTAGATACAAGATGTCATCGATTTTCGATAACAATTTAATCCATCTGGGTCGATATTGATCCAATACGTTAACTCGTTTATCTATCGCTTTGGCCGCTCTTCTGCCACTTTCAACAGCACCTTCAATACTCCAGACTTGAGCCTGAGTCTTAGTGTGGGCTCCGGCCAAGAATAGATTAAACACTGGCGTTTTTTGAGATGGCATAAATGTTTGAGTGTTGGTGGTGTTTACCCACTTTGGCTGTAGCGGCGTTATTCCATCACGGGAAAAGTGCCATTCATGCCACACTTCAACTTTTTCAATTGTAAAATCTTTCAACTCTTTGCCGTCATTCGCTTGTTTAATCAATTGATTTAGTGCACCGCAACTCAAGATTTGAGCCTTCACTTCTTCGATAAATTCTTCTTTGGTGCAGAGATTGACGGGCTTATGGAATATCCTCCCAGGGAAGCCGCCAATACAAGACGTGCCAGTCCAAAGAGATTTGATGTTTTGCCCCAAATCCACGTCCTTGTCCCAAACTTGTTCTTCGGCGAACACGGTCAAATTAAATTCTGAATCACTGATCACCGCTGCAGTCCGCTTTCGAGGAAGTTTGATTTCGTCTGAAAATGCTAACCGAAAAGAGACTTGAGTGTGTGGGCCGTCTTGAACAAGCGGTGTAAACAATTTTAATTCTTCTTGCCGCTCAAGCGCGGGAGTTTTACTTAAAATATCAACCATCAAGTAAGGATTGATGGCCACAACATAAATATCGCCTTTGATCTCCTCATCACCGACAAAAGCGGAGACTATTTTGCTGCCGTCGAACACTAATTTGGTGAGCGGTTTCTGCCAATAGAATTTCACGCCCTTGTGTTCAAGGTATTTAACCCAGGGATTGAACCAGTATTCACTACTGGGCCCTTTTAGGAGTAGCCAACCGTCTCCGGCACCTTGCTGCCATGCGGGTCCATCTTGATCAGATTTATGCTGGTGCGCGGGCTTTGTCGTAAATTGCTTTCTAAAAAAATCCCCTGCGGTGTGCAGTGACACGTTGGACCAATCAGAGCCAATCCAAGGACCGAAACAAGAACGCCACGCGTTATAACTTTGCACGCTAAGCATAGGTTTCCAAGCTTGAGCCGCATTCACCTTGGCATATACCACATGGCTTCGATGATTTGAGGTCCAAGTCTTTAACATTAAATAGCACGCTCTGGTAAACTCCCAATTGCTCATGCCAAACATCTTGTTAATACTTTTAAATCCCTCATCGTAAAATTGCGCCTGACCAGCATCAGGGAATATGCCAAAATCAATGGGCCGAGACAGGGCCAAATCATAAACGCTGCCCTCTTCATTGAATGGAATTTTTTTCATCAAATCAAAAACATTATGGTACCAAGGTCCCATGCCATGCCAAGAATACTCGGTCGGTATATTGTCGTGACTAAGGCGTGAACTTCTAAAGAATCCCCCCGGCTCATCAGCCGTTTCATAAACTGAAACAAGATACCCCAGTTCGGCCAGCTCATGTGCGGCGCTTAATCCGGCAATGCCAGCCCCAAATATAACGACAGATTTCATTATTTATCTCCATGATTAAAGTTCGTCCTAGGGAGTGAGCCCCTACACAGCTGCATTCAGGCTGTCTCGGGCAGTTAGCACTAGAAGGTAGTATTGGGTTATTTTCATCCGTGGTTGTGGTTTTTTGGCTCGATAGGGTTATGTCGTAAAAATAGGATCTCAACAAGCAGAATAACCAACATGACAACACCAGCGACACCTAACACCAATGGATCGCTGTTTATCTTGATCCAGACAAAACCGGCTAGAACGATCAAGTCAAGGATAATCGCGACCATAGGGAATGCGCGTTTAGCACCGACTTCGTCTCGCAGGTGACGTAAAACACCCCAGTGGATCGCCATGTCCATAATCAAATAAAAGATGATACCCATGGCCGCAATCCGCGTCAGGTCAAAAAATATGGTCAACAGCAAACCTAAAATGACGGTATAAACCAGGGTGTGCTTTTGGATGCTACCGGGCATGCCAAAATGGCTGTGGGGAACGAGTTTCATATCAGTCAGCATTGCCAACATCCGCGAAACCGCAAATATACTGGCAATAACACCGCCTGCTGTTGCTATCATGGCCAAAACAACCGTAAACCAGACCGCGTATTCGCCCAGTGCAGGCTTTGCGGCTGCAGCCAACGAGTAATTTCTTGTTTCGATGATTTGCACTAGTGATAAGTTACTTGCGACGCCAAAACCGACGAGCGTATAAATTACCACACAAAGACCGATGGAGATCATGATAGCTCGGCCCACATTTCTGTGAGGGTCAGTAAGCTCTGAACCACTATTGGTAATGGTGGTAAAACCCTTAAAGGCCAAAATACCCAGCGCGGTTGCACCAATAAAACCAGCTATTGTTGCACCAGAAGTTGAGGCGTCTGGACTGACTGTTGAGAAATCGACTTCAACCGTGCCAGCAACCATTACGCCAACGATACCGAACAAAACGATACCGCCAATCTTAATAAAGCCGAGCACCGACGCGACACCTTCGATCATCTTGTTGGCGGATAAATTGATCAGAAACGCCACCAGCAATAATCCAGCACCCAGTGTTGGCACTAACACGCTGCTATCATCGATACCAAACAGCTGTAATGTATAAGTCCCAAAGGTACGCGCCAGAAAACTCTGGGCAATCACCATAGAAAAATACATCAACAGGGAATGAAAGGCGGTTGTCACCGTGCTGCCATAGGCTTTTTTTAGGTACATGGCAATCCCACCGGCGGAAGGATAAGCATTGGACAATTTTACGTAAGAGTATGCGCTGAATAACACAACCACCGCAGCCGAAAGAAAAGCCAGCGGGAAAAGACTTCCGGTCATCTGGGCCATCTGCCCTGTCAAAGCAAATATGCCAGCACCAATCATAACGCCGGTGCCAAGCGCAACCGCACCAACTAATGTCAGACTATCTTTTTTATAATGTGACTTTTTATCTTCATGGTCATGCATACGCCCTCCGTGATTTGTCTTTTATATAAGCAACTTTTTATTCTGCTATCCTAAAGTGCCTGTTTCAACAACGAGAAAGCGAACACACCAAGTTTCATCATCGAAATAAACGTCTTTGATATGACCAATGTTGCCATCTGTAGCACTGATGACATAGTCCTCTATATTGTTAACGGTACGTAACATAGGTATCGTCTCCTTCGAATGTTAAATGTACCAACATGAGAGCGATACAGAACTATTAAAAGGTAAAAGCGGCAACGCTGTCTGTACGCTATCAAACGTTGGTGTCATTTTCATGCGATTGACGAACCGCTCTGTGTCTATGTATCCGAGTTAGTTGCCAAATCAGGACTATTGATGAATGTGTTAACGCACGGACACCAGACCGAACGTTATTCACCGTAGAAGAACCGTCGGCAATCTTGCCGACGGTTAGAAAAATGCTGGAACAGGATATGAATACAGTCATTAAACCTTCGTTTTAGCGTTCGGTCTGACTTTGGCGTTGCTGCCGTGTAGTTGCTGCTGTGTAGTTGCATGGCGCGGGCTGACAGCGTGTCTCAGGAGATGACCTATTTCAGTGTCGCTTGCAGGGTAATATCCTCAACACCGGCAAGAGCCTTCGATACCGGGCAGTCACACTTTGCCGCAGCCGCAATCTCCTGAAATTTCGCCTCGTCGATGCCCGCAACCTCTGCGCTCATCGTCAACGCGATACGGTCTATAACAAAACCTTCGCCTTGTTTAGCGAGACGAACGCTGGCCTTAGTGTCGATATTGGCGGTGGCAAACCCTGCCTTATCACAGGCGAATGAAAACGCCATCGTAAAACACGCGGCATGGGCTGCGGCTAGTATCTCTTCAGGGTTAGTGCCACTTCGGTCATCCTCGAAGCGACTACCGAAGCCGTAAGGATATTGCTTCAGTGCACCGGTCTCGGTACTTATTTTACCTTGGCCTTTCTTACCTTGACCTTGCCACTGGATAGTTGCTATTTTTTCAATCATGGTCTGTCTCCTAAATATCACATTTCTCAATAAGGGTTTCACTTTTTGACAGTAATGGTAATTATTCCCTTGTTATTAAAGCATTTATAGCTTATCTGATTACCATAAGCCGGTTGTCACAAACAGATGTAATCTGGTCAGTTTCGGCGCTAAGGATTGGGTAAACTGAGACGACTTATACTTTCAATGTATGTCAGTCTGGACTTGACCATAGGTATTCGTCTGTGCGATATCCAACAGATGTGACGGCTCGAAGCCGCTAATCTGATTACGTAGAATAACGCTGGGGCGTTGCAGAACCTCATGTTCCAATCGAAGACATGCTTCTCAACTTCACCTCTGTACACTTTCGTTTTAGCACCAACTTGCCTCATCTGTTGGATGCTTCAAAAGCTCTTCAATATTAGCAAGAATTACGCCGAAACCTATGTTGCCATACAATGTTTGACGCCCACCATCAAGGACATATGAAGGACTACCGTTAATGCCTTGACTCTTTGATTTTTGATAATCACCCATTAAAGATGCCATAGCAGAACCATCACCAATACTGGTATTGATGGTGTTTAGGTCTAGTCCATTGGCGTTAACTAAATCACAGAGGACTTCTAGGTTGCCAATATCCAAGCCATCAACAAAAAATGCGGTTCGAAATGTTAGCGCCATATCGATACTTTTCTTTTTATCATAAGTAATCTCTACCGCTTTAAGCATCAAATGCGCATTGGCTGAAGTGGTGGGTCTAACTTGCGTCCATACTTTTGGGTTTATATAGGCATATTCAAAGGCAGATGCTGACTGTTGTATGTGTTCGGCAAAGCCAATAAACCCGCCTTTTGATTGCCATTGAGTGTTTATTTTTGTCGGTACATCACCAAAAACGTCAACGTAGTAACATTTAAGTTCGATTTTGTGTCCCAATTTTTTATTAAGTTCATCAACACGTTTCTGAGCAATCCAAGCCCAGACACAAAGAATGTCAGTGTAATAATCTATGATTAAGGTTTTATCCATTTGGCATGTCACTCCTTCATCTGAGGATCTTTAATCGCACGGTACGATAACGTCAGAACTTCAAATCATGTCATCAGCCAATCTGACTGTCTGTGCGACTGCGTACATACACTTATTTACAGACATTTCTACGCCATTGTATGTACACAAGCGTGTAGATAAACGGCACAACTTTGTCATCTATTGAGCAATACTCAATAGATGACATAGTGCTGAAAAAGGAAGTGTTTTTGTCGCAACTGTCGATAAACTTGTTAGCAAGTTCAACCAAACAAATACGACTATGTTTGTCCTTATAGGCATCAATACTCGAAGTATCAACCGGCGTAAAACCAATGAGGCGGTAAACAGCGAACAAAGTGAGCGATGCCCTCGATGAGTGCGATGAGTGCGATGAGTGCGATGAGTGCGATGAGTGCGATGAGTGCGATGAGTGCGATGAGTGCGATGAGCAACGAAGTTAACGGGCGGAGAGCATAAAAAAGCCATTCAATGGCTTAATAAATCAGCGATTTCCCTAGCGGTAAAACGCCATTTTATTGGTGTTTTCATAGCGATATAGGCTGCCGTAATCATAATTAATAGGTTGTGCCATGTTATCGTGATGTTATTACACCCAACCGTTCATGTAGATGCATACAAGCTATGGTAAATTTACACTCACATTGCAATTGCTAGTATCTTTTTGTTTTAATTGGGTAAACCTATCACGACCTATGACAGAGAAAAACTAAAATTGAAACCAAGGCATCATCTATGCGAAAGCAAATCGCACTCAGATAGCACGTGAACAGACCAATTTAAACTGCGTTTCCTGCGGATCTACAGTCGGTGTCTATTTTTATGTACGGATCGCCTGGGGCCGGCAAAAAAAAGCTTCAAAAACGTTTATTGACATGTTTGATGATACGGGAACTATTAGGCTGGCCCCAAATCAGCTAAGAGTCTTTTTTCAAAAGTACACAGGTGAAAATTCATGCCTATTTCAGAAAGCTGTCAGCTTTATTATTGCGCGACCCCTAGTTTGCCACGACAGGCAGTCGCTCAGGTGGTAGAGATGCACTGGGCCAAGTAAGGCGCCGTTCGGCTCTCCGGGTGGGCGGCCACAGCATGGGGCGTGCCAGCGACCACTATAGCGCCTCCCTTGTCACCGCCTTCAGGGCCGATATCAATAACCCAGTCTGCGGCGGCAACCACGTCCATGTCGTGTTCGACCACGATCACGGTATTGCCGGCATCGACAAGCCGGTTGAGCTGGGCGAGCAGCAATAGCACGTCGGCAGGATGCAGCCCTGTTGTGGGCTCGTCGAGAATGTACAACGTATGGCCGCGGCGTGCCCGCTGTAGCTCGGTCGCGAGCTTGATGCGTTGCGCCTCTCCTCCGGAAAGCTCGGTGGCGGGTTGGCCGAGTCGTAGGTAGCCGAGCCCCACCTCACTAAGGGTTTTAAGGCTGCGCAATGCCGAGGGTACATCGGCGAGAAACACCATTGCCGCATCCACTGTAAGCCCAAGCACCTCGGCTATATTCTTGTTACAGTATGTCACCTCGAGGGTCTCAGGGTTGTACCGCGTGCCACCGCAGTCGGGACAGGGCGAGTAACTGCCAGGTAAAAAAAGCAGACCGACCGCCACAAATCCCTCGCCAAGGCAGGTCTCGCAGCGGCCACCCGGCACGTTGAACGAGAACCGGCTAGCGCCGAACTTTCGGCTCCGAGCCTCGGGGGTCGCGGCGAATGTGGTGCGCACGGCATCGAACAGGCCTGTATAGGTGGCGAGGTTGGACCGCGGTGTGCGACCGATTGGTTTCTGGTCAACGCGCACCAGTCGATCGATCAGATCCGCGCCGTTGATCGCTTCAACCGTGGTGATTTCGACGGGTTTAGGCTCGGGTTGTTCATCCTTATCCCCGGCCACCGAGGCTGTGGATGCGTTCCCGTCACTGGGATCCAGATCAGGATGAAGGTGCAGGCCAACAGTCTCGGCAAGCACCTGGCTCACTAGAGTGGACTTGCCTGAGCCCGATACACCCGTGACCGCGGTCAGTATGCCGAGCGGAAACTCAGCGTCGAGTCCGCGTAGGTTATGGCGGGTGATACCCGTCAGGCCAAGCCAACCGAGCGGTTGTCGCAGCTCGCGTGCAGCCGGGACTGGACGCTCGCTTGCAAAGAGAAATTTTCGCGTGATCGAGGCAGGTACATCTTTGAGTCCAGCCGTCGGTCCACTGTAGAGGACCACTCCGCCCTGCTCTCCCGCATGCGGGCCGACGTCGATGACCCAGTCGGCGCGGCGTACCACGTCCATATTGTGTTCCACGATAAAAACTGAGTTACCACTAGATTTGAGCTCGTCGAGTACGGCTAGGAGCGGCTCGGCATCGGCCGGGTGAAGCCCAGCGGAAGGCTCGTCGAGTACGTAGATTACGCCAAAAAGCCCAGAGCGCAGCTGGGTGGCTATGCGCAGCCGCTGCATTTCACCAGGAGAGAGCGTGGGTGTTGCGCGGCCTAGACTTAGGTATCCGAGGCCGAGATCGAGCAGCACGTCGAGGCGGCGAGTGAGATCCTTGGTGATAGTCGCACCCGGGGTATTGGCGGCCGCCGGACGGTCAAGCACGTGGCGGAGCTCGGTGAGCGACAAGCTGTTGAGCTCGGCTATGGTGCGGCCGTTAAAGGTAACGGCGAGTGCTTCGCTGCGCAGTCCGCTGCCCGCGCATATTAAGCATGGTCCAGATTCAACATATTTCAGTACACGGTTACGCACCGAAGCGCTTTTTGAATCGGCGAGCGTGTGCATCACATAACTCTGCGCGCTCCAGAACTTCCCCTTGTAAGGCCGGGGCCGTTCTCGCTCCGGCATGATGTCGACCACGGGTTGTTCCTCGGTGAACAAGATCCAATCGCGATCGGCGCGGGACAGCTGTTCCCAAGGTATGTCCACATCATGGCCGAGCGCAGTGAGGATGTCGCGCAAGTTCTTACCCTGCCACGCCCCAGGCCAAGCCGTAACGGCGCCTTCGCGAATGCTCAGTGAAGGGTCGAGCACCAGCGATGCCTCGGTGACTGTGTGCGCGGTTCCGAGTCCCTGGCATTTAGGGCAAGCGCCCATGGCGGTGTTGGGTGAAAAGGAGTCCGACTCGAGACGCAAAGCTCCATCAGGGTAAATACCTGTACGGGAATAAAGCATCCGCAGAGAATTCGAGAGAGTGGTGACTGTGCCTACACTTGAGCGTGAGTTGGGTGTACCTCGGCGCTGCTGGAGAGCGACGGCTGGCGGCAATCCAGTAATTTCGTCCACCTGAGGCGTATGGCCTTGCTGGATCAGACGCCGGGCGTACGGCGCGACGGATTCGAAGAAACGTCGCTGGGCCTCAGCGAAAATGGTGCCAAAAGCGAGCGAGGATTTGCCAGAGCCGGACACCCCTGTGAAAGCAACTATCGAGTCCCGGGGTAGATCCACGTCAACGTTCTGCAGGTTATTTTCTCGGGCGCCGCGCACGCGCACAAACCCCGCGGGTATGGAGTGCGAAACTGATGTTGGTGTTGGGGTGTGACTACTGAAAGTGTCAACTGGCAAATCAAGGCTGCCACTATTCTTTGCTTTATTCATGCTAAAAGACCCCTTAGGTTAATTCTTGTCTAGATGTGCAGGATATGATGGGACGTGCAGAATATGATTGCTTCTACTGGCATTAATGCGCAATTCTCAGCCTATGTTGGCATTTATTTCATGGCACAAAAATAACAATAATCAAGCCATAAATGGCCTAGCTTACTCAGTCAGGGTAAACAGAGTTCATGGTATGTTCTTAACCAAGAGCTTAAGATCACTATCTCCATCAAAATATTCCAATTAAAATATGCCACCCGTTTTTAAGGTAACACATAACGCCTTTCGTTTTTGAGTTGCCAACACTTGCTATGATTTTCTTAACGTACAGATTCAACCGAGTGATTTGAAAAATGTTTACTCAATAGCCACAAAATGACTCATTAGTTAAAACCAAGGCAACAGAAAAGCTTGATATCAATCAAGTAGAAAATAGTTTGTGGGATTCAGAAGTGATTGTTTACGCACACAACCCGCGCTGGCAATTTTACAGCGCCTTGTCGTCGTTTTCGGTCTAAATGCTCACAATATTCGGTTAAGGCAGGTAATACTCCAACTGCACCTTTAAATAATGCACCAAATTCAGTGGTGATTTTAAGCCAATTCTCTGCGGGGATGTTTCGTCTATTCAGTATGTCCAGGCTGCTTGAACTAATGGATCCACGCTTATCTTCTCGAATCAGTTGAAGTGGATGACCATGTTTTAATTATGTTTTAATTTCGAAGACTTAAGTCTTGAATTTTGTGGAGGGATAGCTTAGCTTTTAATAAAGAGGAACCCGTGGGTTCAAAGTCCTATCTTTCGCCCAAATAATACGTGGTCGATACCACACTACCGTTTTGCTGCTTAACCTGTTTATAGCGGTTACCATTCGCATCGTAACTGAATATACTTTTTACATTATTGCGGTCTACCGTTAACGGCTTGTTTTGGTCGTTATAGGTTAACGTTACACCATCACCCGTGAGACGGTTACCGTTATTGTCATAGGTGAAGGTTTTTGTACCACCACGAATAAACTGCGTAATGGCGTTAGGGCCTGCATTACCGCCAGTTGGTCGTCTTAATTATTTTCAGTTAATGGATTAACCCTTAATCTTGATAATTTACTTATATTACCGAAAACCCCACTCTTTGAAGGTTTTTTTTGGCTATAAATACCAATTACTTGAACAGCCTTTAGATTAAGACTTTCTTTAGCAAAGTCAAATGCTTCTTTATCTACAACAACCTTTATTCTATCAAAAGAATTCTTATTCCCTCGGCTAATATCAACTGGATATAAATAGACTGAGTATTTACCACCATCAAAGTCACCCCAAACTTCTAACCATCCTTGAATCTGTATTTTTTTGCCATCCAAAACAGCCTCATTCGCAGCCAAAGTGTAGAAATTGACATCTTCATAATCAATTTCCTTTGTTGCTAACGTGTTGTTTGAAAAAATAATAAAATATACACATATTGAAAAAGATAACAATTTCATTATTAGCATTTTGTTCCACATATATTGACCTCAGCACCCTTAGAATATTTTTATAAAACATATGATTTGAGTAAATAATTGTTTGCTTTAGACAAATACGCTGCTCTTGAATCACTCTGGTCTGCCCAGTCTGTATCAGTAAAACCAAGCCACCCATTATTTGAACAAGTAACATAGCTCGTTTTCATTTCTTTGGCGATAGCTCTGCTCGATGTACTCAACTAATCAATTTCAATCAACATGGTTAAAAAAATAGCGTTATATGATCGATTTATCAGTCATCTACGCAATTCAGCACAGCAGAAAATCTCGATATCAATCAAGGATAAGGAGAATTGTGGTTTTTGAGGAATTAATGCTTAAGCACACAGCCAACGCTGAAAATTTGCAGCGCCTTGTCGTCGTTTTCGATCTAAATGCTCGCAGTATTCAGTTAATGCGGGTAATGCTCCGACAGCGCCTTTAAATAATGCACCAAACTCTGTAGTGATTTTAAGCCAATTCTCTGCGGGGATGTTTAGCCTATTAAGTATCTCATGGTTGCTTGAGCTAATGGCTCCACGCTTATCTTCTCGAATCAGTTGAAGTGGATGACCATGTTTTAATTTCGAAGACTTAAGTCTTGAATCTTGTGGAGGGATAGGGATTTGAACCCAAGAAATCAGCCACAAAATAAAACTAAAATTCATTATAATCAATTACTAATCGAAAAATTACATCTCAGATAGTGAACATTCGTAGTCGATATATGACATTTAAATATTTATTGAGTATTTGTCAATATCAACACGTTACTGCCAAAAAACATAGCAAAAACATAGCAGCAAAAACATAGCCACCCATTCTTAAGAAAATAACATAACTCGTTTTGATTTCTTTTACGACAGTTCTTTTCTAGGTGCTCAATCCAATTATTGAAATCGATATGATTGAAAAATTAGCACGAAATTAGTCGTTGATTAGTCATCTAGTGAATTCCACCCAGCAGAAAATCTTGATATCAATCAAGTATGAGTTGAAAAGCTATTTGGAGGAAAGCTAACGTTTATGAACGGTTAACGGTTAAGCACACAACCAGCGTTGGCAATTTGAAGAGCCTTGTCGTCGTTTTCTATCTAAATGCTCACAGTGGTAATGCCCCTACTGCACCTTTAAATAGTGCGCCAAATTCAGTGGTGATTTTTAACCAGTTGTCTTCGGGAATGTTTAATCGATTAAGTATATCCTGACTGCTTGAGCTAATAGCACCGCGTTTATCCTGTCGAATAATCCTGCCGGTATCTTCAACCAGTACGATGTAGTCTTTTACACTGAACATTAACCCGTTAGGCATGTTTAAGCGCTCATTACCTACAAAAGGTAATAACTCTGATGGTTGCTCTCCTTTTACTGCTGAGTGAATACGGCGCTGAATACTGGTGTAATCTGAGGTTTCGGGGATTGCGGCCATATTGGCTCTGACAGGGTTTAAATCGACATAGGCCATACAGGCTAATACTGCAGCTTCATCAAGCAATGCCTGTGATTTGAATCTACCCT
>NZ_JBEOPJ010000016.1:0-132416 GCF_040309945.1 Shewanella sp. AC34-MNA-CIBAN-0136 | reverse complement strand
GCGCAGCGATCTAGGCTGTTGCTAAGATTTTATAGAATCTAGCCGCGTAGCGTACTAGCAGCGCAGCGATCTAGGCTTTATCATTCTTTACCGATAACGATTTCTGCCTCTGGCAGCATTTTTTGATATTCCTTTGCTAATGCTTTTTTGGCTTCGTTGTCGCCGTGGACGATTCTGATGTGGCTGGGTTTGTGGTGCATGCGTTTGACGAAGTTGATGAGGTTGTGTTGGTCGGCGTGGGCGGAGTAACCGCTGATGGTGTGGATGGCGGCTTTGATATCAACTTTTTCTTCGTTGATGTAAACGTATCCGCCTTGTGGGCCGTAGGTTTGTATGTCGCGGCCGGTAGTGCCTCTGGCTTGGTAGCCGACAAATAGAACGTCTGTAGTGGGTTTTGATAAAAAGCGGGCGAGGTAATTGCTTATTCGCCCGCCGGTGCACATGCCGGATGCGGCGATGATGATGGCGGGTTTATTAACTGAGTCTAAATAATTGATTACGGCGAGGTGGTCTTGGTGGCTGTCTATGGTGATGAGTTGGTTGAAGTCGAGTGGGTGGCGTCCCTGGGCAAGTTTACCTTTGGCTTCGTTGTCCCAGAGTGTTTTGAACTGACGATATTTTTCGGTAAAGTTAGCGGCCATGGGGGAGTCGACGATAATGTCGATGTTTTGCCATACTGGGTTGTGTTTATTACGATGAATAATGTGTTCGAATTCGTATAGAAGCTCTTGAGTTCTGCCGATGCTAAATGCTGGAATGAGTACCACGCCGTTATCTTTTACGGCGCTTTCGATGATATTTTTGAGTTGCTTGCTGCGCTCTTTACGACCTTGATGGTTTTTATCACCATAGGTAGATTCAATGACTAAGGTATCTGCTCTATACGGGCTTTTGGGGCTAGCAAGTAACGGCGCGTAGGTTGCGCCTAAGTCACCAGAAAATACCACGCGGTGATTTGCGTTGCTGGTTTTGGCATTCGTTTTAGGGCCGCTTAAGTCTATTTCGACATAGGCTGAACCGAGTATGTGACCGGCAGGTTTAAATTTAAGTTTCGCGCTGGTATATATTGCGGCTGTCAGTTCTGTTTCGATTGAAGCGCTATTTGAATTTGTTGTCGTTGTTGCCGGAGGGTTGATTGGTAGCGTTATCCACTGGCCATAATCTACAGCTACAAGCAGTTTGTTGAGTTTATTAACGCAAGCTTGAATGAGTTTTTTATCGCGAGTGACACCGACTTTTAAGGCATCTTCTATTACCAGTGGTAATAGTGCTGCTGTAGCGGTTGTGGCATAGATAGGTTGGTTAAATCCTGCTGCCAGTAAATAGGGAATACGCCCTACGTGGTCTATATGACAATGGGTAATAATGAGGGCTTTGATATTACTAATGTCAAAGGTGATTTGTAGCTGTTCTGCTGAACTTTTTCCGGCAGTTTCTGCCCCTTGAAATAAGCCGCAATCGATAAGATAACTGCTGATGTTGTTGCCGTTTCCGTGGTTATGACTGTTATTATTGTCGTTATTCACATCTAGTTGATGACATGATCCTGTTACGCCGTTAACCGCTCCATGGTGGATGATTTGCATGTTAGTCCTTTAATTGTATTTAGTACGGTTAGTTAACTTAGCAGTGGTTGTGAGATTTTGCGAGGTTCTAGGCCGCTACGCGGATAGTGCGCTGCGCTTCTAGGGCGGACTGCGTCCTGCTAAGAAAAAGATAACAAGCGGTATCGGGCGATAACAAGCGGTAACAAGCGGTGCGAGCGAATAAGCGGTAGCGGGCGGTAACAAGCGGTAGCGAGCGAGGAAATAGATAACAAGCGGTAGCGGGCGATAACAAGCGGTAACAGGCGAATAAGCGGTGCGAGCGAAGAAAGCGATAACAGGCGGTAGCGGGTGAGGAAATAGATAATAAGCGGTAACAGGCGAGGAAATAGATAATAAGCGGTAACAGGCGATAACAGACGAACTAGATTTTAGTGCGCTGCGCTTATTTAGGTGCAATTACAATCGAGCAAGTTAACGGTCATTTATTTAAGATGATTCGATAATGATTTACGACCACTATTAGCTAACCGTAAGGTCGCCGACTAAGTGAAATTAATTAAACACTTAGCGAGAATGCTGCAAAGCCTAGTACTTAGTATTCTGTTCTTTAGGCATGATTTACTTTGGGAGAGATTACTAGAGGGATTAGATTAAAAGGGTAATCATACTTGGCATTATACCGGACATCACATCGGAGATCATATCGTTTGCCGATCTTGGTTTATGTTAAAGGCGTGTTCATGCAAACACGTCTCTTAAACCAGATAAAAGTGATTGTTTTCACGTCAAGCTTATAAAGTGACTTCTATGCTGGTTAAGCCGTTCTAGTCATTAATGATATGACTTTTAGGCAACGTCATTAAGCTCAGATGCCACTCGGTCGCCAAGTGCATTCAACATTTCAACTTCACCTTTAAATACCGCCACGATGATTTTATCCACTTTGTATTCCGCCGGGATAATCACACGTCCGCTTACGCCTACTTCGAGATCGTATAACACTTCGGCTATGGGTTTAATGGCGAGTTCAGCTGGGTAGTAAAGTACTGTTATCGTCTGTGTTGTCATAATTGTATCCATACATTTTCTGGGTGCCCAGATGATCCTTTCTTATGTTAAATAATATACAAAACTAGCGTTGTTATCATGATTTAACTCTCCCGCAAATGAGAGGATTAACCGTACCGTATACGCAACACCTTATGGATCGGAATCATAGTCGTTTAGATGCATGCAGTAAAGCGCAATAAACCCTTATTCAACGATTAAAAAACAGTGTTTCTTGTTTTAGCCTAAGCCGATTTCAGCGTCTGTAAAATACTGCAATCCTTAATCTGATGGCTTTTACAGCAGCTCGCGAGTGCGGCTAATGATTGTTCTAGTAATGCCAGTTCTCGCTGCGTTTGTTGAATGCGAGCAAGTTGTTCGGCAATAATATTGTCGACCAAGGCGCACGACGATTTTGGATTTTGTTGTGTATCCACCAAGCGCTTGATGTCATCGAGTCCGATGTTTAATTCTCTGCATCGTCTTATAAATACCAATGTCTTGATGTCTTTTTCTTGGTAATGACGATAGCCATTACTGGTACGGATTGGCGGGGAGACTAGTCCAATCTGCTCATAGTATCTGATGGTTTTAACCGATACCTGAGCAATTAATGCCAATTCACTTATTTTCATATTGACCTTCCAGTGGCTGTAACCTTTAAGCTTAAGCATATCATTTTCGATAATGTGTTGTTATAAGGAAGTTGTATGTTGAGTTATTCCGCGGCGTCATTAATTTTGTCGCTAGGTGTTATTGGGGTGAGTGAAGCCAGTATGGTGGACGACTCGATAAATACGTCTGGGCAGAGTGCAAATTACAGTAAGAATGACAGTGATAGTCACAGTGCAAACCACAGTGAAAACCCTCAACATTCTGAGCATGATGCCCCACAAGCGGATGTTGATGAACACGAGCATGAACACGAAGAAGAAATGGAAACCATTGTTATACAAGCCACTCGCTCTGGGCGGATTGCCGATGAACAACCTATTCGAGTCGAGGTGATTAATCGCGAAGAGATTGAAGAAAAAGCAGCGATGAGACCCGGTAATATTTCTATGTTGGTGGCTGAAACGGGCGGTGTAAGATTACAAACTACCTCACCGGCGCTAGGCAGTGCCAATATTCGCCTGCAAGGCTTGTATGGTCGTTATACCCAATTACTGGCCGATGGTTTACCGCTGTACGGTAATCAAGCTGGGTCGATTGGTTTGTTGCAAGTGCCGCCGACAGATTTAGGTCGCGTTGAAATTATTAAAGGTTCGGCGTCATCACTTTATGGTGGTTCAGCACTAGGTGGGGTGATTAACCTTGTGTCTCGAACGCCTGGCGATGAACTCAGTGGTGAAGTGTTGGTCAATGCAACCACGCGCGATGGTCAGGATGTGACCACCTATGTTGAGTCACCATTGAGCGAGAATGTAAAAGGCTCGATGACGGCAGGGGCTCATTATCAAGACAAGCAAGATATTGATAATGACGGTTGGATCGATTTGGCAGGTTATGAGCGATACACAGTTCGTCCGCGCTTATTTTGGGAAGGACAAGAAGGACAAACACTGTATGTGACTAGCGGGTTTATGACCGAGCAACGTACTGGCGGTACTTTAGGTGATAACACGGTCGCTGATGGTACTTCGTTTGAGCAATCGCAAGATTCCGATAGGCTTGATGGCGGCCTGGTGTTTAGTATGCCGCTATTAGAGTCATTGACGTTTAATACACGCGCATCGGCGATGGTACAAGATCATGTGCATGTTTATGGTGCCGATATAGAAGAAGACCAACACGAGAGTTATTTGCTTGAAAATAGCATTGCAGGTTATACCGATAATAGTGATTGGGTTGTTGGTTTAGCCTATCAGTCTGAAATCTTTGCCTCTGAGACTTTTCCTGAGTTTGATTATTCTTATAAAGTGCCGGGTGCATTTGCTCAACTTGATTATGAGCTGACAGACCAAATCACCACCTCTTACAGTGCGCGCATTGATGAGCACAGTGAATATGGTACTCAATTTAGCCCAAGAGTGTCGGTGCTTTATCGCCCAAGTTACTTAACCATAAGAGGCTCTTATGGGGAGGGGTACTTTGCCCCTACACCGTTTGTTGAAGAGATTGAGGCCGCAGGATTGTCAAGATTAGCGCCGATTGACAACTTACAAGAAGAGCGCGCTAAAACGGCATCGCTTGATGTGAGTTATACCTTTGATGATGTGGAAACGAGTTTGACTTTGTTTGGCTCGAATGTGGATAACGTCACGGGTTTAGAGGCTTTCTCTGCCAATAACGATGGTTCCTTAGACGCTGTTAGGTTAGTTAATGCACCCGGCGAAAGTCAGATCCGTGGTTCTGAAGTGTTGCTGCGTTACTATTTAGGCGATGTTAAGTTGACCGCAAGTTACTTGTATCTAGATGCAACTGAAGTGTCACCCGACGGGGACGGCCGTAGAGCCATTGCTTTAACACCACGTCATTCTGGTGGTTTTGTCGCTATGTGGGAGCAACATGGCAACTTTAGAGCGGGTTTTGAAGCTTATTATACTGGCACCCAAAGCGTGAATGATAACCCTTATATTGATGAAACCAATCCTTATTGGCATCTTGGTTTAATGGGCGAAATTACGGTGGGCAGAGTCAGTTGGTTTATTAACTTAGAAAACTTACTCGATGTAAAACAAACCGATGAACATCCAATGTTACTGCCTAATAGATCGCCTAGCGGCCAATGGACTACCGATATTTGGTCACGTAACGATGGCTTTATTGCTAACGCAGGTGTAAGAGTTAAATTTGGTCATTAAGCGCGTTTTGCTCGTGTAAGTTGACCCGTCACAAAAAAGATAAACCGTCAGTCTAATACTGGCGGTTTCTATTTCATTTCCATTTTCACCGTATTTCTCCTTTAATTCATTTCCTCTGGCTAATTCACATATCCTTGTTAATCAATTATTCGCATATATAAAAGGCGACAATTATTGATACACAAAAAATATGCATTTATCGGTCAGTTTTGTCACACTTGCATAAAGAATCAATAAAAAAGCAACAATAAGGACAGGTAATGAAAACGTTTTCTCTGGTGTTGACCAGTTTAGCCATTGCAATATCGGGCATGGTACATGGGGCAGAAATTGACGCTAAGTACATTCAGCGAATAGGCCCAGTAAATCAAGTCTCAGCAGCGCCATTATCGAAAAGTGCCCATGCCGATGCGCTGCGTGCTAATTTGGTTGCTCAGCTTAGCCAGGCTAATCACGCCAATAAGGTGACGATATTTAATCAGCCACTGTCTTGGCAAGCTGCATCAACTAAGGTTGAAGGCGAGGGTTGGTTAGCCTATCAAGTGCCAATGTCGACAGATCGTTTTACCCAAGGCACATTAACCGTTAACGGGCTTGAAAATCCTCAAGTGTATTTGAATGGGCAATTGGTTAAATCTGCCGATAAAGTCGAACTTGAGCTGACAAATGGTGACTATCACCTTGTGGTATTGGCCGATGGCCAGGCGCAAGATAGCGCATTTAGCCTTGATTGGCAGGGTAAAAGTGAAGTTGATAATCTCGACTTTACTGCACAAAAAACACAGCGAGTATCTGCGGAGCAGTTATTTGATTCAAAAGTGATCAGTGGCTTAACCCTGTCACCTAATGGCAAGTATTTATTGCAATCGACCATTGAATACCAAGCTAGCCAAGGCGATACGCCGATTCAAGTGACCGAGTTACGTAAATTATCGGATAACAGCGTGATGTACCGCTGGCAAGATAACCGCCCAAGCAGTGCGGTTTGGTCAAGCGACGCTTCACAACTCGTTTTTGTGGCTAACAAACAAATTCAATTATTCAATGTTGCTGATTTGAGCATTAACGTTGTCGCGACTGATATGGACAATGTGTCTGGTTTACAGTGGTTAGGTGACACGGTGTTATTTAGCTGGGAAAAGCCTTTTAAAGCCGATGAGAAAGCGACATCAAAACGTTTTCAAGCATTAGAAGACCGCTGGAGTTATTGGCGTAACAACAGTCAACTTTATCAAGTTGATGTTGCCTCGGGCTTTATTCGTCAACTGACAGACAACAACGTCAGCAGTTCTTTGTTAGACAGTAATGCAGAGAAAGGCAAACTATTGTTAACGCGCTCGCCTGTGGATTATGCACAGCCAGCCCATGGAATAACGCAGCTTATTGAGCTGACGTTAGCTGATTTAAGCGAAACCATGATGGGTGAGTATCGCAGTTTTAATAGTGCACTATATGCTGATGACGGCATGTACATTACCGCTGGGCCGCGCTTTATGGATGGCACAGGAATACAAGATCCTAATATTGAAGTGAATGATTATGATGGTCAGTTATATTGGCGTGATGCTAAAGGCAATGTCAGTGCACTCAGTAAAGCGTTTGATCCTTCCATAGGCAGCATAACCAAGCTTGAAAATGATGATTTAATTGTGACGGTAACCGAAGGCGACCGTGCACCTTTGTATTTATTCGATAAAAGCAAAACACGCTTTAATCGAATAGACACTGGTGTGGATATGATAGACGGTTTTAGTGTTGCCATTGAACAATCTACGCCGACATTGGTATTTGCAGGTACCTCAGCCACTGCGCCGCAAAAAGCCTATAAAATGGCGGTTAATTCAAGCCGCAAACAGTTGCTGTTTGATAGTCAACAACTGAGCTATGCCAACACGCGTTTAGGTAAAATTGAAGATTTTGATTTTACCAATACTCATGGGCATAACATTGATGGCCGTGTTTATTTACCTGCCGATTTTGATGCCAGTAAAAAGTATCCCGCATTAGTGTATTACTATGGCGGTACCTCACCTGTAGGGCGTCATTTTACCGGGCGTTGGCCATTTAATTTATGGGCAGCCCAAGGTTATGTTGTGTATGTTGTGCAACCAAACGGTGCAACCGGATATGGCCAAGCCTTTAGTGGCCGTCATGTTAATGCCTGGGGCAAGTACAGCGCTGACGATATTATTGAGGGTACTAAAGCTTTCTTAAATGCGTACACGTCGGTTGATGCTAAACGCGTGGGCAATATGGGCGCATCTTATGGTGGCTTTATGACTATGTATTTGGCGACAAAAACCGATATATTTGCTGCGTCAATGTCGCATGCGGGGATCAGTAATTTGTCGTCTTACTGGGGCCATGGCTGGTGGGGTTATGGTTATTCTGGCGTGGCCAGTCGCGGCAGTTTTCCGTGGAATAATCCAGAGCTCTATGTAGAGCAAAGCCCGCTATACCATGCAGACAAAATTACCACGCCGTTATTACTTATTCACGGTAATGCCGACACCAACGTACCAGTAGGTGAAAGCCACTATATGTACACTGCACTTAAACTATTGGGCAAAGAAGTGGAGTTGGTTGAGTTTAACGATCAAGACCATCACATCAATAGCCGCCAAGCCCGCTTTGATTGGTGGAATACTACTATGGCATGGTTTGATATGAAGTTAAAAGATGAACCACAGTGGTGGAACAGTATCTATCCTGAGACAAAAGAACAGTAGTGACTTAACCTCAACTCGGGATAATAAGCGGTTATCAAACAGCCATTTGTCTCGCTAACCGTGTTGCATTGACTTGCAATAGGCTAGTTATTGATGCGTCTATGCGCCTTACTAGCAAAACAAACGACAAGTTTGATATTAAATAGGCCGAATATTGTCATTTTGCCTTACATATCCCACCTATTAACCCGAATTGAGGTTACTTAAGGTTAAACAGCCTCGCATTGCGAGGCTGTTTTTTTACGTGTGGGCAACGTGCGCAAAAGGACCTAATCAAAATAATGTGGTCATTGGAACGTTTGACGTTGAGCAACCACTTACATAGGTAAACTGTTGCACTAAGATACCGTTGTCATCATCAATAACAATGTGGTTAAACTGTCCACATTCAGTCCCGTGATAGCAGGGGGAACTCTCAATATACTGGGTAATACACAGGCTTAACACTCTTCCTTTAACCATGGCAGTAGCGCGTTGATGGTGTTGGTTTGGGTTGCTGCTGATTCTGATTGATAGCCGTATATGCGGATCCCAAATGTGACGGTCATCAGTTGAGCTGCATAGGCTTTAGCGGTTTCAGGCTCAAATAATTGGCTCAGGTAATGTTGATATACATGCTCAATCTCAGTTAATTGTGATGAGGCAAATTTGTATAGCTCGTTGCCTTGAGAGGCGAGTTCAAGTTGGGTTTTGATTAAGAAGCAGCCACAGTAATCACAAGACTTTGACTGCTCGACAATGTTGTCGAGGATCTGTCTAATACCTACTTTGACATCGTCAGCTTGTTGCATTAGTTGATGTATCGCCTCAATCGAAAACGTGGCGTAGCGTGCTAAGGCTGCTTGGAATAAGCCTTCTTTGCTATCGAATTCATAATATAAGCTACCCGGTTTTAATCCGGTGGCTTTAGTGATTTGCTGAATGCTCGATGCGGCATAACCATTTTGCCAAAATAGGGTGATGACCTTATCTAATACGTCCGCTCGTTCAAAATTTTTCTTTGCCATGACATCGATCCTCAATCGTTACTGACGCTATAATACCACTACTTGAATGATTGTTCAAAAACTGCTTGCGTTGTTGACATGATTTGATTATCTTGAATGAAAATTCAAGATAATCTGAGAAGCCATTATGTCATTATCCACTCAACTGACTGAAAAACGAGATGCCTCTGCAGCCAACTTACCTGCTGAGGTATTGGCGATCATGTCGGATGCGACCTTAAACCTGAAGCTATCCGGCATTATTGATAATGCACCTAAGGCTGGCGATAAACTGGCTGCGTTTTCGTTAACTAATGCATTGGGCGTTACCCGTCATTTAACCGAGTTGTTAGCCAATGGACCGGTTGTGGTGACATTTTATCGTGGCAATTGGTGCCCTTATTGTAATTTAGCCTTGCGTGCTTATCAGCAGCATCTTGCTGAATTTAAACAGTTAGGGGCAACACTGGTGGCTATTACGCCTGAGTTACCTGATATGTCACTTTCAACGGCAGAGAAAAATGAGCTTGAGTTTGATGTATTGTCAGATGTGAATTCCGAGTATGCCAAAGCGCTTGGACTGGTGTTTACGTTACCTGATTCAATTCGTGATCTGTACCAGACATTTGGTGTCGAAGTTGAGAAACATAATGGTGCTGAACAGTTTGATTTCCCATTAGCTGCGACATTTGTAGTCGCCAAAGATGGCACCATTGTGAAAGCATTTGTTGATGCTGATTATACTTACCGTCTTGATCCTGAAGATATCATTAGCTCATTAAAAGCGCTGTAGGGATCTGATTTATGATGTTTAAAAGCTTATTTGAATCTAAAACGGCTATGGTACCTAGAATGAACATATTACCTAAAATAGTGTTGTTATCTAAAGCGCGAGTGATTGCGTCTTTGGTTTTACTGAGTAGCCTATTAACCAGCACAGTGTTTGCCGCTGATTATTCGGTGTTTCGCGAGCTAGATAGCCAGCATCCTCCTGGTAATGTGGCCGTGTCGTCTACAGGGCGAGTGTTCATGAGTAATCATCACTTTTACGGTGTTGATTCGAGAATTGTTGAGCTTAAAAAAGATGGCTCTATCGTTGATTATCCCAATACAGAATTTAATCAAAATCTTAATCCTGTTTTGGGCGTGGTAATTGATGAGCAGGGTATTTTATGGATGCTTGAAACCGCTTCCGCTGATGGTGTCGGGCGACTTATCGGTTGGGATACTCAACAAAACAGCCTATACAAAACAATATCTTTAACTGCGTCAGTATTGCCCAGTAATTCATTTTTAAATGATCTTGCGGTCGATAGAAAGCACGAAACGGTTTATATCACCGATCCTGCTGGTGGCAGTAATGCGGCATTAATTGTGGTTGATTTAACGAGTGGCACAGCAAGACGAGTATTAGATGGCAGCGTTTATACCCGTCCCGAAGATGTTGATACGGTGATTAATGGCAATACTTTATCTATCGGTGGCCAGCCTATTCGTATAGGGGTTGATTCTCTGACCGTAGATCCGAACAACGAGTGGGTTTATTTTGGTGCATTGAGTGGTGAGAAGTTATATCGGGTGCACACTCAATATCTACTGGATGCTAAATTATCGGCCAATATGTTACGCAGCAAAGTGGAGTTTTATGCCAATAAACCGATTAGCGATGGCATCACCATTGATAATGGCGGCAACATTTATGTTACTGACATAAGCCATAATGCTGTCGGTTATATCGACACAGATCGTCAATATCATATTTTGTATCAAGATGATGACAAGTTCAGTTGGTCTGACGGCTTTTCAACTACGGCTGATGGTAAGTTGTTAGTTACGGTGAATAAGTTACATCAGTCTCCAGCGGTCAATAACCAGCAAGACAAAAGTGATGGTCGCTATTATATCATTCAGTTTGACGCATTAACCGAAACGACAGTTGGGCGTTAGAGTTTGATAATTTGAAGCAAGAACCTAGATGACTAGAGCGCTTCGCTGCTAGATGCTATAAAATCAAAAGCTTAGACGACGAGATCGCTTCGCTGCTAGATGCTATAAAAGCAAAAGCCTAGATGCTATAAAAGCAAAAGCCTAGACGACTAGAACGCTTCGCTGCTAGATGCTATAAAAGCAAAGCCTAGACGACTAGAACGCTTCGCTGCTAGATACTATAAAAGCAAAAGCCTAGACGACGAGATCGCTTCGCTGCTAGATGCTATAAAAGCAAAAAGCCTAGACGACGAGATCGCTTCGCTGCTAGATGCTATAAAAGCAAAAGCTAAGACGACGAGATCGCTTCGCTGCTATAAAACCAAAGACCTAGATGACTATAATCTAGGATCTAAGCTTAACAGCGCAGCTGTCCCTAGCAGGACGCAGTCCGCCCTAGAAGCGCAGCGCTCTAGAACCTATGATCTAGGATCTAAGCTTAACAGCGCAGCGGTCCCTAGCAGGACGCAGTCCGTCCTAGAAGCGCAGCGCTCTAGAATCTAGGATCTAGGATCTAAGCTTTACAGCTCAGCGGTCCCTAGCAGGACGCAGTCCGTCCTAGAAGCGCAGCGCTCTAGGATCTAGGATCTAGGATCTAATCTTAACAGCGCAGCCGTCCCTAGCAGGACGCAGTCCGCCCTAGAAGCGCAGCGCTCTAGAATCTAGGATCTAAGCTTAACAGCGCAGCTGTCCCTAGTAGGACGTAGTCCGTCCTAGAAGCGCAGCGCACTATCCGCGTAGCGGTCTAGATTAGTAATAAATTTTAGAAACACTATATTTTTCAGTGTCTAGCTTGTAAAAAACTATTTTGTCGTCCAAAGTTAATGCCTATGACACTTAACTAATGATAAAAATGACCAGACTATCTAGTTATAAAAATGCGCTTAAATTGGGTATTGGAGTATTTGCTTTTGGCTTAGTCATTAGTTTTGTTACTGCTTTAAGTGTTAAGAATCAAAATAACACCATCATTACTCAATCTCTCGAAACGGTATCTGAACAAGTTGCTAACAATATTATTGATCGTATCGTTTTGTATCAATATGGTTTACGAGGTGCTCGAGGTGCCGTTTCTACTATCGGTGAAGACAAAATAACCCGCGAAATTTTTAGAAAATATAGCTTAACGCGTGATATTGAAAGTGAATTTCCTGGTGCCCGTGGGTTTGGTTATATCCGACGTGTTCCTGTAGCCGATGAAGCAGATTTTGTTGCCAAAGCTAAGCTTGATGATTGGCCTGATTACAGTGTGCGTCAGCTTAATCCTCATGATGATGAACGGTATTTGATTGACTATATTGAACCCATTGAGCGTAATCTTGCTGCTGTCGGTTTGGATATTTCCTCTGAGCAAAACCGCAAAAATGCCGCACAACAAGCGTATTTAACTGGTGAAGTGCGCTTAACTGGGCCGATCACGTTAGTGCAAGCAACAGGTAATCCGTTACAAGCCTTTCTCATTTTAATGCCCATTTACCGTACTGGTTTTACCCCATCAACCGAAGTATTAAGGGAGCAACAAGCTTTTGGTTGGAGTTATGCGCCATTAGTTGCCAATGAAGTGTTTGATAAGATCAGTTTATCCCGTCAGACTACAAAATTATTGATCAATGATGTGACTGATATTGAAAATAATGTCGTGTTTTATGAAACCCATGTAGATGATGTAAATCCGTTATCGGATTATTCAGTTACATTAGATCGCGAGATATTTGGGCGTAAATGGCATGTATCGTTAGTGGCTTATCCCGAGTTTGTCAGTGGTTTACACTTAAGTTCACCTAATATTGTGTTTAGTTATGGTGCGATTGTTAGTTTGTTATTGGGCGGGCTTATTGGTTTTTATAGCTACGCATTAGGTCGTAAGCGCCTAATTTTGGAAGATAATGAAAGACGTGCGAATATTTTAGAACATTCGCTTGATGCGATTATTAGTTTTGACTGTGATGGTGTTATTACCAGTTGGAATGATGGCGCGGTAACGATTTTTGGTTATGAAAAACATGAGGTTATTGGGCTCAAGAAAACAACGTTCATTGTTCCTAACGATGGATATGATGCAGAAGCTGAAAAGTTTAATCAGGTCCTTAGCGGTAAATCGTTATTAAATTTTGTTAGCCAACATAAACGAAAAGACAATGCACTACTGTCAACGTCGATGACCTCATTGGCTATTTATAATGAGTTTGGCAAAATAATCGGCGTCAGCCAGACTATTCGAGATATTACGGTACAGCTGAATGCTGAAAAGCAAATTTTAAATATTAATGCCAACCTTGAACGTAAAGTTACCGAGCGGACTCAGGCGTTACAGCAAGCACTGTCAGAAAATAAAACCTTACTGGATAATATTAACCAGCAGCTGCTTTATTCTGAAACGGATAAAGACGGCGTTATCTTAGGGGTAAATGATTATTTCTGTTTAGCATCTGGATTTACTCGCGAACAAATGATCGGTCAGAAGCATTCTATTTTAAAATCTAACCAGCATGATGATGCCTTTTGGGCCAATATGTGGCAAACCATTAATGCTGGTAAAACTTGGCATGATGAAGTGTGTAACCATGATAGTCAGGGTAAAGTTAAGTGGTTTGATACGGTCATTGCGCCTGTGATGGATGCGGACGATAACCTTGAACGCTGCTTTGCACTGCGAATTGATATTACTGAACGTAAGAATACCCAGCTTGAAAAGAATGAACTGGCTTCCTTACTTACCAATGTGCTTGCAGCTGCATCAGAAATAGCCATTATTTCCACCGATAATAACGGTATTATTAATATTTTTAATCGCGGAGCCGAGTTATTACTTGGCTATCAAGCTGAAGAGATAGTGGGTAAGCAAAGCCCTGCAATATGGCATTTACCTTCGGAGATCCGTGAACGCAGTAAACAGTTAACCAAAGAATTTGGCGAAGATATTATTGCTTTTGACGTGTTTGTGTATAAACCAAGAGTACAAGGGCCTGAAACGCGTACTTGGACGTATGTTCGCAAAGATTTCTCTCAATGCCAAGTGTCGTTGTCGGTATCCGCTATGCGCGATCAAGATGGAGAGATAATTGGGTATTTAGGGGTAGCGGTTAATATTGATGTGATGCTTCAACAACAAGAAGAACTAGTATCAGCCAGTAATCAACTGAGCAAAGCGGCTGAGGTGGCTGAGTTAGGCATTTGGAATTTAGATTTTCACACTAATCGTTTGCAATGGAACGATCGTATGTTTGCCATGTACGATTATCCATTAGCGCTTACGGAAGAGGAATTAAGTTACCAACATTGGCAAAAACGGGTCCATCCAGATGATCTTGCTATGGCTGAACTCGCTTTAAAACAAGCCATTGACTTAAACCTTCCTTACGATCCTACTTTTAGGATCATTACCAGTACGAATCAGATCCGCTATATTCATGCTGGTGCCCATATTAGTTACGATAAATCAGGTAAACCGGTGCGCGTGGTCGGGATTAACCGCGACATTACTGAGCAACGCGAGTTAGAGCAAACCTTGCGGTTAGCGAAACAAGCTTCAGATGCAGCCAGTGCAGCTAAATCTCAATTTTTAGCGAATATGAGTCATGAAATCCGTACTCCAATGAATGCTGTATTAGGCATGCTACAACTTATTCAACATTCTGATATGAGTCGTCAGCAAGCTGATTATGTTTCTAAGGCTGAAATAGCTGCGAAGTCATTATTAGGGCTGTTAAATGATATTTTAGACTTTTCTAAAATTGATGCTGGTAAGTTAGAACTTGATTTGCATCCGTTTCAACTGGAAACGTTAATGCGTGAGCTAGCGGTGATGCTGGCGACCAATGTACACAGTAAAAATTTAGAAGTTATTTTTGATTTAGACCCTGCCATTCCATACCTTATTGAAGGTGATGAACTTCGTTTGCGCCAAGTGTTGTTAAACCTTGCGGGTAATGCGATTAAATTTACCTCAGAAGGTCATGTTATTGTCAGTGTGCACTGCAATGAATGTATTGCTAACCAAGCGAATTTAACCATTTCGATTACCGATACGGGTATCGGAATCAGTCCTGAACAAGGAAGTAAAATTTTCCAAGGTTTTGTCCAAGCAGAGTCTTCTACGTCAAGACGATTCGGCGGTACAGGATTGGGATTAGCAATCACTAAACGTTTAGTTGAGTTAATGGGCGGTGAATTAACGTTATCGAGTCATGTTGGCAAGGGCAGTCGCTTTTGGTTTGATTTGACGTTCAATATTGTTGAAATAAAGAATAACGATTTAGATATCGACTTACAGGGTAAGAATATTCTGATTGTTGATGACAGTAAGATGAGCCGTAAAATTTTATCCAAAACCTTAATGGCCCATGGTGCTTATGTTAATGAGGCTCATAACGGCAAGCAGGCTATCAATCTTATTGATCAAAGCTTAAATGCTAGCAATCATTATGATGTGATTATTATGGATTGGCGCATGCCTGATAAGAATGGCTTAGAAACCGCCAATCATATTCAAGCGATGTTTCCGGCAGGTAAAGCTCCGGCCATTATTATGCTGACCGCGTATGGTGCAGAGGTGATGGAACAAACTAAACAATATCGCCAACAGCCTTTTGTGAGTATGTTGACCAAACCGGTGACGGCGAACTTGATGCTCGAGTCGGTTTACCGAGCCATTCATGGTTTAGAACAGCCAATACAATCTAGAAAAATAACTAATTTAGCATTAAAAGGTGCCAGGGTTCTGGTGGTTGAGGATAATCAGCTTAATCGCCAAGTTATTGATGAATTATTACGTCTACAAGGTGCGATTGTTACATTGGCTAAAGACGGTATTGAGGGTGTTGATTGGGTCACTAAGTCAAATAATCAATTTGATATTGTTATTATGGACATGCAAATGCCGGTAATGGATGGACTTGAAGCAACACGTATTATTCGTGCCGATGGCCGATTTAATGATGTACCTATTTTAGCGATGACGGCTAACGCATCCCTTGCCGATAAAACATTATGCCTAGACGCGGGGATGAATGATCATATCGGTAAACCGATAGACATGACACTTTTGTTACCTTGTATACTTAACCTGCTAGGCCAAGATAATAGTGCTTATTATCATTCAACTGTTAATAATCCGCCTATTGCGTTACCTGAGGTGCGTAATGATGGCGACGATGATGCGATTATCGAAAATCCTGATTCTATTTTACGTCGTTTTGGTGGTGAACTTGCCTTTTTCATTGATGTGAAACATCATTTTGCATCAGAAATGTCAGAGCAATTATCATTACTTACGCAAGCGTTTGCACTCGAAGATGACAATGCTATCAGTAGTATTGCTCATACAATTAAAGGCACTTCGAGTAATATTGGTGCTAAGCGGCTGGCAGCTTTTGCTGCCACACTAGAGCACAATATAAAAAATGCTGTTAATGTTGATTCAGATGCTTGTTTAAGCCAAATGCAAGGCCAGATAAATGATAGCCTGCATATGTTAGATACTCTATTTCCAGATGAAAGTGCTGTATTAACCACTCGCACACTTGATAATAGCGCTGTATTGCCGATACAAAGCATAGACGCGGATAAAACCGATCGATTAATGGAATTATTGGTTGATCAAAATTTAGATGCCATTGAGTATCTTGAGCGCCTGTTAAGCAACGTGGTGCCAGATAAACAGTGGTTAAGATTAAAAAACCAAGTGAGCCAACTTGAGTTCTTGGATGCTGTCGATACATTAAAATCGATAATTAAGGAGTGATGCGTGTTCATAGATGAGTATATTTCAGGTGCTGCGCCTGTTAGAGGTAAAATACTGTTAGTTGATGATCAAGTTGTGAACATCAAAATATTGCATCAACTCTTGCAAGCGGATTACGACATTTATATGGCTCGCGATGGTCATCAAGCCATTGATATGTGTAAAAAAGTCAAACCGGATATCGTATTGTTAGATATTGAAATGCCGATGCTCAATGGATTTGATGTGTGTGCACATTTGAAACAAGATCCCGATACCGAAGATGTGGCGGTTATTTTTGTCACCGGTCATTTTGATGAAGTTAAAGAGGTTAAAGGATTTCAGTTAGGGGCAGTCGATTTTATTCATAAACCCATTAACCCGGTTATCACTAAAGCACGTATTAAAAATCAGATGATGTCTAAATCTCAAACTGATTTATTACGCTCTATTGCACTGTTAGATGGATTAACCGGTGTTGCTAACCGGCGTAAGTTTGACCAAGTGCTGCCTGTAAGTTGGTTACAATGTGCGCGTGAAAAACAGCCATTGACCATTATTTTATTGGATATCGATTTCTTTAAGCACTTTAATGATACTTACGGCCACACTGAAGGCGATACGTGCTTACGCATCGTTGCACAGAAGATACAAGACACCGTTAATCGTCCTTATGACTTAGTCGCGCGTTATGGTGGTGAAGAGTTTATCTGCGTGCTGCCAAACACTGATTTAATTGGCGGAACTTATGTGGCTCAGCAAATTGTTGACAGTATAGTATCATTGAAAATAGCTCATTTAAATTCACCAATATCTGAATTTGTTACTGTAAGCGCTGGGGTTTCAACGGTAGTGCCAATGTATGATATGCCGAATAAAAATTTAGTTGAAGCGGCAGATAAACAATTGTACTTAGCCAAAGACCGTGGCAGAAATAGAGTGTTAGGTTGTTTAGCAGAATGAAACACCTAGATAACTAGATCGCTGCGCTGCTAGTACGCTTCGCGGCTAGATGCTATAAATGCATAGGCTTAGAGCTTAGAGTCTAGACGACTAGAGCGCTGCGCTGCTAGTACGCTTCGCGGCTAGATGCTATAAATGCAAAGGCTTAGAGCTAGAGTCTAGACGACTAGAGCGCTGCGCTGCTATAAAACCAAAGGCCTAGATGACTAGAATCTAGTTCGCTTGATATCGCTTTTCATCGCTTGCTATCGATTTACATTTAACAGCGCAGCTGTCCTTAGCAGGACGCAGTCCGCCTTAGAAGCGCAGCGCTCTAGAACCTAGGATCTAAGCTTAACAGCGCAGCTGTCCCTAGCAGGACGCAGTCCGCCCTAGAAGCGTAGCGCTCTAGAACCTAGAATCTAGGATCTAAGCTTAACAGCGCAGCTGTCCCTAGCAGGACGCAGTCCGCCCTAGAAGCGCAGCGCTCTAGAACCTATGATCTAGGCTCTAAGCTTAACAGCGCAGCTGTCCTTAGAAGGACGCAGTCCGCCCTAGAAGCGCAGCGCTCTAGAACCTAGGATCTAAAATTTATGCCGATAACCTAATACATAAGCTATATCAGCACTGTTATCCATGTTTAAAAAATTCTCAACCATAGTGAATTCGATGGCGCTGCTATTGAAGTAATAGCGATAACCTAACACCGCTTCATTAGAGGCTTCTGAGAAGTTTTTATCCCAACTCACCATGCCATCATAACGATGATATTCAGCTAACCAACCGTGCCTACCGCTACGATATTCGTAACCCAGCCCTAACATTAAGTAATGTGATTCGAAGGCATTTTGCGATAACGGTTCTGTATTGTGTAAGAAACTCATTCCTAAAGTCGAGTTCACATGGTGATTGCCATTGTGATAACCGTAATTGATTTGTACGCTTTGCTGGAAACTTTCATCAACAAATGGGCCTGAATCTACATACTTGTAGTACAAGGTTCCCCCGATGGAAATACCATGGTGTTCATTTTGCAGTAATTGATAACCTAGGTATGCAGTAAGAGCATTATTGAGGGTTTCACCATTAAAGTTTTCAACATTGATATGGTATTTTTCTGAATGGATCTGACTTTGGTGTTTCGCTTGTTTATTACGACCATTTTGATCAAATCCAAAAGCATCGTGAAACCACATTGTTAAGGAGTCTAAATGGTTATCACCGCTAAATTGCCAAGTGTATTTAGCATCAAACAATAAATCCTCAGTGATTTGCCATTTTAAGCCGCTGCTAATCGCATTTTGGTAGTAATCAGCTAATAACTCATCTGACTCTGACCAGACGCTGGCTGCATTGGCTGTGATGTACCATTCTTTTTGACCTTGGGGCAACGAAAAGCCAGATCGTAAAAGTGGGCTAAGATTAATAGATTGCATCGGTGATTGCGCATATACCTGTAACGGTCCGTAATCATTAAAACTGACTACTTGCGCTTTTGCAGGCAAGATCGTAAAAATACTCACAATGGATATCAGTTTAAGGTTGGTCTTCATCGCTATTCCCTGAGTTAACTGTCCAGTTAATCTATTTGTATCGGCTAATTACATAAATAAAATAAATACTTGTATCTGCCAATATTTAGTGGTGTTAGTTGATGAGGTTGTGCGCATTATGATGGTATGAGAACATAATTTAAATATCCAAAAGGAACACATTATGACGTTCAGTTATATCATCACTCCTATGCTAACAATAGTATTCACTGTTTAAGATAATGTTGGCTAATATTACTGAGTATTTAAACAACTATTTTATTTGTAAAGTATTGATTATTATCTGATAGCAAGGTATAAAATTATTTATAGGCTCCTTGTGGATAATGAAATTAATATGATAGTGTTAATTTTGAATTGTTAATTCGAGTTTTATTTTGAGTTGTTGTTTGAATTGTTGTTTGAATTGTTGTTTGAATTGTTGTTTGAATGCTGTTGCTGTACAGAGATATAGTTTCTTTAATGTTTTATTTGTGATATCAAACTGCCGGTTTATTCAGTTTTTTAGTTGTATTATTTAAGCGTTATTTCCCCAAAATGTGTAATGGATACGCATTAATAAAATGGATTTGTAATGAAAAAACTTTCTTTTCAATTTACTCAATCAATGTCCTTCGAACTATTTCTTAACCTTTATATTTCTGCAATACATCATCGATTAGTTTACTCAACAGTACCTTTTATCTCTGTTATTTATGACATTGTTATTGGCGAGAACGTTTTTTTCAGGATCACTTGCTGCAATATTAGCGATACAGTCCCTCACTGTTCGATGCTGGAGCTGTGATGGATTTCATTTGGTTGTTAGGTTTACTGGCCATCTATATTCCAATCCAAATGTGTATTGATACGTACATTGTGTATCGAACTGACGTACAACAAAAAGGTTGTGATTACCTGTTGGCATTTATTCCGTTGCTGACGTTTGCCTATCCAGAGCACTATTTGTATAGTTTTATCTCTTTAGCGCTCATTGTACTGTATGGCATATCACTGCGTTATTATGCTGCATTTAATGATTGGCTTGATTTTGATCAAGATCGTTTAGCTGGATTGTGTCTCGGTGGGTTGGGGGTTGGTGGCATAATTATCACCGCGAGTTTGATTTACCAATTTGTACAGCATTAACCTAAGATAATGTAGGTTTGACAATTTTATCGCTGAATGGCGTTATGCTTGAGCGACAATTTTTTGATGAAGATTATCCCATTGTTCTGGGAATTTTCCATCCAGCATATACACAAATGCAATCAATTCTGCGATTAAAAGATACAGCTCTTTAGGTACTTCATCACCTAATTCTAATAGCTGCAAAAACTCACTTAAGTGTGGATCTTGATGTATATGGATCCCCGCTTCTTTAGCGATTAATATCATCTCCTCGGCAACTAAGTCCTTACCCGTAGCAGTAATTTTAGGAGCACTTTTACCATCAAAACTGAGTGCAACTGCTTGCTGTATTTTTTTCGAGTCATCTTTCATTATGTTCTCTATTAAGCTCTGGTTTTGACTAAATAGTGATCGCCGGGTAATAACGTCGCTGGAATTTGGGCCAACTGTGTTGTGAGCTTACCTGGTGTAAAACCAATTTGTGTAATTTTATCTGACAGTGTTTGGTTAAAACGTTCTACTCTCGTAAGTAGCGTTTGGTTGTTGCCTTTAAATTGGATATCAAGCACATCTGCCTGCTTATGAGCACAAATCAATAATGATCCTTGGGCTAAATTAAATTTGAGTTGTAGCTTCCATCCTGCTTTTTTATCTTTGTCTGAATCATTTTCTTGTTCAAATTTACCTTCAAACTGTTCATCACGTTGGTTGATTGAATAGGGGAGAGCAAAGTACCAAGTCATGGCTTGATTGGGATCGGTGCTTGCATGTTGGTACAGCGCAATACTGTTAGCCAATTGTGCCAAAGAGTCTGCCCCTCCTAACTTATCTAATGCGGCTAACAGACCTGAATTAGCACTGAGTTTACTCAAGGTCCGTTGTTGCAACTGCGCAAGGTGGGCCTGAAGTTTATCGCTGATCCCTGAGCCTGTTGATTTTGTTTTCACCCCTAATAACAACTGGAATAGAGTTGTGATAGCGCTACCAGAAAACAGAGGCGAGGGTAGTGAGTTAGTTGAGTGACCTAGCTGAGTGTGGGCAAGATTAAGCGCCGCTAAACTGTATAGCTCACTGCTGAGTAATGCTGGATCACTTAATGCACTTAATGGATGCGGGCTAATTTGTGGCAAATGCTTAAACAGTTCACTGGCCAGATTATGTGGGACTTGTTGGCTTAACTGCTGTTTTACTGGCATCGCGCCTGCTTTTGATAACGCTTTATTCAGCACTTCTATTGGTGCAGGGTCACCGTTCAATTTGTTTAATGCGTTGTTGTTGGATGCATTGTTGTTTAATGCGCTGTTGTTTAATGCGCTGTTGTTTAATGCATTGTTGCTTGGCGCATTGCTCTTTGCACTATTGTCTATCGCAGAAGCGGAGTTTGCTTTGGGTGTGTTTTGTTCCGCTAATGATTTTGTCGATAACGATGTTTGCTCTACCGTGTTGGTAGCATTTTTGGCTAGATTGGCTTGCTGAGCCATATTGCTGGTGGTTTTAGTGAGATTCGATTCAGATGATAGTCCTGATGGATTAGGTTGTTGTGTTACCGGCCCCCCGGTTTTTACTGTAGCACTATCTTGGCCGATTTTGGCTGAAAAAGGCGTTAATTCAATAGGCGTTTTTTGTTGGGTATCGCTTCCTTTTACCGCATTATCAAGTGTAGGCAGTGGTGTTGACTCTAGCTTTTTTAGAAATTGGCTGAGGATTTGTGCTGGTTCATTTTTAGTGATGATGATGTTTGCTGCTTGAACAGACTGATCTGCTTGAGGCGTTGTGGTGAGTTTCGTTAAATTAACGGTTATTTCAGCAATGACTGGCGTGAGCGCAAGTTGCAATTGCTGATGCTGCACCACCACCTTAGCTAAATATTGGCCTGAGTTTAACGCGGTGTTTGGCGATAATTGGATGCTTGTGCCACCAGAAAAAGTTAATTTCCCTTGGTCTATTATCGCTGTAGGCAGAGGATAACCTTGAGTTCTGGTTGCCAGCGTTGCGAGTTGTTGTGTTGATACACCATTTTGCTTTGCCAGTTCCTCAAGACCTTGTGGTAAGGAAAGCTGAATGGGTTGTGCCAAAAGCACTAATTGAGTGGTAACTGTTTGGGCGGGTGATGTGGCCGTTGAGCCAGCAGAAGCCGCTGACATTACAGGGGTGGTAGCTTGGTTGTTGATGACTTCTGTTTGAACTACGGGGACATTTGCACTGGAAACGGCACGAGCCACAAGTTTAGCGTGATCGCTTGCTATAACGACTTGCGCTGTCTGTTGTAATAATTTTTGCAGTTCAGCGGTCTTGTTTAGTTGATATTGCTGATTTTCAATGGTGACGTCGAGTTGGGCGTTTGCTGGTGGTTGTAACACTTTGACGGGCAATAATACGGCTGCTAAATCTGATTTAGTGGTCGACGAGCTAGATACCGCGGATTTGTCATTTGAAGTTTTTGTTGGTAAAGAAGGACTATCGGTTTGAGTTTGTTTGCGCTCAGCCAACTTCTGCGGACTTGCATCTGCAGGTTTTATTGTGACGGTATTGACCGTTTTTTGAGGGAGCGTTGTTGGTACAGCCATAGAAATCCTTTCAAACGAACATGTTTGTCTATTGAAATCAATCTACATGTCAGTGAACAATATTAACCACATTTACAATTTTTTGATTGATATTGTCAAATGGCACAGTATCCTTAGCTCCCTGTTACCTTATTGGGGTAACATACAGGGTTTTATTGCCATTACAGTGAATGATTGCTGATAACACAGACGTATGAGTAAGGCCTGACTGAAAATAGTGAATAATAACAGCCTTACACTTGCTTGCTAAATTATATCGACTTGAACAAAAATTGCTTTAATAAAAAAGACAAAAATAGCAGTTTGTTGAGTAGTACCTTTTGTCATTTTAAAGAGAATTATATGAAGTATAAATGGATATTACTTCAGGTGTTTGTTGCCGTTAGCATGCCAGTGTATGCCGAAGCAGAAGCACCTCAAGTTACCACATCATCACGTCCTGCGGTCGAAATCAAATACAATGATCCTCGCGATCCATTTGAAGAAGTTAACCGCACAATGTGGGACTTTAACTATCTGTTTTTAGATCGGTATATTATTCGCCCAGTTGCCCATGGTTATAAAGACTATGTTCCTAATCCAGTCAGAACGGGTGTTAATAATTTTGTTTATAACTTAGAGGAACCTAGCTCTCTGGTGAATAATACCTTGCAAGGAAAGTGGGGATGGGCTGCTAATGCCGGCGGTCGTTTTACGGTTAATACCACCATAGGTTTACTGGGTTTAGTCGATGTAGCTGACATGATGGGGATGCACCGTAAACAAGATGATTTCAACGAAGTGTTGGGTTATTACGGTACACCAAATGGCCCTTATTTTATGGCGCCGTTTTATGGCCCAATTGTGACAAGAGAAATCGCCTCTGATTGGGTGGATGGTCTATACTTTCCTTTATCTGAGCTAACGATGTGGCAGTCAGTATTAAAATGGGGTTTAAAAGGCTTGGATGCTCGCTCTAAAGCCATTGATCAAGAAAGATTATTAGACAATGCTCTTGATCCTTATGCTTTTGTAAAAGATGCCTATTTGCAGCATATGGATTACAAAGTTTTTGATGGTGATGTGCCATCTAGTCAAGCGGACGATGAGTTACTTGACGAATATTTAGATGAACTAGAATAGTCGAGGCATACAGGCACCTCGGCAGTGTAGTTTGCGAGGTTGTTGTATGGCGCTTACTGATGTCGAGATCCTCTTTGTTGAAGATGACCCGATATTTCGCCATGTCGTTGCTGATTTTTTGCAGCGGCAAGGTGCTCGGGTTCAACAAGCATGTAATGGCGATGAAGGCATAGCCCTTTTTTCCGATGCTATTTTTGATATTGTTATTGCAGACTTAAGCATGCCAGGCCTTCATGGTTTGTCGATGCTTAAACAAATGCAAGATATTAATCCTGCTATACCCGCTATTGTTATTTCTGGTAATGATGTGATGTCTGATGTTGTCGAAGCATTGCGCATTGGTGCCAGTGATTATCTGACTAAACCTATTGCTGATTTATTCATTATTGAGCAGGCAATCATACAAGCGATGATGTCAGCCGCTACGCCGATGAATGTTTCTGGGCAATCGCATTTACAAGAAATGAATGAGTTATCTTACCAAGAGCTTACCGATAACTTATCTTTACTTGAGCAAAATGCTCAAGCGGCCAAAAGTGTTCAGCAGCAGTTATTTCCTGCGTCGCATATCTATTATCCCAAAGCCGAAATCAATTACAGTCTATTTAAAAATAATGATGTTAGTGCTTACTTCATCGATTCTACAATGGTGGGGGAGCATCATTTAGTGATGTATATGGCACACTTTTCACCTGAGGATAATAGCGCCGCTTTTGGCTGTGTCTTATTGCGTAGTTTTATTAATCAAAAACTTAAGTTATTTAGAAATGGTTTAAGTAATACCTTAATCGAACCTAATAATATGTTGTCTTATCTTCATGAGCGTATGGTGAAGTCTGGGTTACATATTAATACCGATATTATTTATGTGTGCCTCGATTTGACCCGCTACCAGTTATCAATAGGGCAGTCTGGTAAAGGATTAAGGTGCTATTTACGTAACGGTAATGAGCTTACTCCTCTAGCATTGCCAGAATCAGCACCTCTTGGCAGTACCGTATGGGATAAGCCGAGTATGCAAACTAGAACCTTGTTACTGGATGAACAAATTTGTATTGGCACACATTTTTATGAGCATAAACAACAACTGCTTGATAACCGTTTTACAGGATTGGTTTATCAATCCGATATTAAAGCAGGTGGCTTTATGCAGTTAGCGTGTCGCTGATCATTGTTTAAGTCTATCTAGACACCAGACACTAGAAACCTAGAGCGCTGCGCTGCTAGGACGCTTCGCGGCTAGAGGCTATAAAAGCAAACTGCATAGCGAAGCGACTTTAGCAGGACGAAGTCAGCTCTAGCAGCGAAGTGAACCTAGCAGGATGAAGTCAGCTCTAGCCGCGAAGCGATCCTAGCAGGACGAAGTCCGCTCTAGCAGCGAAGCGATTCTAGCAGAACACAGTCCGTTCTAGCAGCGAAGCGACTTTAGAAGGACACAGTCCGTTCTAGCAGCGAAGCGATCCTAGCAGGATGAAGTCAGCTCTAGCAGCGAAGCGATTCTAGCAGGACGAAGTCCGTTCTAGTAGCGAAGCGAACCTAGCAGGACACAGTCCGTTCTAGCAGCGAAGTGAACCTAGCAGGATGAAGTCAGCTCTAGCAGCGAAGCGATTCTAGCAGGACGAAGTCTGCTCTAGCAGCGAAGCGATCCTAGCAGGATGATGTCAGCTATAGCAGCGAAGCGATCCTAGCAGGACGAAGTCCGCTCTAACAGCGAAGCGACTCTAGCAGGACGAAGTCCGCTCTAGCAGCGAAGCGACTTTAGCAGGACGAAGTCAGCTCTAGCAGCGAAGTGAACCTAGCAGGATGATGTGGGTATATAAAAAATCCCCTCACAAGTGAAACTTGGAGGGGATTTTATTAAGAATAACAATTACATCAAAACCAATTAACGTTGAATTCCTTCATGTTCGGCCGTGACTGCAATTTCTTCTTCTAATACTTCTTCTTCAGTCTCATTTTTGTTTTCTGCACCGTGCATCCAGTCAACTAATTTATCTGACATTAGGTATAAAATAATACCTGAGACGACCGCGGTAATACCAATGCCGGCAAAAATTGCCATTGCGTTAGCGAGTTGTTCTTCGACTTCGCCGCCATGGCCAATCAATGAACCGACTAGGCCACCAATTTTGTTTGCAGCAGCAATAAATAGGAACCATGCACCCATCATTAATGATGCAATACGCAGTGGAGCCAGTTTAGTGACCATCGATAAACCAATTGGTGATAAACATAATTCACCCATGGTGTGGAAGAAGTAAGCTCCTACTAACCACCACATGCTTGATTTAACTGAAGCGTCGCCACCCATTTCGAACACTGCGCCCATCATGAATAAGAAACCAATGGCCAGTAAGAATAAACCTAACGCAAATTTAACGGGTGAGTTAGGTTCATTTTTACCTAAGCGGATCCAAATAGAGGCAATCACTGGAGCAAAAACAACAATAAAGATAGCATTGAGTGATTGGAAGTAAGTGGTCGGTACTTCCCACGAGCCAATCATACGATCGGTGAAATTGTTGGTGAACAAGTTCATTAATCCGCCTGCTTGTTCGAAGCCAGCCCAGAAAATAATGGTGAATAACCCCATTACCATAATGACTTTAATACGGTCACGTTCAATCTTAGTTAGTGGTTCACTTCTGGTTTCACCTCTCGCTGCATTTTTTCTTTGTTCTACTTTAGCTGCCGGTTCGGTACCGATGTCGCCAAGTAATTTTTGAGCAAAGAAAAATTGAATAATCAACGATAAAATCATACCAACACCGGCGCAGAAGAAGCCTGCTTGCCAGTTATTGATAAACACGTCTTCACCACCAATAACCACTTCATGACCAAATGAAGTGTAAGCCCAAGCAACGATAAAGCCTGACAAGGCTGCACCTAAGTTGATGCCCATGTAAAATATGGTAAATGCGCCATCACGACGGTGATCACCAGCAGGGTATAAATCACCTACCATTGTGGAGATATTTGGTTTAAATAGGCCGTTACCTATAATTAGCGTCCCTAAACCAATATAAAACATAGTGGTTTCTAAACCCGGCATCCAGCTATGTGGTGCTGCAAGCGTAAATTGACCCGCTGCCATTAAGAAGCCACCAATATAAATGGCTTTACGTTGACCCAATACGTTATCTGCTAGCCAGCCACCAATTAATGGTGTTAAGTAAACTAAACCGGTAAAAGTACCATATAGAGATAATGCGTCTGCTTGGCTCCAGCCTAAACCACCACCTGCTTCATTGCTTTGCACTTTATCTACCAAATAAAGTACTAAAATTGCACGCATTGCGTAATAGCTAAAGCGTTCCCATAGTTCTGTTGTAAAAAGCAAGAACAGCCCCTTAGGGTGTCCAAACAATGTACCTTGTGGTTTTGCGTCACTCATTAAGTCTTCCACCTTAAGCTTGTGATTGCCTGTGAGAAAATATCGTCACAGAAATAATTGTTTGCAAGAGTTGTCTATGATTGCCTTATCAACTAACACTTGAAATAACGGGTGTTTGACCGTGATGAAGCAATACTGAGCAACTTTATTGTTTATTTTTTATATTAAATAATGTCAGTTTGACGCTGAATGCTAACCAAACATCAAAAAGCTAACCTTATATACCCTTTTCATGCCGACAAAGTCAATGTTAATGCGGGGAACAGAGAGGTTAAGCTTGTTATAAAATGTGTCAATACAAACAATCAACTATCAGTAATGTTAGTTGTTTGTATTGTTTTTGTTGCAAAGTTGGCTGGAAATTAATAAGGTTTTCTGGCATCGAGCCGATACCTATATCACGCTTAAGTGACATTTTAGTTAAGCATGATGGTGCAAGGTGTTGATTATAAAGTGTTGTCTTTTAATTTAAGCGATAAACAGTTAAAATACGATTCTTTAACAAATTTCGATGTCATGTCGAAGAGGTATTTATGACTATCATTCGAGCTGTGACATTGATTTTAATTGGCTGTTTTATCTGCACTGCCCATGCCTGGGTTGATACAGATTTTGACGGCGTTCCTGATAAAAAAGATGCCTGTAATGATACCCCTGTTAACAGTGTTGTTATGGCAAATGGTTGTATTGATACTGAATTGTTGATTGTTGATGAGGATGCCGAAGATGATGCTGAGTTTGATGAAGCTGAATTAGGCGCGACAGTAACAAATAATTCGGCCCTTATTGCTGAACAATGTCGTCAACAACGAGATGTTTCTGTGGCAGTAGATTGTTTTGGGTCTATTCTTCAACCTGTGTATTTTGATTTTGATAAATCAGTAGTGTTGTTAACTCAGCGGCCAACCTTGGTTAGGGTACAGCAATACATTGAGCAACATCCTCAAGTGGCTATTCGTTTAGAGGGACACACTGATAATATTGGTAGTGATGCTGTTAACCGCTCACTATCACTTAAACGTGCAGCCACCATTAAAGATTTACTCGTAAATGAGTACCAATTTCAACCGACGTCGATTGAGATCGTTGGCATGAGTAACAAAAATCCGATCGCGGATAATGCCACTATAGAAGGGCGTCAGCGTAATCGACGAGTAGAATTTATTATATCGGCAGAATAAGACTGCTATTAAAATGGAGAAAGAAATGGAACATATAGAAGGTTTAGATGCTTTAGTGGAGCAGGCACCTGAGTTTTTGATGACTTATGGTCTTAAAGCGCTAGCTGCTATTGTTATTTTTCTCATCGGTAAGTATTTTTCCGGTGTAGCAAAACGCATAACAACCAAATTATTGACCAACCGCAAAGTGGATACAACAGTTGTTTCGTTTGTGGCAAACTTAGCGTGGATGTTGGTGTTTGTATTTACTATTGTCGCCACGCTGGGTCAAGTTGGTGTGCAAACTGCGTCATTGGTTGCGGTTATCGGTGCCGCGGGTTTAGCAGTAGGTTTAGCATTACAAGGTTCACTTTCGAACTTTGCATCAGGTGTATTGATGGTGCTTTTCCGTCCATGTCGCGTAGGTGACTTTATCGAAGCGGCTGGTGTTGCCGGTGTAGTTGATGAAATTACCATTTTCTCAACCCGTTTACGTACTGGTGACAACAAAATGATTATCGCGCCTAACTCAGCGATTATGAACGGCACTATCACCAACTATTCAGCACTAGAAAAGCGTCGTATCGATTTAACGATTGGTGTTTCGTATACTGCTGATATCGCTAAAACTAAGAAGGTATTAGCGGATATTTTAGATAATAATCAGTTTGTGTTAAAAGACCCTAGTTATACTATCGGTCTAGCTGAGCTTGCTGACTCTTCAATCAACTTTGTTGTACGTCCGTGGGTTAAAACACCAGACTATTGGACTGCGCGTTTTGAATTGCTTGAGCAAATCAAGAATGCATTAGATGCAGCTGAGATTGAAATTCCATTCCCACAAATGGATTTGCATGTGAAAGAAGTTCCAGCAAAATAATATTGCAGACAAGTTAATCTTCTAAAAACCAGCATTTGCTGGTTTTTTTATACCTAATATCCGCTCTACTCCCCAAAAACCTCCTGAATTGAGTTGTTTTTTGTGCGTCAATAATCATCTAGTTAGTCTTACTTTTACTATTTACTGTTTTTAGCAGCCATAACGCCTTATTTCATAAATATATATTTTTTTGAACATATAAAAAATAAATGTTTATGAAAAAATAACCATTTAGCATTGTTAAGCAGCGTTTCCAAGAGGATGATAATTAAAGGTAAGATTTTTGGTTGTCATTGATTAAAAATCTACTGCTGCACCTTTTTTCATCAAATTTCATACTTAGGAGTATCTTAATATGAGTCAAAGTATCGCAAGTTTTATTACTCAAACCCTTGAACAAGCAGGCGTGAAACGGATTTGGGGGGTAACTGGCGATTCACTTAACGGAATTAGTGATAGCTTGCGAAAAATGGGTACGATTGAATGGCTAGGAACACGCCATGAAGAAAGCGCTGCTTTTGCCGCAGGTGCAGAAGCACATATTTCAGGAGAGTTGGCCGTCTGTGCTGGTTCTTGTGGTCCAGGTAATCTTCATTTGATTAATGGTTTGTTCGATTGTCATCGTAATAAAGTTCCAGTATTAGCCATTGCTGCTCATATACCTTCATCAGAAATTGGCAGCAATTATTTCCAAGAAACTCACCCACAAGAATTATTTAAAGAGTGCAGTGTTTTTTGTGAATTAGTTTCCAGCCCTGAACAAATGCCATATTTACTCGAAACAGCCATGCGTCAGGCTATCTTACATAATGATGTTAGTGTGCTGGTTCTTCCGGGAGATATCGCGCTTAAGGCGATGCCTGAAACGACCAAACCAAAATGGAACGTCCCAAAACCTGCTTCTTATATCGCTAATTTAGCTGACACAAAAACACTTGCTACTCACCTTAATAAAAGCGGCAAAGTCACTTTATTGTGTGGTGCTGGCTGTAAAGATGCTCATGATGAAATTGTTGCCTTAGCCGCAAAACTACAAGCACCCATTGTACATGCCATGCGCGGTAAAGAGTTCCTTGAATATGATAACCCTTACGATGTTGGGATGACTGGGTTTATCGGCTTTTCATCTGGTTACCACGCAATGCAACAAGCAGATACGTTGTTGATGATAGGCACCAGCTTCCCTTATCGAGCTTTCTATCCAGAAAACATCACTATCTTACAAATTGATAATCAGCCCGCGTCACTCGGGAGACATGTGCAGATTGATTTTGGTGTTCTAGGGGATACCAAAAATACCGTCACTTCACTGCTTGAACTTATTAAGGAAGGCCGTTCTAGCGCTCACCTAGAGCAGTGTGTTAAAAACTATCAAGAATCCCGAAAAGATTTGGATGTTCTCGCCAATGGTAAAACATCACATAATTTAATTCATCCACAATACTTAACCCGTCTGCTTGATGAGCAAGCAGGTCAAGATACTATCTTTACCTGCGACGTTGGCACGCCAACAGTTTGGGCTGCTCGTTATTTATCGATGAATGGTCAACGTCGTTTAATTGGATCATTTAACCATGGGTCAATGGCTAATGCATTGTCACAGGCAATGGGAGCTCAATCACTGGATCGTAATCGTCAGGTAATTGCAATGTGTGGTGATGGTGGATTTTCGATGTTGATGGGAGAGCTACTCTCTCTGAAACAACTTAACCTACCGATTAAAATTATTGTTTATAACAACCGCTCACTGGGTTTTGTCGCCATGGAGATGAAAGCCAGTGGCTACTTATCAAATGATACTGATCTAGAGAATCCAAGCTTTGCAAAAATTGCTGAAGCTTGTGGTCTGAAAGGGATCCATGTCAACGATCCAGGCAAACTACCCGAAGCAATGGCGGAAATGATGGAGCACTCTGGGCCAGTTGTTCTTGAAGTCGATACGGCGAAACAAGAGCTTGCGATGCCACCAAAAATTAAGTTCGAACAGGCGAAAGGCTTTAGCGTTTACATGATGAAAGCGCTAATTAATGGTAAAGGTAATGAAATTGTTGAGCTGAGTAAAACCAACTGGTCACGTTAATCAAATTCCGTTCTTATTGGGCTCGGTCATTTAGCCCTTTAGGAAAGTATATGATCGTTAAGCGTTACATCGTAAAATGCCTTGTCGATATTACAATAACTAATAATGTCTAAACTGTAGATTGAGGCTTATTAAGTCACTAAACTGGCTTTTAAAGAGTATCGAGAAAATTTTATCTAGTAATATCGATTCAAAGTTAAATATATAATATTAAAACTGATTAACTATCTTTATCATAAGAGCACTGAGCCATTAGCTATCATTTGCGTAACTATTGGCTCTAACTATTTCTACTGGTGTCATGTTTACTAAGATCTCTCGTTAGCACCCAGTTCAAACCGCTCATCAGTACCTTTAACAGGAGTTTTCCATGAAGCTATTTTCTACCATTGCAGTGATCACATTATTATCCTCATCGGTTATGAGTGCCCCCAGTTTTGCTGGCGAGAAAACCATGATTACTATGGGGGGAACCCCTGTTGCTTTAGAAGGTAAAATACCGAGTATAAATACGGTTGCACCCTTGTTTACTGTTGTGGATGAAAAGTTTAATCCAGTCAGTTTGAGTGACTTTAAAGGTAAGACGATACTCATTAGCGCGGTACCCAGTTTAGACACTGGCGTGTGTGCATTACAGACCAAACGATTTAATAAAGAGTTTACTCAATATGATGCCAATGTGGTCATGTTAACCATTAGCGAAGACTTACCGTTTGCTCAGAAGCGTTTTTGCCAAACCGAAAATGTGGATAAAATTAAAGTGTTGTCTGACTCCGTATGGCGTGATTTTGGCGAAAAGTATGGTTTGTTGATCAAAGACCGTGGTTTATTAGCCCGTTCAATTTTTATTATTGATTCTCAAGGCATATTGAAATATCAAGAATTAGTGACTGAAGTAAGTGAACACCCAAACTACGAAGCTGCTTTAGCGGCATTAACAGAAATTTCATCAGCGGCGAAGTAGTTGCGTAGCTTCCATAATGTTGAGTAAAAGAGGATAGAGATGCAGCATGATTGATTTTCGAAGTGATACGGTGACTCAACCGACTGAAGCAATGCGTTTAGCCATGTCGAGGGCGGAGGTCGGTGATGATGTTTATGGTGATGATCCGACCGTCAATAATTTACAAGATATGGCTGCAGAGATGTTTGGCTTTGATGGTGCTCTGTTTGTCAGTTCTGGTACGCAAGCTAATTTATTGGCATTGATGTCTCATTGTGAACGCGGAGATGAGTATCTTTGTGGTCAACAAGCTCATAACTATAAGTTTGAAGGCGGCGGGGCAGCGGTATTAGGCAGCATTCAACCTCAGCCTCTGAATAATCAAGCTGATGGCAGTATTTTATTGAATGATATTGAAGCTGCGATTAAGCCTGATGACGTGCATTTTGCAAGAACACGGTTATTGAGCTTAGAAAATACCATTGGCGGCAAGGTATTAAACCAAGATTATTTATCCCAGGCACAAAGTCTTGCGTTTAATCGTGGGCTTAAAATTCATTTAGATGGTGCCCGGGTTGCCAATGCTGCGGTTGCGCAGGGCATTGCTATTGCCGATATTACTCAATACTTTGACTCTGTATCGATTTGTTTATCAAAAGGCTTATGTGCACCGATTGGGTCGATTTTGTTAGGCGATGAGCGATTAATTGGTAAAGCGACACGTTGGCGTAAAATGCTCGGTGGTGGAATGCGTCAAGCAGGTATTATCGCTGCAGCGGCTAAGTTGGCGTTAACTGAGCAGGTCGATCGTTTAGCGGATGATCATTACAATGCAAAAACCTTGGCTTTGTTGTTGGCTGAAATGAGTGAGTTTGCTGTCGATGTTAGTTTGGTGCAGACCAATATGGTTTTCGCCACACTCGCAGAACATATCGACCCTAAAATGCTTACTGCCAAACTGGCCGATAAAGGCATTATCATTAGTCCGAGCCGACAGTTGCGCTTGGTGACTCATAAAGATATTAGTGCTAATGACATCAGTGTTTTTGTGAATACGTTGAAGCAAATTATTCGCTAATCAATATCAGTTAATATTCATTTTAAAGGCCATACTCAGTGTGGCCTTTTTCTTTTTTGGTGCGAAGATGCATTTATTTTGGGCATTCTGAGAGTTTTCTAATTTAAAAATATATTTATCACATTGATTATTAAAGCTTAATATACTTGGCTTGATCGTTGCTACTTATTTGGAGGTATGCGCCTAACGACGCAAAATTAATAAGTCAGATAATGAGGTCACTATGAAATATTTCTCACGTCATATCATCATGCCTATTCATCTTAATAGCACTCAAAGCTTATGTTGTGGCCAGTTATTAAGTTGGGTTAATGAGGAAGCAACAATTTTTGCCAGTTGCCAAATGCGCAGCCAATTCCATATTGCCAAAGTGATATCGGAAATTAATTTTATGGCACCGGCACAAACAGGCGACATTATCGAGTTTGGGTTTGAGCTAGTAAGCTTAGGTCAAAGTTCAGTCACTGTTCGCTGTAAAATACGTAATAAAGTCAATCATGCGCCGATTGCTTTCATCGATAAGATGGTATTTGTCAACGTGAATGAGAATGGCTTACCCATTCCGCACGGTATGCGAGCCAATGCCGCTTAATTGTATTTCTATTATCGTGGGTTCGTGTTCGTAAGTATGTGTTACGACAGGGCAAGAACTTATAGCCATTGACAATAAAACAGCAAAAAATAAGGAGCTATGATAGCTCCTTAATGTTGATGGTAAATAGACTTGATGTATTATTCGACTTTAGCGATACGCTGTTGATAATCATCGATTAAATGCTCCATTATTTGATTCGGAGAAGCATCTTGGCAGCAGTTGTCTAAATAGATTTTAAAAGTGACAAGGGCATGGCCATCATGCTTAAGGCGGCTACTTTGCATGGCAAAATAAGCTTCTTCATTATCGGCCTTTCGAACCACAAAATCGTCTAGTTCAAATGATTTGGTGCCAGAGAGGTTGTGCCATTTAGTGATACGGTCTAGAGCAATTTCACAAGATTGGTTTACTTCGATATGGTTGAGCCATGTTGCAGCTTGTTCGTTTTCTTTATAGTGCGGGCATCGAACGGTGTAATTATATATATGAGTGATTGCTGTCATTGTTTACCTACCTATTCGCTATCTAAGTGTTTTCACTATAGACCTTATTTTTTATATTGGTCAATCCTTATTTCAAGAACTTAGATCTAAGCATCACTTTTTACTAAATTAAAAATAAGCTGTTGTCATAGTTGATTTTTTACATTAAACGGCAGATAAAAAAGCCCGTAATAAAATACGGGCTTTATGCTGTGCTATAAAACGAGTTTAGCTTAATTCTGGTTAATAACTATTTGATAATTGCTTATTATCCCTTGCTGAGGTTAGTTATAAAGCGTTTGTGAACATTTGACAGATCTCTTGATGTGTCGCTTGTTTCGGGTTAGTAAAGCCACAAGCATCCTTGAGAGCATTGTCTGCTAAAGTTGGGATGTCTTGTGCTTTTACGCCTAGCTCGGTTAAATTAGCAGGAATGTTAACCGCTTTTGATAATTGCTTAATGGCGTCAATGGCCGCTTTAGCGCCTTGCTCGTCTGTCATTGCTGCTATGTCGACACCCATAGCTTTTGCGACATCAGCTAAGCGTGCAGGCACAACTTGGGCGTTATAGGTTTGTACATGAGGTAGCAATAATGCGTTACAAACCCCGTGTGGTAAGTCATAAAAACCGCCAAGTTGATGTGCCATAGCATGCACATAACCAAGGCTGGCATTATTAAAGGCCATGCCCGCTAGAAATTGTGCATAAGCCATGTTTTCTCTGGCTTGAATGTCATCGCCTTTTTTAACTGCATTAATTAAATTGGCTTGGATCAGTTCAATAGCTTTGATTGCACACGCGTCGGTGATGGGATTGGCTGCAATAGAGACATAAGCTTCAATTGCGTGTGTTAATGCGTCCATCCCGGTTGCAGCAGTCAGTGATGCTGGCTTTTCTAGCATCAGTTCAGGATCATTTACAGATAGAATAGGTGTGGTATTTTTATCGACAATGGCCATTTTAATGTGCCTTGCCTCATCGGTAATAATACAAAAGCGTGTCATTTCACTTGCTGTGCCTGCGGTAGTGTTAATCGCGACTAAAGGCATTTGTGCTTTAGTTGATACATCCACACCTTCATAATCTTTAATGCTACCGCCGTTGGTGGCCACGAGTGCGATTCCTTTAGCGCAATCGTGCGGTGAACCGCCGCCTAAAGAAATAATCACATCACACTGATTGGCTTTTAGTAGTTCAAGGCCTGCAGCAACATTACCTGTTGTTGGGTTAGGTTGAACGCCATCAAAAATAACCACTTCAATACCATTGGCATTGAGTTTATCTGCAACCTTTGCCACTAAACCAATACTCACTAGTGGTTTGTCGGTGACAATAAGTGCTTTGGTAAATCCAAACGCGTTGATGTCTTTAATCGCTTCATCTACGCTGCCTTGACCCAGAATGTTGACGCTTGGAATGAAAAATTTAGTCGCCATATTGATTGTCCTTTATATAGAATTAAGTTTTCTCTTAATTAAACATACCAATAACATTGCAGTTATTATGTGACGTGAAGCTCGTTAACGTCGATTAAGTCACAATCAATAGGCCGTTTTATTACCAACACGACATTTTCCAAGTAACTGTGATCTAGGGTGATATTTTTTGACACCGACACTATGGTTGGTCGGTTATTGCGCATTTTGTTGTGTTGGATAGGATGACAATTTCTCTTAAATAATATTATCGAAATTTCAGATGAATATTATGCCCTTTATATATAGAATGGTTCACGGTATAAAGACGATAAATCATAGTGTTAGTTTACTTCTACTATACTAAATAGAGACAGCTTGGATGCTAATGTGCTTGTTAAGGATGGATAAGGGAAATGTATAGATGTTTGGTCTAAATGTTTTTTTCTCAATTTTAGAAAATGCAGCGCTATTACTTGCGCTAGTTTATGTTTACTCACTCTCTCCTACGCATCAACGTAAGGTGACGCCTTTTTTATGGCAATTTTTAATGGGCGCAGTTATTGGCACTATTGGCGTTGTTATTATGATGGATCCCTTGGTTCATCAACAGGAAATATTGTTTGATGCCCGCTCGGTAGTACTCTGTTTAAGTGGACTGTTTTTTGGAGGTATTCCAACACTTGTCGCAACCATTATCATGGCGCTTTATCGCTATCATTTGGGTGGCGTTGCTGTATGGGTTGGTATATTTGCGTTAAGCAGTAGTGCGGTCATTGGATTAGTGTGGCGTCGGTACCGTCGGCATGAATTAGATCAAATTCGTTATCGTGAATTCTACCTTTTTGGCGTTATTGTTCATTCCCTATTGTTGTTATGGCTATTTTTATTGCCATTTGATCAAGCGTTACACGCTATCAGTGTTGTGTCTTTGCCTATCATGCTGGTATTACCTTTATTGACTATGGTCATCGGTCATTTACTTGCAAAAATAGTGTTTCGTGGGCGCGATATTCAAGTCAAATTACAAGAAGATTTTCTTTTCAACAATCAATTTGATATTGGCAATATTGGTATTTCTATTACCACTAAAACTAAGCATTGGTTGAGAGTTAACCCCTATTTATGTCGAATGTTCGGTTACAGCGAAAATGAATTAAAGGCGTTAACGTGGGCTGAATTAACACACCCAGATGATTTGAATAAAGATTTATTATTATTTGAGAAAATGAGTAAAGGCGAACTCAATGAATATGAAATTGATAAGCGTTTTATTGCCAAAGATGGTTCGGTCATTTATACCCATGTGACCATCGCCTGCCGCCGTCATGTTCAAGACAATACTTTCCTAGTTATTGCCGGTTTTCTTGATATCACTCATCAGAAACAGGCCGAACAAGATTTATTGCAAAGTAACGAGCAACTTGCGCTGGTACTCGATAGCAGTGAGTTAGGCGTGTGGGACTGGGATGTACAACACAATCGAATTCGTACGAATCGATACAGTGCTGACATTTTGGGTTGCTCAATGGAAGAGCTTAATCAGCATCCTAAATTGTGGATAAATGCGATACAGCTAAAAGATAAATTTAAGTTTCTTCGCAGCATTAATGAAATTGTAAAAGGTCGCTGTATAAGCCAACGAGTGGAATATCAATTAACTAATATGGACGGCGACAGTCGGTGGATTTTGCAAACAGGAAGAGTGGTTGACGTTGATGATAAAGGTAAACCGCTTAGAATGTGTGGTACTCATAGTGATATCACTGATATCAAGCAGGTTGAAGACTCGCTAAGTATTGCAGCATCTGTATACCAAAACTCCAGTGAAGCCATGAGTGTGTTTACTGCAAAGGGCATTATCATTGATTCAAATCCTGCCTTTTCTTTTATCACTGGATTCAGTCAACAAGACATACAAGATCAGCATTTACGTATGTTTGAAACAGATCTTCAGCCCCAACATTTTTATCAACAATTAAGCCAACAGCTTAGCCAGCAGGGACATTGGCATGGTGAAGTGTGGATGCGTCGTAAAAATGGTGAAAATTACCTTATCTTATTAACCATTAATTCAATCATCCGAACAAAGTCGCAGGCTGCGCGATTTGTTGCGTTATTTTCCGATATTACCGAGAAAAAGCAAACTGAAGAGTTGATATGGCGCCAGGCTAATTATGATGCACTTACCGGTTTGCCAAATCGTAGGATGTTGTTAACATTTTTGAATCAAGAGGTATTCCATTCTGACCGACAGCATAATCATTTTGCATTGATGTTTTTAGACTTGGATTTTTTTAAAGAGGTTAACGACACGTTGGGCCATGATATGGGCGATGTATTGTTAATTGAGACGGCGGAACGCTTAAAAAACAGCGTACGCGAAACCGATGTTGTCGCCCGTCTTGGTGGTGATGAATTTACCATAGTGTTAACTAATCTTGAAGATACTCATGGGGTCGAACGTGTTGCACAACAAATACTTAAACGACTTGCAGAGCCTTATTTATTAGGTGATCAAACGGCCTATATTAGTGGCAGTATTGGTATTACGTTATTTCCAGACGATGCAAAAACAACCGAAGCATTATTGAAGAATGCCGACCAAGCCATGTATTCGGCAAAATCCCATGGTCGTAATCGGTTTAATTATTTTACCTCCGCAATGCAAGACGATGCACAAAAGCGGATGGCGTTGATTCAAGACCTTAAAGTGGCGATTATCCAGCAGCAATTTGAGTTGTATTATCAGCCTATTGTGGATTTAAGCTGTCAGCAGATCATCAAGGTGGAAGCGTTAATTCGTTGGAACCATCCAACAATGGGGTTAATTCCACCGGCAGATTTTATCTCTATTGCTGAAGATACTGGGATGATAATCGATATTGGCAATTGGGCTTTTTATCAAGCCTGCGAGCAAGTCGCAAAATGGAAGACACAATTTAATCACCATATTCAGATTAGTATTAATATGTCACCAGTACAGTTTAAAGACGAGTCGACCGATGTTGAAAATTGGCTTAAATACATGTCTTTACTCGCGCTGCCTACCAATAGCATTTGTATTGAAATCACTGAAAACCTACTACATGACATTGAACCTAATGTTGAGGCTAAATTGCAGGCTTATAGTGATGCAGGTATGCAATTGTCGCTTGATGACTTTGGTACTGGCTATTCATCATTACCCTATTTAACCAAATATAATGTAGATTATCTTAAGATTGATAAATCTTTTGTGGGTCGATTGGCTGCCAAAAACAATGATATGTGTTTGTGTGAAGCGATTATTGCAATGGCTCATAAACTCGGTATCAAAGTCATTGCCGAAGGTGTTGAAACCGAAAGTCAACGGCGTTTATTGGCGTCTGCTGGTTGTGATTATGGCCAAGGATATGTATTTTCGCATGCCTTGTGCCGCGATGATTTTGAGCAAAAGTATTTAGTGGAAAAAGTAATACCATTGCAGGTTAGTCAGCAGATATAACGTTAGTACTGTGACTCTTCATTCAAAACCGGCGTGACCCATCGTGATGATATGGCTAATGCCATCACTAATGTAATAGTTAATGATGTTTAGATTAGTATACAATAGCGACCTATTTTTATTTGTGTTATTGGGTCTGTTATGTCATTTACGTCGCTAGGGTTACCGCCATTATTATTAGATGCGGTTAATCAATCTGGGTATCAAACTGCTACTCCTGTCCAACAAGCTGTGATCCCACTAGCGCTCGATGGCCGAGATGTATTGGCCAGTGCCGAAACCGGTACCGGAAAAACAGCTGCTTTTGCGTTACCGTTACTAAGTCATTTAATGGCGCAAGATCATTCAGACTTATTGCCACCAAATCGTTTACGCGCATTAATCATGACACCGACTCGCGAGCTAGCGATTCAGATTGAGCAAAATTTAGTTAAATACAGCCAGTTTATCAATCTGACCAGCTTAGCCGTTTATGGTGGCGCGAGCATCAATCCTCAGCGTAAGGCATTAGAACAAGGCGTAGATATTTTAGTGGCAACGCCAGGACGATTGTTTGACATTATTGGCCAGCATGAATTGGATCTATCTTTTGTTACTCACTTAGTGATTGATGAAGCTGATCGCATGCTTGATCTTGGTTTTGTTAAAGATATTGAAAAAGTGAAGCGTTTAATCGCCAGACAACATCAAACTATGATGTTTTCTGCTACTTTTTCTGAAGAAGTTAAAACGCTAGCGGCTAAAATGCTAAACAATCCTGAATACGTTCATGTTGAAACCCAAACTACTGCCGCTAATGTTGTCCAGCAAGTCTATCAAGTGGATACCCGCCGAAAAGCTGAGTTGTTATCTGAATTAATTGGCAAGCATAACTGGCAACAAGTTATGGTGTTCACCAGCCGTAAAGAAACAGCAGATCATTTATACCGCGAGTTAAGCTTAGACGGTATTAAGTCATCGGTATTTCACGGTGATAAAAGCCAAGGGGCTCGAAATCGTGCGTTGGAAGAGTTTAAAACTGGTCAATTACGCGTGTTAATCGCTACTGACTTGGCCGCTCGAGGGCTTGATATTCAAGCCCTACCAAGAGTCATTAACTTTGAATTACCTGAAGAATGCGAAGATTACATCCATAGAGTAGGGCGTACAGGCCGTGCGGGATTAGGCGGTGAAGCCATTTCGCTGGTGAGTCCTCAAGAGCTAGAGTTACTTGGCGCAATTGAACAACTTATTGAACAATCATTGCCGATATTGGTACCAACAGGATACGAAGAAGGGGCGCCATTACCGGCTCGATATCGCGATGTTGCGGCAGAGAAACCGAAAAAAGTACTTAAGTACAAACGTGGCAAGCCATCGCAAACAGATGTGAAACCTACTCGAAAGGGTAAATACGCTAAAGCGAAAAAATGATCACTAAACCGATTAACACCAATATTATTACTGGCTTTCTGGGGGTGGGTAAAACCACGCTCATTAGCCAATTATTAGCTCATAAGCCCAAAGATGAAGTGTGGGCGGTGCTGGTGAATGAGTTTGGCGAAATAGGCATTGATGGCGGTTTGTTAAATGCGACGGCTATAGGTAATAATAGTAATAATAGTCCTGATGTTACACCAGCAAAGCCTGTCAGTATTGTCATAAAAGAAGTGCCAGGTGGTTGCCTGTGTTGCGTCTCCGGCTTACCAACACAAGTCGCGATAAATCAACTTATTCAGCAAACTAAGCCGGACCGGTTATTGATAGAACCAACTGGGCTTGGGCATCCTGCTGAAATAGTGAAGTTATTAACATCTGAATATTATCAACATGTTATTACTTTGCAAAGTAGTGTATGTCTGGTTGATGCGCGTAAAGTCAGCGATCCGCGCTATCGAAATCATGATACGTTTACGCAGCAATTACAGATGGCAGATGTGCTGTTGGCCAATAAAGCCCAGCATTACACTGAAACAGATCATTTACAGTTACAGCAATTCCTCAGCAAGTTACATTTACAACAGACGCCACTAATTAGTGTCGATAATCACTTTACTGATGTTGACCTAATCCAACAGTTATTATTGCGCTTAAATACCCCGACAAAGTATCAAACGGTGCCAGCGGGACAACGGCTATTGGGGCGGAAAACGCTTATGGATAACTGGCTGTCTAACGAACCACCACTGAGCGATATCGATACCCCTGAGTTTTCCCCTACTGGGTTTATTCACAAAACTAACCAAGGTGAGGGCTGTTACAGTAGTGGTTGGATATTTTCAGCAGTACATTGTTTTCAGTTTGAGCAATTTATGGCGTGGGTAGACACGGTTAAAATGGACAAGGTACTGAGATTAAAAGCTATTGTTATTACCCAGGATGGGGTGCTCAGTGTCAATATGGTGGATGATAAGTTGATGCTTAATGAACTTGATGATGCACTAGATACACGGGTCGAAATTATTAGCGATATGCCGCTTGAACATGAAAGATTGCAGCAACAGTTACTGGCGTGTTTATTGATTTAGTCTGAGTTGAGATGGGCAATTCGTTTTATAGGACATCTCGTTTTGATAGGACATGTCGTTTTGATAGTACCTCTCGATTGAGTAGGATGACTCGTTTGAGTACGCTAATTAACGCTGAGTTCGGATATTAGTGTTAAGTATGGTAACAAAAATTAAGGGCATTGATATGATATCAATGCCCTTATTGTTTACGCTATTTACTGTGATGGTCCATTAGTTTAACGAGTACATTCTTCTAATAAATAGGCTAAATGGCGGTATGAAATACCACTGTGTTGGGTTAAGCCGACTTCACACATTCTGTTAGCGTAGTAACCTTCTTTCGTTTCTGCCGGAATGAGCTTTTTAATGTTACGCAGTGCGCTGGCATTAATTTCAGGCTTATAAAGCCCTTTTTCACCGGCATAACCACAACAGCTAATGCCCGCGGGCAACACTACATGGTTAGCACACGCATCAGCAATAGCTTGTTGCTTAGGCTCTAATTTCATCTTACGGGCACTACAGCCTTGGTGTAAAGTGACGTTAGATTTCTTCGTAATTGTCATGTTTGGTAACATCTCGTCGTGCATAAACTCGACTAAATCGGTTATTTTCACCTTAGGGTTACCGGTTAATGTGCGATAAGTACAAGACAATGCATCAACGATAATAGGCACTTTGCCATTTTCTGACTGTGTACTGAGTGCGTCAATAAGTTCATCACGCTTAGCATCAGCGTTTTTAAAATCACCTTTTGATTCCCACATCTGACCGCAACATAAATGGCGGGTATTTTCTGGGATGATCACATTGTAGCCAGCGCGTTCAAGTAAAGTCATAACCACTTCTGGCAAGGTGCGGTTGTCAGGATCTTTTGGTGTTGGACCAAAGGTTCTGCCACCACATGCAGGGAAGTATAAAACTGTTTGTTGACCAGGTTTATGGGCTGATGGCTTTGCCACCTTGCCACCTTTAGGGAAGTCTGGATTCCAATAAGGTACTTCTTTGGAAATCAAACGACCCGCTTTCATCAACGAGTTGGTGATACCATCGCCAGTTATTTTATGCACAATACCTAAAATATCAAAGCCGGTGCTGATCACTTGGTTTACTGCGCCAAAATGCTTGGCTTGGAAGTCGAGCACTTTTTGTTCTGTGGTGGTGATGTACGGTGTGCGCAGTTTACGCACCAAATTACCCATGCTGTTGTCAACTGGGCAGGCAATAGTACATAGCTGACAGGCTGCACAGGTATCAACCACATCATATTTGGCACTGGCACGCATTTCTGCGGCGGCTTTTTTATCACCCGATTGCTCTAAACGTTCAATTTCACGCAATACCGCAATACGTTGGCGCGGAGAGAAGTTAAGCGCCGATGTTGGACAGGTTTTCTCACAAAAACCACATTCAATACATTTATCAATAAAGTCATCTACCACTGGGCAAGGTTTGATGTTTTTAACATGTACCAGCGTGTCATCATTGAGAATAACCCCAGGATTTAACAATTTACTTGGGTCGAAAATCTGTTTGATTTGCTTCATTAATGTATATGCGTCAGTGCCCCATTCCATTTCAACAAAGGGGGCTACAGCTCGACCAGTACCATGCTCTGCTTTCATCGAACCATCGTACTTATTGATCACCATTTCAGCGACATCTTGCATGAAATTTTGGAAACGATTGATATCATCTTGAGAGGCAAACGTTGGCGTGATAATAAAATGGAAGTTACCGGCTAAAGCATGGCCATAAATCACCCCTTCTGGGTAACCGTGTTGATGGAATAAAGCGGTTAAGTCTGCTGCTGCACTGGCTAAATGTTGTAATTCGAATGCAACATCTTCAATAATAACCGATGTGCCTTTAGGTCTTGCACCGCCAATAATAGGGAATAAACCAGAGCGCATTGCCCAATACTGGCCAAATACTGCTGGATCATTACTGAATTCAGTTGGACGTTCAGTGTCAATGTGAGCGATTTTTGTGATCACATCTTGAGTGTATTGCACTAACGTTTCGGGGTCATTAGCACGACACTCAATTAATAGAATGGCTGAACCTTCTGGTAAATCACTTAGCCACTCCGGCATGCCAGTTTTACCGGTAACCGATTTAATCGATGCCCAATCAAGTAATTCTGCAGCGGCCACACTATCACCTTTAATCGGTGGTATTGCGCTGGCAGCATCTTCCATATTGAAGAACACCGCCATGGCAGAAGCTTTAAATTGCGCTTCTTCAACGGTGTGATAAGTGACTTCATTTACAAACGCAAGTGTGCCTTCTGAGCCCACAATTAAGTGATTAATGATGTCAAATGGATCGCTAAAATCTACCAGTGCATTAATGCTGTAACCAGTGGTGTTCTTAATCGAGAACTTTTTACGGATCCGCGCCGATAGGGTTGGATTATTTTGAGTTAATTGCGCAAGATCGGTTAACGCCGTAAGTAACGCAGGATTAGATTGGCTAAATGCTGCTTTTGAATGCGGACAACCTGTATCAAGTTCAGTACCATCGGCAAGCATTAATTTAACTGATTTAATGGTTTGATAACTGTTCTGCGCGGTGCCACAACACATTCCAGATGCATTATTTGCTACCATTCCGGCAATTTGTGCAGAGGCTAGTGTGGCTGGATCGGGACCAATTTTTTTATTGAAGGGTTTTAATGCCATGTTGGCATCTGAACCAATGACCGCAGCACCTAGAGTGATTGAATTTCTATCTTCACTGATTTCAATGTTTCTAAAACCATCATGGCCCAAAATAAGTAAAATGCCATCACCAATTGCCTGGCCAGATAAACTGGTACCGGCAGCACGAAAGGTTACTGGCACATTATGTGCTCTGGCGATATTAAGGGTTATTTTAACTTGTTCTGGAGTATCTGCGTGTACCACAATTTCAGGTACGATACGAAAGTAACTGGCATCAGTTGACCAAGCAAAACGACGCACTGGATCATTGGATACGGCGTGACTGCCGAGCTGTGACGTTAACGTATCCATCACTACTTGATAATTAATAGTCATAACATGCTCTCTTTACACTCGAATGAACGGCAGGCATTTTGTGCCTGCTGTTGTATTGTTATCGTTAGAATATAAGTAACTTTATCGTTAATTAGAATCCACCCCAGATAACAGCAATAGTGCCTGCAACTAAGGCATAACCCAGTGCGATAGGCATTGTTTTACGAATAATTTCAGACTCACGACCTGCCATACCTACCACGGTAGCAGCAGCAACGACGTTCATTACACACATCATGTTGCCTGCATTGGCTCCAATGCCTTGCAACGCTAACGCGATGGCGTGATTCATGCCGATATTATCTGCAACTGAATACTGTAAGCCTGAGAACATCATGTTTGAGAAAGTCGCAGAACCTGACAGGAAGGCACCAAAAATACCGACAATAGGTGAAACCCAAGCCCAAACTGAGCCCATGCTATTGGCCAGTAGGTCTGCTAATGCAACTGGCATTGAAGCGAGACCGGCGCCATTTTCACCTGAGTTTAGGAATATTTTTACCATAGGTACTGATGCACCTAATGAAATGATCGTTGGTAACATTGAACGACAAGATACGGTGATTGATTGCTTCATTGCAGTAGGTTTCATTTTAAATAAGATAAAACCGAATAAACATACAACAACAAAGAAGATTCCCGGTGCATACAATGTAGCAAAGCCGGCTTTAAGCTCTGTGCCTAATAAACCCGTCCAGCTAATGTTAAAGCCAAGCAACCAGCTTTTAAATGGAGTAACGACACGAGATAAGACTAATAACGACGCCATAATGATGTATGGAGACCAAGCGGCAATTTGTGAGAATTTAACCGGTGTTTGATTAATCGCGAGCTCTTCATCTGATTTATTGTCGTTTTCGCTGAAGTCACACCAAGGTGTTGATGGCAGTAACCAGCCTTTTCTCGCGACAGGGATAACTAACGCCATACCCACAAGAGCACCAATAACAGAAGGGAACTCAGGACCAGCAATATAGTTAATTAACCATGCTGGTATGGTAAAGGCAAAACCCGCAAATATTGCAAATTTCCAAACTTGTAAACCTTCTTTAATCGACTTGTTGCGACCAAAAAATCCTGTTAATACACAAACCATCACTAACGGAATTAATGTACCTGTTATTAAGTCGATGGTGATCATGTGTTTAGCAATATACTGTGCATAACCGGCAAAAGTGCCACCATGTTCAGCAATTTGAGCTGCCGCCATGTTAACGCCGCCTTCTGTTAGGCCTTGTTCCATCCCAAATAGAACAGGTAAACCAATTGCGCCAAATGACACTGATGTTGAATCAGCAATCAAGGCCACTACGGCTGCAGCAATGGGTGGGATACCTAATAGTACTAGTAGCGGTGCACCGATTGCAGCTGGAGTACCGAAGCCTGCAGAGCCTTCAATAAACGATCCAAACAACCAGCAAATAATAATCACCTGAACTCGCGCATCGGCACTGATGTTAGTAAAGCCTGAACGAATAGTGTCCATGGCGCCAGAATATTTAAGGGTATTTAACAAAAATACCGCGCCAAAAATAATGGTCAGCGGTGTTAATGCAGCGAGAAGACCTTCGACTACAGATGCCGCAAGAAGTTGCGTATCCATTTGCCAAATAAACATTGCTACAAGGCCTGTAGCAACCATTGATATGGGCATTGCTTTCGACGCTGGTAAGCGCATAAGCACCAAGAATACCATTACGCTAATAATGGGGGTTAAGCTTGCTAGTATCTGTAATATTGTCATGCATACCTCGTATCACTATAAGTGGGTACTAAATTGTTATTATTTGTTAGCATTTGGCTAACTAGGGCGTAATAGACGTTATTTAAGTGTTAAAAGTGTTGATCGAGATCATCTAATACACGGGAAAGTGCATTAGCCGACAGAACTGTGAAGCGAGTCCAATGTGAGGTTTTTAGTGCGTGGTAGAGATCACGCTTTTCAGAGATGTAACAATTCATATAAAGTAAAACCAAGCGAGTTACCGATTGGCTTACAATATAATTAATTAGCATTTGGTAATGTGAAGAGGCTCACTAGAAAGGCGACGGTGTTGTGATCGAGTTCAAACAGTTAGAAAAGTTTACTTCCCCAGCCTAATTTGTTACGTAATACGTGAAAATAATTATGGCCTTTGGGATGGATGAGTCTTAGGCGTTCATTTGAGCGGCGAATAAAAATTTCATCACCGGGTAATACGGCTAAATGAACATGGCCATCACAACTGACTTCGAGGTTTTCACCATTATCAGGTGATACCACTAGTTTAATGATGCTACATGCATCGACCACAATGGGTCGGCATGACAAGGTGTGAGGAAACATAGGCACTAAAATAAGTGCTTGAAGATTAGGGGTTAATATTGAACCGCCAGCTGACAAAGAATAAGCTGTAGAACCTGTTGGTGTAGACACAATCATGCCATCAGCACGTTGGCTATACATAAACTGCTCGTCAATATACACCTCAAATTGGATCATATGAGCAATTTTGCCAGGGTGAAGTACCGCTTCATTGACGGCAGTATTACTGGCGGTTATTTTGCCGTGACGGTGAACTTCAGCCTCCAGTAAAAAACGGTGTTCAGTTTCAAATTCACCGCCGAGCACTTTAGACAAGGCTTCTTCGAAGTTATCAGGAGGTAAATCAGTTAAAAAACCTAAGTTACCCCGGTTTACACCAATCACGGCAACATTAAAACGCGCCAATACTCGGGCTGCACCTAACATATTACCATCACCACCAACCACGATGGCTAAATCACAATGTTCACCCATTTCAAGTAGGTCCATTGAACAAACATCTACCCCCAGCTCTGCAGAGACTCGTCCTTCAACGATAACCCTAAAGCCCTGCATGCTTAACCAATGATGCAATCGGGTTAACGTGAGGTTAGTCCCTTGATGATGTGGTTTACCGATGAGACCGATTGTCTGGAACATTTTAGTCATATTCGAGTTTGTTATGCCTTTAGGCCTTGAAACATAAGAATTGATCCCCATAATATACTCAAACTTATTAGAAGTGTGAGATTTGCTGTTAATTTATCAGTAAATGGCCACTTTATTTTATTGTCGTAGAATACGAAATAACGCATTTTTTAGCTGGAGTGAAAATGAGCAACGAATCGAACAACACATCGCAAGATCAAGTGGAAGAAGCTGTAACTCCTGAAGTTGTGGCTGATGAGGCAAGTTTGATGGATGAAGTAACCCAAGCAAATTTTCGAATTGAAGAACTAGAGCAACTATTGGCTGAGTCTGAAACTGCGTTAGCTGAGCGTAAAGATGTTGAAATGCGCGCAGCGGCAGAAACACAGAATATTCGTACTCGCGCGGCAAAAGATGTCGAGCAAGCACGTAAGTTTGCCTTGGAAAAGTTTGCTAACGAACTCTTACCTGTAATCGATAATATGGAACGCGCCTTACAGGGGACTAACCCTGAAGATGAAGCGACTAAAGCGATTTATGAGGGTGTCGAACTGACCATGAAAGGCTTTTTAACCTCGGTGGCAAAGTTTGGTGTAACTCAAGTTGATCCACAAGGCCAAGCATTTAACCCTGAACATCATCAAGCTATTGGGATGCAGCCAAGTGCTGAATTTCCTGCCAACACTGTCATGATGGTCATGCAGAAAGGTTATTTATTGAATGACCGTTTACTGCGTCCTGCGATGGTGATGGTATCTCAAGGCGGTGGCAGTGTGGATGTTGAAGCTTAACGATAACGTTAATCTCAATAATACTCGCTTGTTGACACTAGAGCTGTAGCCAATAGCATTATAGTATTCTTCAACATAGTGCTATTCATATAGTGCTATTTATTATAGTGCTATTTATTATAGTGCTATTTATTATAGTGCTATTTATCATAGTGCTATTTATCATAGTTACGTGCACTATGATCACTAGAACGCGAGCGATAAAAAAGGACTGAATTTTCAGTCCTTTTTTGATCCTCTGCCAGTAATAACAGTAGAATATTAAGCCATAAATGCTTGGATTTGCGCTAAAATACCTTCAGCATCAAGTTGAAGATCCGTGATGATTTCATCAGGTGCGCCGTGTTGAATAAATTCATCAGGCAAACCAATCTGTAACACAGGTTTCACGATCCGCATTTTGTGTAATGCTTCAATCACTCCAGAACCCGCACCACCCATAATCGCATTTTCTTCAACGGTAACGATAACATCATGGCTATTGGCAAGTTGTTCAAGCAAGGCTAAATCTAGTGGCTTAACAAAGCGCATATCGGCAATGGTAGCATCCAGTTTTTCAGCAGCATAGGTAGCAGCTTCAAGTGTGGTACCAAAGTTAACAATGGCAATTTTTTGACCTTGACGGGTTAATACCCCTTTACCTATCGGTATTAATGTCATGGCCTCGACTTGTTCAGCCCCAGTCGCAAACCCTCGAGGGTAACGTACCGCAGTCGGCCCATCTTGATAGCAATACCCTGTATAGAGCATTTGACGGCATTCGTTTTCATCTGATGGCGCCATAATGATCATATTAGGAATACAACGCATAAAGCTTAAATCGAATGCCCCTTGATGAGTTGGGCCATCTGCACCAACAATACCACCACGGTCAATAGCGAATAATACTGGTAAACGTTGCAAAGCCACATCGTGGATAAGTTGATCGTATCCGCGCTGTAAAAAAGTCGAGTAAATAGCAACCACAGGCTTTAGACCTGCACAGGCAAACCCTGCGGATAAGGTGACCGCATGTTGTTCGGCAATGGCAGCATCAAAATATTGGCTTGGGAATCGTTGCGAAAACTCAACCATACCTGAGCCTTCACGCATAGCGGGCGTAATAGCGACTAATTTGTCGTCTGTGGCAGCCATGTCGCATAACCATTTACCAAATACTTGTGAAAACGTTGGTAAACCTGGTTTTGTTGTCGGTTTCTTAAACTGGCTAGGATCAAATTTAGGCACCGCGTGCCAGCCGATAGGATCTTTTTCAGCAGGCTCATAACCACGACCTTTTTTGGTCATGATATGCAGTATCTGTGGACCCTTGAGGTTACGCATATTACGCATTGTTTCAACGAGCGAATCAACATCGTGACCATCTATTGGGCCAATATAATTAAACCCTAGTTCTTCAAATAACGTTGCAGGCACCACCATGCCTTTAAGGTGCTCTTCAGTACGCTTAGCCATTTCTTTAATGACCGGCATCCCTTTAAGGACCTTTTTACTGTTTTCTCGAATGGTGGTATAAAAACGACCTGACATCAGCTGTGCCAAATGATTATTAAGCGCGCCAACATTTTCAGAAATTGACATTTCATTGTCATTCAGTACCACGAGCATGTCATTGTGCAAGTCGCCAGCATGATTTAAGGCTTCAAACACCATTCCCCCGGTCATGGCGCCATCACCAATCACAGCAACCACTTTTCGACCCGCACCTTCTTTACCTGCAGCAATCGCCATACCTAAGGCGGCGCTAACAGAGGTGCCAGAGTGACCCACGCTAAACGTATCGTATGGGCTTTCTTCACGCCATGGGAAAGGATGTAAGCCATTCTTTTGTCGAATGGTATGCATCTGTTCACGACGATCGGTAAGGATTTTATGTGGATAAGCTTGATGCCCTACATCCCAAACTAACTGATCAAATGGGGTATTGTAGACATAATGAAGTGCCACAGTTAATTCAACTGTGCCTAAGCCAGAAGCAAAATGTCCGCTAGAAATAGCAACAGACTGAAGTAAGAACTGTCTGAGTTCATCAGACACTTGAGGAAGTAAACCTTGAGGTAACTTCCTTAATTCTTCTGGTGTATTAGCTTTCGCTAGTACTGGAAATTTAGAAATATCGAAGCTCATAGCGAGATTGTCTGACTCTTTATTATAATCTTCGCTCAATAATGTAGTGGGCGAAGTCTGCAATTAACTGGCTATTGTATGGTAATTTAGTCAGCGCTGATAGTGCATCTTGTATTAGTTGTTCTGCACAGGCTTTGGCACCATCGAGACCCAATAGTTTCGGGAACGTGCTTTTATTCGATTGCTGATCGCTGCCTTGTGGTTTGCCTAGCTCTTCGGTGCTAGCAGTAATATCTAAAATATCATCTTGCACTTGAAAAGCGAGCCCAAGCGTATGGGCATATTTCATCATTAATTTATAATGCTCATCGGGTACGTCAGCAGCGATTAAGGCAAGCTCAACCGCACAACTGATTAACGCTCCGGTTTTTTTATTATGTAATTCGGTTAATCGGTCTAAATTTATACTGTGATCTGTTGCACTCAGATCAATCGCCTGCCCACCGCACATACCTTGATACCCTGAAGCTTTTGCGAGTACTCTGACCATCGCCAGTTGTTGCTTCGGATGTAAGTCATTACAAGGGGCTGTGATAATTTCAAAAGCCAATGTTTGCAACGCATCACCGGCTAAAATCGCGGTGGCTTCGTCAAATGCAATATGAACAGTTGGTTGGCCACGACGAAGTGCATCGTTATCCATTGCCGGTAAGTCATCGTGTATTAATGAATAGGCATGAATACACTCAATAGCAGCCGCGGCTTTATCAAGTGCATTGATATTGACACCGAGCATGTCACCTACACTGTAGACCAAAAATGGTCTTATGCGTTTCCCACCCAATAGCGCACCATGGAGCATCGCTGCTTTTAAATCTGGTGCAGCGTCATCGAGCAGCGTTAAATGTTGGTTAAGAATACCATTAACGCGATTTTGGTATGTTGTTATTGCTTCAGCTAACACGTATCAAGACCTATTATTTAATACACACTATGTTGACGATTATTCACTTTCTACAGTGAACGACGCTAATTCGGCATCATCTTCATTTAATAAGATAGAGACTTTTTGCTGTGCTTGCTCAAGTTTGGCTTGGCTTTGACGTACTAACTTAATGCCACGCTCAAACTGCTTAAGTGCATCATCCAGCGACACTTCACCTTGCTCCAAATGAGCAACAATGGTTTCAAGTTCAGTTAATGATTGTTCAAAACTGAGATTTTCAGGTTTTTTAGCCACGAGTAATATTCCTTTCATTCAGCGTGTGACAAGGTATATCAGCCCAGCGTATCGGTCAAATACAGTCGCTGGTTATTTGCTCAACAGCACGCTTTGTTATTGAATTTTGTTTAGAATGTACAAAAACAAGCTAAACTTGAGCCAAGTTTGTCCGATAACAAGTCATGATTTAAATTTGCTAGCAAAAATAGTATTGAAACTTTTGCTGTAATACATAACGATGGGCATTGTTATCAACACAAAATGCTGTCGGATTATTCGGATCATATAACGTGCGCTAACAGCACGATGGAAGTAGCACAAATAAGCAGCATAATGACTGCGATTGAGGAGAGGTTGTGGATTTAGCTACCCTAATAGGTATTATCGGTGCTTTTGCATTTATTATTGGTGCGATGATCACCAGTGGTGGTATCGGATTATTTATCGATGTACCGTCAATTTTGATTGTTGTGGCAGGCTCTTTATTTGTGGTGATGATGAAATTTAACCTAAAGCAATTTTTAGGTTCAATAAAGATTGGTATGAAAGCCTTCATGTTTAAATTAGATAAACCTGAAGACTTGATAGAACAAGCTGTCACCATGGCTGATGCTGCCCGTAAAGGCGGTTTTTTAGCATTAGAAGAAGCGGTTATTACCAACACCTTTATGCAAAAAGCCGTTGATATGTTAGTTGATGGCCATGACGGTGATGTGGTGCGCAACGCATTAGAAAAAGACATCGCATTAACTGAAGAACGCCACAAAACAGGGGTGGGTATTTTTAAAGCCATGGGCGATGTGGCACCTGCAATGGGCATGATTGGTACTTTAGTTGGTTTAGTGGCGATGCTATCTAACATGGACGATCCAAAGTCTATTGGACCTTCAATGGCAGTGGCATTGTTAACGACTCTTTACGGCGCGGTGATTGCCAACATGATCGCCATCCCGATGGCAGATAAATTATCATTGCGGATGAATGAAGAATTGCTTAATCGTAATTTAATTATGGATGCAGTATTAGCGATTCAAGATGGACAGAATCCACGGGTTATTGAAGGCTTTTTGAAGAACTATTTGGCTGAAAGTGTGCGAAAAATCGATACAACGGACGGAGAGTAACTCATGGCTAAGGCCAAGTGTGATTGTCCACCCGCTGGCGCCCCTATGTGGCTTGCCACATTTGCAGACTTAATGTCGTTGCTGATGTGTTTCTTCGTGTTGTTGTTAGCGTTCTCTGAAATGGACGTGATGAAGTTTAAACAAATCGCTGGTTCAATGAAGTATGCATTCGGGGTACAAAACAAAGTTGAAGTAAAAGACATTCCTAAGGGGACGTCTGTTATTGCGCTTGAATTCCGCCCAGGTCGCCCCGATCCCACTCCAATAGAGATCATTAATCAACAAACCAATGAAATGACTCAGCCGACGATAGAATATCAGGCGGGTGAAGAAGACAGCGCGGGTGGGACTCAAAAACAGAATGGTGAGCAACGCGGTGGCAATGCAGCCGCAACAGCGCAACAAGAAGCTGAAGCCGTTAAAAAAGACGCTGCCTCTTCGCAAGAAAACATTAATGATCAAGTTAAAAAAATGGCTGAAAAACTCAATGAAGAAATTGTCGATGGCGCCATTGAAATTGAATCTTTAGGCCAACAAATTATTATCCGTATCCGTGAGAAAGGCTCTTTTGCTTCGGGCTCAGGCTTTTTACAACCTAAGTTCAAACCTATTGTGCGCTCAATTGGTGAATTATTAAAAGATGTCCCTGGGATTATTACGGTGTCGGGTCACACTGATGGTGCTGATATTAATAATGAGCTTTACAGTTCAAACTGGGAACTATCAAGCCAACGAGCTGTGGCTGTGGCTCATGAATTAAGAAGAGTTTCTGGTTTTGATGAATCAAGGATGAAAGTGGTTGGCGAGGCGTCTAATCGACCATTAATCGCCAATGATTCTATTGAAAATCAGGCTCGAAACCGCCGGGTAGAAATCTCTATCGAACAAGGCAAAGCGAAAGAGTCGAATGAAATAATTGTAACTCAATAGTTTGCCATCAAAAGATAAGCGCAATCTCTACAAGTTAAAGAGATTGCGCTTTTTTGTTTTATAAATGTGCCTTACAGCGCTTTTACTAACAAATAACAGATAAAAAAGTGAATATGTTTGGTTAATAGGCATCATTTGGTATAATCGACGAATTATTGCATACGTTATGCTATCGACTGGATTATACACACATCTAGAAAATAGAGCTGTGCTGTTTTTTTAATTTATTATCAAGGTATTACTGTCTTTTTTATTTAGCAAAACCGAGTGTAGTGCTATTTGATGGTGATACCTGTGGACGCCCCATGAAGTTTATTGTAAAGCTGTACCCTGAAATTATGATGAAGAGCAAGTCGGTAAGAATGCGCTTTACCAAAATGCTTGAAACTAATATACGTAATGTGCTTAAAAATGTGGATGAAGGTGCAAAAGTACAACGCTTATACGATCGTATAATCGTGCAAGTACCGAGCGATAAACCGGAGTTATGTGACGTTTTTGCAGAGCGACTAGCGTGTATTCCAGGTATTGCTCACGTGGTGCAAGTGAGTGAGTATACTTTTGATTCAATCGATCATATTTATCAGCAAGCTTTACCAAAGTACCGCGATGAAATTGCCGGTAAAACTTTTTGTGTCCGCGTAAAACGTTCTGGTAATCATGACTTTAATTCAATTGATGTTGAGCGTTATGTCGGTGGCGGATTAAATCAACACACTGAGGCGCTAGGGGTAAAACTTAAAGACCCTGACGTGACCGTTAATCTTGAAATCAATCAAGATAAGCTTTACATGGTTGAGCGTCGTATTCAAGGTTTGGGTGGTTTTCCGATGGCGACCCAAGAAGATGTGTTATCGCTTATTTCGGGCGGTTTCGATTCTGGTGTGTCGAGTTTTCAGTTTATTAAAAAAGGCGCTCGTACCCATTACTGTTTCTTTAATTTAGGTGGCGCTCAGCACGAAATTGGCGTTAAGCAAGTCGCTTACCATCTATGGAAGAAGTACGGTGAGTCTCACAAAGTACGTTTTGTGTCGGTGCCATTTGAGCCTGTAGTTGAAGAGATTTTAGAGCGTATTGATAACGGTCAGATGGGGGTGGTACTTAAGCGTGTAATGATGCGAGCAGCAACACGCATTGCTGACAAATACGGTATTCAAGCACTGGTGACAGGTGAGAGCTTAGGTCAAGTATCTAGCCAAACACTGACGAATCTAAATGTTATCGATCGCAGCACCGATTTATTGATTTTACGCCCGCTTATCGCAATGGACAAACAAGATATTATTAATCAGAGCCGTATTATTGGCACTGAAGATTTTGCTAAATCTATTCCCGAGTATTGTGGTGTTATTTCACAAAAACCTACGGTTAAAGCGGTATTATCTAAGGTTGAAGCCGAAGAGCTTAAATTCTCTGAAGATTTAATCGACCGTGTGGTTGCATCTGCAGTGGTAATGGATATTCGCGATATTGAAGCTGAAATGAACCAACAAGTGACCGAGACCGAAACGGTTAACGATGTCGCTTCTGGCGAAATAATTATTGATGTTCGTGCACCTGAAGAAGAAGAACGTAGCCCATTATTAATTGATAATGTAATGGTTAAAGCGATTCCATTCTTTAAGTTAGCCACCCAATTTGCCGATTTAGATAAGTCTAAAACGTATTTGTTATATTGCGATCGTGGCGTAATGAGTAAGCTGCAAGCCTTATACCTTGTAGAAAAGGGCTATACTAACGTTAAAGTGTATCGCCCTTAAGTTGTCTAAACGACACCGTCTTTGCGGTGTCGTGACTTTGGTCTATTTTTAGGGATTTATCCACGTTAGTGTTAGTTTTGGCGGTGAGCTTAAACAGTAATACGCTTTGAGTGAGATGAATCACAGACAATAAAAAACCGCATTTAATGCGGTTTTTTATTGTCTCAGTAACGTGCTTAAGATGAGCTAGCTCTAGTTAGCTTGAACCACTTCTGAAGTTTTTTGTTGTTCATCATTGTCAGCAATTAAAATGCTGTTAACATCATTATTGATATCAATTTGCATCGCTTCAATGCTTTGTGATAATTCAGCATGTAAATCGATCATATCGATAGGTTCTAGTTCAGTCGCTTGAGCAGAAGATAAACCCAATATGGATAATAGTGCGACTGCAAAAATAGTGTTTAGGTTGAACATAGGGGACGAGCCTCCAGGCTAATAAGTCACATTTGCCGGACTATCCCAGTAACATCGTAGAGATTGTCCAACTGTATTTTCAATGATGCTAATTTAACCAAACACAGTGTTCTTTACAAACGACAAAAAATAACGATAATCATTAGAAAAACTAATTAAAAAACGAGAGATTGATCACTATGTCTAGACGATTACCTCCTTTGAATGCAGTTAAAGCATTTGAAGCTGCAGCACGACATTTGAGCTTTACCCGCGCCGCAGAAGAGTTGTTTGTCACTCAGGCTGCGGTGAGTCATCAAATTAAAGCATTAGAAGATTTTTTAGGGCTAAAACTGTTTAGACGTAAAAATAGATCATTATTGTTAACAGAAGAAGGCCAAAGCTATTTTCTGGACATTAAAGACATTTTTATTGAACTCGGCGAGGCAACTAATCGCCTGCTTGCCCGAAGCGCGGTAGGATCGTTAACCGTAAGTATGTCTCCGAGTTTTGCTATTCAATGGTTAGTGCCTCGTTTAGCTAAGTTTAGCGAAAAAAATCCTGATATTGATGTGCGTATTAAAGCGGTAGACAGCGATGCCAGTTCGTTAACGGATGATGTCGATGTGGCGATTTATTACGGTCAAGGTAACTGGCCTGGATTACGTGCTGATAAACTGCGTAATGAAGTGCTGATTCCAGTATGCTCACCATTATTACTCAATGGCCCTAAGCCATTAATTCAACCGAGTGATTTAAAGCTCCATACCCTATTACATGATTCCAGTCGCCAAGATTGGCAGGCATGGTTTAGGCAATGTGGTGTTACTGACATCAATGTCAATCAAGGGCCGATATTCAGTCATTCTTCATTAGTGTTACAAGCTGCTGCGCATGGCCAAGGTGTGGCATTAGGATATAGTGTACTTGCAAGACCTGATATCAAAGCTGGGCGTTTAGTGTGTCCGTTTTCTGAGGTGCTGGTGAGCAAAGATGCTTATTATTTAGTGTGTCAGCAAAACCATTCTGAGATTGGTAAAATTTCAGCTTTTAGAGAGTGGATGGTCGATATGTTTGCCGAGGAGTCGCGTAGTGAGTTACTTACCGGATAATACGCCAGTATTAGCTGAAGACTTTCTTTTGCAAGGTTCTAAAAGTGACACCTTGATTGTTTTTGCTCATGGTGCTGGTGCGAATATGCATCATCAATATATGACTTCGATGACCGATAAGTTAATCGCTCAAGGCTATCAAGTGTACCGATTTAATTTCTTGTATATGCAAGCCAATATGCAAGATGGTAAACGTCGTCCGCCTGACCGAGCGCCTAAATTACTTGCGCACTATGAACAGGTGCTGCTTGATATTCAACAAAAAATGGCTCTTGGTCTTATCAATTGTCAGCGGATAATCTTAATGGGTAAGTCAATGGGCGGTCGCATGTCGGCGATATTGACCAGCTCTGACCATCAACTACAACAGCCCCTTATTACCGATGTTGCAAATAAAATTAGTGCAATTGTGTGTTTGGGCTACCCATTTATTCCCCTCAAAGGTGGAGAGCCACGACTTGCGCCTATTCAGCACAATTCCATTCCGATGCTGATTGTTCAAGGTGAACGCGATAAATTTGGCGACCTTCAACAAGTACCCAATTGGGCTTTGGGTGAACATGCAGAAGTCTCTTGGATTGGTGATGGCGACCATAGTTTACAACCGCGAAAATCGTCTGGTTATACCCTTGAGGGCAATCTTAATCATGCCATTGAGAATATTCGTCAGTTTATTACCCGAGTAGGTTAATGCTGTAACGCGATGTTTTACGCATATGCGGTGTCTATTATGCTGATATTTTTATTAACGTCACCATAGTTATTAATACCTGCATTAATAACGATGGTGATGGTTGGAGTCACGAAAACCAGCTTGCTTCAATAGTATGATGCATTGTCGGTTTATGTTGTATGAGGTTAAGTAAAATGAATAAAGATCTATTATTATTTGCCACATTAAGTGGTTTTATGGCTGTAGCACTGGGTGCTTTTGCTGCACATGGGCTTAACACTATCGCACCACCGGAATTAGTGAATATTTTTAAACTCGGGGTCGATTATCAGTTTTATCATACCTTCGGATTGATTGCGTTGGCTTTTTCTGCTCATTGGATCCCCTCTAAGTTGATCAACTGGGCTGCTTATAGCTTTATTGCTGGGATAATATTGTTTTCTGGTTCGTTATACCTTTATGCTTTTACGGGGGCTAAATGGATTGGCCCAATTACGCCTATGGGCGGGTTATGCTTCTTAGTGGGGTGGTTGTTATTTGCTGCGGCGATTTGGCATGCAAAATCAGCAAAATAATGCCTTAGCTAAATTCTCCCACCTTGAGCATTTTTGAGTATAATAGCGAGATTATTGTCTCGCTATTATGCGAATATCCTTACGCTAAGGCTCCAAATGAAAAACCTATTCCTATTTTGTCGCTCAGGCTATGAAAAAGACTGTGCGGCAGAAATTCAACAACGGGCAACAGAATTAAATGTGGGTGGTTTTGTTAAAACCAACATCAACGATGCCTATGTGATTTATCAATGTTTTGACGATAATGGTGCCGATACGTTAGTTAAGGAATTGGCGCTTAGTTCATTAGTTTTTGCGCGTCAGATGTTTGCCGCGGGTGAGTTGTTGAGTGATTTACCTGAACAAGATCGAGTCGGGCCTATTGTGGCTTCATTGGCCGCGCTGTCAAAATGTGGTGAGCTACGCGTTGAAACGCCTGACACCAATGAAGCAAAAGAATTATCTGCATTTTGTCGTAAATTGACAGTGCCGTTACGTCAAGGTTTAAAAAAGAGCGGCGCATTGCTTAACGCAGAAAGTGACCGCCGTCCTATTATTCATGTGTGTTTTATCGGGCCAGGCAAAGCGTATGCGGGTTATTCGTTAAGCCACAATAGTTCGCCACACTTTATGGGTATTCCTCGGTTAAGAATGGCTGCAGATGCACCAAGTCGTTCAAGCCTTAAGTTAGATGAAGCGTTTGGAGCCTTTTTAACGAAAGAAGAACAAGAAACACGTTGTCGTAGTGGGTTAAATGCCGTTGATTTAGGCGCTTGTCCTGGCGGTTGGACTTACCAATTAGTTCGCCGTGGGATGATGGTGGCTGCGGTTGATAACGGTCCAATGGATCCGAAGTTGATGGAAACAGGCCAGGTGAAGCATTACCGTGCAGATGGTTTTCGTTTTGAGCCACCGCGTAAAAATGTGTATTGGTTAGTGTGTGATATGGTTGAAAAGCCAGCCCGAGTTGCTGAATTAATGGAAGCTTGGGCGATTAATGGTTGGTTTAAAGAAGCTATTTTTAATCTTAAGTTACCAATGAAAAGCCGCTATAAAGAAGTTAGCGTCATTTTAGAAACCATTGGAGCCATTTTAACTGAAAATGAAATTGATTTTAAAATGCAGTGTAAGCACCTTTATCATGACCGCGATGAAGTGACCGTGCATTTATGGATATTCCCTGAAAAGGGTGTGAGCTACGCATAAAAATACTATTGCACCGCTAACAAAAAGCCCCTTATGCAACGCTGCATAAGGGGCTTTTTAGTTAATGACAGATAACTAAGTCATTAACGTAACCATATAGAATTATCCTAGACGCTCGAGTACTGCTTGAGTGAAGTCGGTAGTGCCGTGAGTGCCGCCTAAATCGCGGGTAGTACGGTCACCTTCTTCAATAACAGCCGATACAGCGCTACGGATCATCTCAGCTTTATCAGACATGCCTAAGTACTCTAGCATTTGAATCGACGCTAAAATTACTGAGGTTGGATTGGCTAAGTTTTTGCCTGCGATATCTGGTGCACTGCCGTGTACCGCTTCAAAAATAGCGGCATCGCGACCAATGTTTGCACCTGGAGCCATGCCTAAACCGCCCACAAGACCGGCACATAAATCAGACAAGATGTCGCCAAATAGGTTAGTGGTCACAATAACATCAAAGTTTTCAGGATTCATAACCAGTTTCATACAAGTGGCATCAACAATCATTTCTTCGGTGGTGATGTCTGGGTAACGCAAGCTCACTTCACGTGCCACTTTCAAGAATAAACCTGAAGTTGATTTCATGATGTTAGCTTTATGAACGATAGTCACTTTTTTACGATTTTCTTTACGAGCAAGTTCGTAAGCAAATGTGGTGATTTGCTCTGCACCTTGACGAGTAATAATACTGGTCGCTTCGGCTGTTTGACCATCGTCAGAGATTTTTTGACCTAAGCCTGAGTACATACCTTCAGTGTTTTCACGCACGGTAATGATATCAATGTTCTCATAACGCGCTTGGGTTCCTTTAAATGAAATCACCGGGCGCACGTTAGCATAAAGACTGAACTTTTTACGTAAGCTCACATTAATAGAGGTAAAACCTTCACCGACAGGTGTGGTTAAAGGTCCTTTAAGCGTAATGCGGTTTTTCTCGATAAGGTCTAATGTACGTTGTGGTACTAATTCACCGTGCTTTTCTAACGCCGTTAACCCTGCATCTGCAAATTCATATTCAAAGTTACATCCTGCTTTGTCGAGGATTTTCAATGCTGAATCGATAATGCTTGGGCCAATCCCATCACCTGGGATCACGGTTATTGTACGTTTTGACATGAATAGTCCTTCCACGGTTGTGGTTACTGCAATTGATAGACCGCATATATGGCACGGCTAGGTGACGATAAAAAGCGTCGTTTTTCTGCGGCGTATTTTAACGACTTTTAATGTTTATTTACAGAAAATAGTGAGTATTATCACATTATTTCCGTTATTTTTAAGTCAATTCTAATTTGATTGTTTTACTATGAACCTTTATTACAAATCGTTTACTTGTAAAGTATCTTAATGCTGAAGATTTATCTGCGGTTCAATGTTTTATTGGCAGCATTAGCTTATTCTGTAAGCATTTTTTATAAAGACGACTTTGGTCGCATGTCATGTCTTTTGCTGGTTGGCTTAACGTTAGCTAGCCAATATTGAGATAATCCAACACGATGATCTATTACGGTGATCTATAAAAATAATCAATCAACGTTACCATTAGAGGAAAACTGTGAAATTATTCAATTTAATTCCATTGGCAGTCTGTCTGTCATTTAATGCCCATGCGGCTCCACAACGTGCACTGTCCCTTGATGACATTATGCATTTTGAAACCTTACAACAGCCGGTTATTTCTGATAATGGCAACGTGATTGCGGTACAGGCTACTCCTGATAGAGGCGATAGTCGTGCATTAATCCGTTTTAGTGATAACAGTAAACAGTATGAAATTGCCAATGGCACCGATGTGAATGTCAGTGCTGATGGCAAATTTGTGTTGGCGACCATTGAAGCGAACTTATTTGAGCGAGAAACCAAGAAGAAAGCCGATTTACCCCATGAAGTGGTCTTACTGAATACTCAAAGTGGTAAGCAACAGACGTTTGAGAATGTTGAATCTGCCCTATTTAGCGACAATGGTCATTTTTTAGTTTTAAAATTTAAAATTAGCAAGCCTGAGTCTACCGATGAGAAATCTGAATTATCGGAATCTAAGGCTGTTGAATCCATTGCTTCTGAGTCTAAAGCTTCTAAATCTATTATCTCTGAACCAACGGTTGCCGAAAATACTGCTAAGGTTGAAGATGATACTGATGCTGAAATTGAGGAAGCAGATAAAGGCTCTGATGTTCGGTTAATTAATCTGGCTACCAATCAACACACCCAGCTATCTGATGTGACCCAATTTGCTTTTGATAAAGCTGGTAATCATTTTGTTGCAGTCGTTAATCAAGGTGAAAATCAACTGCACCAGATAGTTCTGGTAGCATTGGATGACCAAAAACAGCGTCAGCTTTATGGTAGTCGCGATGAACATATTGAAGCATTAGCGATCAGCGATGATGGTCAATATGTTGCCGTGACGAAAGGCGCTGCGAGTTCGACACGCTATGGCCGTGAGCACAACATGTTGCTTATTGATGTAGAGCAGAATAAACAACAGCAATTTGCCCAGTCTGAAGCTTGGACATATAACCAATATTCAAGCTTACAGTTTTCAAAAGACGGTCAACGTTTGTATGTTGGTCGAGTTCCCCAAGTTGCTCAGCAAGCTGAATTAGCTGATTATCAAAATGCCAATGATGTGTTTAATCCAGAGATTATCACGGCGAAAAAGCAGCTACGCATTTGGCATGGTGATGATGCCAAAATTAAGCCTCAAGAAGTCAAAGAATATGAGCAAGAATTAAAACGCACTTATTTAGCGGTTTTACACTTAGATTCAAATAAGTTAGTTCAATTAGCTGATCAAGTGGTGCCAGATGTTACTTATGGTGAGCAAGCGCGTTTTTTATTGGCCAGTTCAGATGTGCCATATCAAAAAATGATCACCTGGGCAGGTTTTTATCGTGATGTGTATTTGGTTGATGTAAACAACGGTAATAAAATTCCAGTGTTAACTCAGCAACCTAGTGATGCAATGCCGACTCTGTCACCGAATGCTAAGTTTCTGGCTTATTATCAGCAAGGTAACGTGTTTCTGTTAGACATTGCATCTCAACGTCGGGTTAATTTGACTGCTAATATTACGACACCGTTTGCTGATGAAGACCATGACTATCCCAGTGCTGCACCCGGTTACGGTTTTGGCCCTTGGTTAACTGATGATAGTGCGATAACCGTTTATGATAAATATGATGTATGGCAGTTTAATACCGCATCGAACCAAGGGTTTATGTTAACCAATGGCGAAGGGCGAAAGCAGAAAACTCAATTTAGACTTGTTGGTTTAGTGAAGGATGAGTTGTTACCCGCAGTAGTGAGTGATGCTGAAACTGTGCTATTGCAAGGTTATAGTCATCTATCAAAAGCAGACGGTTTTTTCAGCGCCCAAATGGGTGTTGCTGGTGTGAAGCGCTTAACCGAAAGCAACAGTAAATTAACGTTGCTTGCCAGAGCTAATAAAGCCTCGACAGTGGTGTTTTCGAAACAGCGCTATGATTTATATCCTGATTTATATATTGCAGCTAATACCTCACCACAGAACGCCCAACAGGTGACCCAACTGGATAAGCAGCGTAAACCCTTTAAATGGGGCAGTGCGGAGCTAGTACATTGGCGAGATGGTGACGGTGTTAACATGGATGGGGTACTCATTAAGCCAACAAATTACCAAGCCGGTAAACAGTATCCAACCTTAGTGTATTTCTATCGGTTTATGAGCGATAGGCTACATGCGTTTCCTGATATGAAGCTCAATCATCGACCTAACTTTGCTTGGTATGCAGACAATGGTTATGCGATTTTCTTGCCTGATATTCGTTTCGAGATAGGTTATCCGGGGATCTCTTCAGTAAAAGCACTGACCGCAGGCGTACAAAAATTGATAGCGATGGGGATTGCCGATCCTGATGCTGTTGGTATTCAAGGGCATTCTTGGGGCGGTTATCAGAGTGCTTATGCGGTAACCCAAACCAATATCTTTAAAGCTGTTGTGACTGGTGCTCCGGTATCGAATATGACCAGTGCTTATAGTGGTATTCGCCATGGTTCAGGGCTAGCAAGACAATTTCAATATGAAACGGGCCAAAGTCGAATGGGCGAGAGTCTGTTCAAGGCACCACAAAAGTATATTGAAAACTCGCCGATTTTTTATGTCGATCGTATTCAAACACCCATGATGATTATGTTTGGTGATAAAGATGATGCTGTACCATGGGAGCAGGGTATTGAGCTATATCTGGCAATGCGTCGTGCAGGCAAGGATGTGGTGTTTTTACAATATGAAGATGAGCCACATCATTTGAAAAAATATCCCAATAAACTTGATTATACCATTAAGATGAAGCAGTACTTCGATCATTACTTAAAGGGTGAGCAAGCCCCAGATTGGCTCCGCCAAGGTGAAGCTTATCAGGAGTATAAAAAGTAGATTAAAACGGCTATCAATGTTTGATCTGAATTAACTTTTACGCCCTATGCTGATACCGATAGGGCGTTTTTTGTTATTGATACCACAGACAAATAAGCAACTATTGTGGTTCTTGATGGGTTATTGGCACGGCAAAATATTGATCTTCAGTGTCTTGTCCCCATGCAATCAGCAGATTATCTCTAAATAACAATGGGGTGCACTCTTCTTTAGTGGTTTCACCGTCTGATTTTATGTGGTGGGTACGGTAATACATCACTTGATATTGTCCATCAATGCCGGTTTTGGCTTCGACAAAATCTGCACTGCCTAATAATGTTCTGATCTCATCAAGGCTTTGACCAAAGCTGACTTCACTCATTTTTTGTAAGTTGAATGCTTGGCGATCATCCCATGCTCGGTCTTCTGGCTGTGGTTCATAAACAAAAATTACCACGGCAACAAACAGTAAATAGGCAGTGAAAATTCCACCGATGATATACGTCACTTTTGCATTCATAATCTGTGTAATCCGTTATGGTATTAATACCGTTGAGGTTATGTGTTTTTACTCAACTCTGGATAATAAACGGTTATCAAATAACACTTTTTTGTTATCTGTATTGTATCGACTTACTATAAGCCTACTATCATGTTAAAACCCTTGGCAACATCAATAGCAAGAGTGATAGCAGACGTTAAATACACTTATTTTTAACGCTTTAGCCCATCCCTTATCCAGAGTAGAGGTTAGCTTATTATGGCATTAGTTTGTTATTGGATTGATCCTAAATTGTTTCAAATTAATATTCAGTGGAATATCGCATTGTAACTGCGCTAATTTATAACTAATTCTGGCAATCTCTTTTCCTTCGGCTAATTTAAGTGCTTGCTTGGCGCCAAGGTTATCTAAAGAACGATATAAATTAGCTAGCGTTCTAAATTTATTGAGTAAATCCGCTGCAGATTTTGGGCCTATGCCCATAATTCCGGGAATTTTATTGCCGCTGTCACCCGCTAATGCAATAAAGTCGAGCATTTGGTATTGCTCTATTCCCAGTTTCTTTTCATATTGCGCAACATCAAAGACTTGCTGATTAAAGTGATCCCACAAGGTGAGATTTTTGGTCGGTAACTGGCTAAAGCCTTTGTCGGTTGACACAATAATCACTTCACCCTTGTTGCTGATCATTTTCATCGCGATGGTGGCGATAACATCATCGGCTTCAGATTGAGCGTCGAAAGAATTGATATCGTGTTCAGCCAATGTGGCTTTGATATTTACCAGGCCATCACTTAATGCCGTCGGCATGGGTTTACGACCTTTTTTGTAATCACTGTACAGCGTTTTGCGCCAAGATGGCTCATTGCCATCCCAAACGACAATGCAATGAGTCGGTTGATGTTGTAACAGCATTTTTTTTGATGCTGCTAAAACACTTTCTTGAACGCTGGTAATATCGTTTTCATCAGGTAGCACCGCATGAATGCGGCGTACGAGATTGAGTCCATCAATAATGAGTAATTTATTCATTTGTTTTTATTATTTCGTAGCAGGGCACGTAAGCGCTGCCTGGCAGTTTCATTCGTTGTTGTTTAACAAAAGCGTTTAATAGCTTATCCATCATTAGCATGAGCTTAGCATCACCTTCAATCTTAAAGGGACCAAACTCTTGAATTAACTTGATGGTATCGCCTTTTACGTTACCGGCGACAATACCTGAAAACGCTTTACGTAAGTTAGCGGCAAGTTCTGCCTTATTTTCTTGAAAATAGAGATTCAAATTTGCCATAACTTCATGGGTCGGCGCAAAGGGTAATTGAAATTCGGGTTCAATTTTGAGTGACCATTGATACTGGTAAGCATCACATTTTTCTTTGCGATAGATTTTTACTTGCTCCATGCCTTGCTTCATTATTTGCGCCACTTTGGCAGGGTCGCCGATAATGATTTGATACTTACTCTGTGCTTCTTCGCCTAATGTTGCCCCGATAAATTCATCGATAACGGCAAAGTATTCAGCACTTTCAGCAGGTCCGGTTAATACCAGTGGAAAGGATGCATGGCAATTTTCTTTATTTAATAAGATACCAAGAAAGTAGAGTAGTTCTTCAGCCGTACCCGCGCCGCCAGGGAAAATGACAATACCATGGCCTAAACGGACAAAGGCTTCTAGACGCTTTTCTATGTCGGGTAAAATGACTAATTCATTAACAATTTGGTTTGGGGGCTCAGCAGCAATAATACTGGGTTCGGTTAAGCCGATATAACGGGCGTTGTGAACTCGTTGCTTTGCGTGGGCAATCGCCGCGCCTTTCATTGGGCCTTCCATAGCACCAGGGCCGCAACCGGTGCAAATATCCAGTCTACGTAGCCCAAGTTGGTAACCGACATCGCGGGTATATTGGTATTCAACAGCATTGATGCTGTGTCCTCCCCAACAAACCACCACATTAGGGTCTTTCATTGGCGAGATTGCTTGAGCATTGCGTAAAATATCAAACACCACATTGGTAATGTGGCTGGCATTACTTAAGTCAATATGCTTTAAATTTTCGTACTTATTGCTGATGTATATAATATCGCGGAGTACTGCAAACAAATGTTCTTGAATACCGACAATGATTTCCCCGTCGACGAAGGCTTGTAGAGGAGGGTTGATGAGTTCAATTTGGATGCCTCTTTCACGCTGTAAAATATTAAGGCTAAAAGATTCATAGCGACTAAACAGGTCTTCGGAACTGTCGCTGATAAGGCCTGAAGCTAACACCGCGAGTGAGCAATTTCGATATAATTGGTAAAGGTCGCTTTTTGCACCTTGTTTCAGACGTTCGACTTCTAATTGAGAAAGCTGATCTAGACTACCACGTGGACTAATTTTTACTATCATAAGCAACTCCTTTGGACTCGAGTGTTTGATGCCGAGTCCAAAGAAAACTGTCTTGGGAGGCTAGATATCAATAACGACTCGGTCTCTGCCGTTGTTTTTTGCTTGGTATAATGCAGCATCTGCTCTTTCGAAAGCTTCTTCAAGCGTTTCGTTTTCCATTACTTGTGCAGCACCTATAGATAATGTAACTGTAATTCTCTGATTTTTAAACTTAAACGGAATATTTTTGATTTTCTCTCTCACTCGATTCAATAATTGAGAGATATGTTCATCAGTAACATCAGGTAATAGTAATACAAATTCTTCACCACCATAACGAGCAACAAACTCGCTATCGCGTAATGAGTTTTTTAACGCCATAGCAATGACTTGCAGGGTTTTATCGCCGGTACTGTGGCCAAAGCTATCATTAATGCCTTTAAAGTGGTCTATGTCTGTAACGGCTATCCACAGTGGCGTTTTAAAGCGGACATGGTTGCGATACTCTTGCTCCATGCGATCTTCTAACGCAGTACGGTTTGCTAATTGGGTAAGCGGATCGAGTAGGTTGAGCTTTTGATGTTCAAATAGCTTTTCTTTGTAACTATTCGCTTCCTGGCTCATTGAATTGAGCTCTTTACGCATTGTCTCTATTGATTTACGTAAAATGGTTTGTTCACGTTGTTCCAGTGCCTCTTTACGAGACAGTGAATCGCGAAGTGAAGATAACTGCACCGTCAGTTGAATCTTTAATTGGTTAAGATCATCTGCATCTACCACTAACTCGTCGGCGTTATTGACGCGTAAATTGATTTCTTTATTTAATTGACCTTTAAGTTGCTCACAACGTTGGTTGTTGTTATGGGTGTTGTTGACCACATCGCGAACGATAGTCAGAGCATCATTGAGGGCAAATAAAAAGTCTTGTGATGCGGTTTTTTCGCGAGCAATATTTTCTAATAGTAAGCTTAATATCGATTGGTAAGAATCCAGTAAGTTATTTAAGCTGATATCACCAAGTAACACTTCTTTTATGACTAGAATTTGGTCCCGTTGATCTTTTCTAAATTCAATTTCAGCAATTTTAGCGGCAAGCTCTTTAGCTAGCTGAATATGGTGAGGCAAAATTTCGTAATTGTCGGCATCAGCAAATTCGTGTTTTAAAATTTCTTCATAGAAAAAAATCAGTTTTTCAACTTTGGGAATGTATTCCCATACAGTATGGAATGGTTTGCCTAATTCTTGTTTAAAGTAGGTGATTTCTTTTTTGAGTTTGTCTGGCGCAGAGTTAATTCGTTGGATCTGACGGATCACTCGATTGAGCCCATTACGACTGTCTTCTAAACGAGTCATGGTATGGCTATATTGAGATTTTAATAGTCTTTCGATATCGACGAGTTCAGGTAGTGCCTCGTCAATTTGCTCAAAATTGTGCATATGATGGCGCAATTTAGCCAGTTTATTATCGAGTTCTAAGTTTTGCCCTTTACAAGCAAGACTCAGATGAGTGATAAATTGAATTAATGTTTTCAATTTATCATTACGATCGATATTTATTTCTTCGAGAGCAAGTTTAGCTGCATGGAGCTTTTGCTTCATCAACGAAATTTGAGTTATCGCTGTATTTGACTCTTTCATTTTGCAGTGCCTACTTTCATTCTTCAGCTAAAGGCATCTATTGCCGTGATTAGGATATTAATTTAGACGGCAAATCGAATTATAGTAATTAACATATCATCGATTAACATTATAGTAATATTATCTCAATAATGTTGTGCAGCAAATCCAATTACCGTACAAAATCTCATAACTGGTCACAATAGCATGTTTATTAATCAATTAGTTTTTCGGCCAGTTGATCTCTTGGGTGTTACGATTACTTTCTGCACGAATGATGCCGCGATTAAGTGCTTGAGTCAGATTTAAATAAAGTGGGCGCATAAAAACAGCCGCTGGAGCGAAATTAAGTGGTCGCAATGACACATAAGCGGGTTGCTCAGTTATTTCCATGGCTGCAGCAAGTGCGTATTGCAATGTTTCAAATTGTAATTCAGCACTGATGCTGGCATCTGGGTTACCCAGTAGTGGCAAATTAATGTGACCAATACTGGCATGTTGGACCGCGGATATGTTAGCAAAATTTGGTATAGTAAATTGGGTCTCATGTAATTGTTTAAGGCAATCAATTACAGCATGTAAGATATTTTCTGCGTCGTATTGCTTATCGAAATAACATGCAATCAATCCTGAACGTATTATATACACTTCAGTGTCGAGGTGTTTACTGAACAGGCTATTAAAATTTTGCATCAATGCGATAGATTCAGTGAGCCCAAGTTGAATATCAATATTGTTTAATTTATTGATATTCACTAACGCAATCGTTTTAGACTCAGTGTGTTTAAGAGTGCTGATGCGTTGAATAAACGCCCTATAACCTTGGGCTTGCGTTATCGGGTCTATGGTATTTAAATGTTGGGCGTTAAGGTATGAGGTATTTCGCTGTTGAAATTTTCTGTAGATAAAAAACAACACGATAATCGCAATACTGAAACCGAGAATTAATACTAAAATGATAAATTGACTATATTTATTCTTTGCCGTTTGTTGATGTAGTTTATTACGTAATAAACCCAGTTCGAATTTTAATTTTTGTTCAGTGAGTTCAGAGAAATCATTTGTTTGTTCGGTTTTTTGTTGCGATGTGTTGATCAGCTCAACAATGGCATCGACTGTTGCAAGTGCTGCATTGAGGTTGTTTGTTTTGCGATATGCGGTAGATAAATAGCCTAATGCTTCTGTTTGCACATCATTTAAATGTTTCTTTTTAGCCAGTTCAATAGCCTTGCTCGCATGATCAATAGCCTCATTCCACATGCCTTCACTGGTATTTATTTGGGCAAATAGTAGTTCATTATGGACTAAGTAATGTTCTACTTTCCGAGCTCTAAATATATCATTTGCACGTTGCATTACGTTCAATGCTGCTTGGATATTATTTAATTTGAAGTAAGCCTCGCCTAAGTTGTGGTATGTGAGCCCTATGGCGATTTCATTTCCCATACGCTCATTAACTTGCTGGACATTTAAATAATAGTCGATGGTTTTATTCCATTGATCTTGGCCAGCGTAAATCATTGCGATGACCGTCAAGGTCTCTGCTAGGTAGACATCTTGACCTATCGCTTGAAGTATTTCGGCAGCATTATGGGCATATTTTAGGGCATCATCCCATTGTTCTAAATCTCGGTATGTACGCGCAAGATTAAGTTGTGTATGAGCTTTAATTCCGGGGTAATCCAGACTATTGGCTAAACGAAATGCTTCACTGTAGTGCTGGAGTGACTTGGCTTGATCGCCATTAAGATTGTAATAACGACCTAACTGGGTTTCGGCATCGGAGATAAAATAATTATTGTGTAATTGGTAAGCGATATCGCGGTAACGATTTAAGTGAGAAAATGCCGGCGTAGGTTGAAGTAGCAATGAATGTAACATGCTGAGTTGTTCATGAAGTGTTGATTTAAATAGCGTACTTTCTAAACTGACATCTGTATTAACCATATTCAACGCATTATTTGATTCAACAATCACCTGATTATATTCTTGGTTTTGACGGCCTTTAATTCGCGCTTTAAGCATGATGACGACGGCTTGCTCAAGTGTGGTTGATGCAATGGCGTCTAATTGTGTTATGAGCAATTTAGCGTCTTTATACTTAGTAGGTGATGTAAGCTTTGCTTCTAAATTCAGTCGAGCCAGCAGCTCTAAATCGCGATGAAGTTCATTGGGTGGGTAACTTAATTCATTTGCGGCTTGCTCAAATTCCTCCTTATTTGAAAATTGTAAAGGAAACTCTGTGGCCTTCATTAGTTTTGTATACAGCTTTTGAGGATTTTCTTTGAAAAATATTTCTTGCTGCTCAATATCCCTTGCTGAAACCACTGAACTTAATAGTATCGAACATAATATGACCAGAGGAAAACATCGCAGCATAGTAAGAGATACCTTTTATAGTGTTAGTTAACGTGGACTTCATTTTTACGTGGAATGAATAAATAAATTTACCTGGGTCAGATGTTCTCACCGGGTGTTTTCCATTAAATTGCAAATTGCCACTGTGTTAATGAGTCTAGATCGTTATAATTGTTCGGAATTTAAAATAAAAACAATAGAATCATACCAGAAGGAACCTAGAGTGAAACCTACTTCTCTTGCAATTTTAACCAGCAGTGCTATTTTTTCGATGAGTTGGGCAATGCCTGCACTTGCAGATGTCGATTACCATATCGATATTAACCAACCCACACACCATTTAGCCCAAGTGAGTGTGTCATTCCCTCAAACCAATTCGGATGTATTAACGGTCAATTTACCGGTATGGCGAACAGGTCGTTATCAAGTATTACCCGTTGCAGATGGCGTAAGGTTGTTTAATGCGACCGACAGTAAAGGACAATCATTACCTTGGAAACGCACTGCCAGTGGCGAATGGCAAATCGCCTTAACCAAACCTACATCGGTGAAGGTGACATATCAATTACATGCCAATGAGCTTGGTGATCGTTTACGTCACATTGATAGTAGCCATGCTTTTTTAGATGCCAGTGGTGTATTTATGTATAGCCCTGCATTTCGTCAGCAACCCGTTACGGTCAACATGGAAGTTCCTGAAGGTTGGAAAAGTTACTCTGGCATGGATAAAGGCAGCACATCACATTCATTTAAAGCGGCCAATTATGATGTGTTAGTTGATTCACCGATAGAAACAGGCATAAACCAACATGTCAGCTTTGAGGCTGACGGTCGTGATTACGACGTGGTATTTTGGGGCGAAGGTAATTACGATACTCAAAAAATTGTAGCAGATCTCACCAAAATCAGTGGTCAGGCATCGGCTATTTGGCCTGATTATCCATTTAAACGATATGTGTACATGGTGCATGCAACCAGCGGTGCTCGTGGCGCAACAGAGCATCTCAATTCTACTATTATCCAATTACCACGATTTAATTTTCGTGAACGCGAAGATTATTTACGCTTTATCAGTACCGCCTCGCACGAGTTTATTCATACGTGGAATGTTAAAGCTTACCGACCTCAAGGGCTGGTTCCGTATGATTATCAGTCGGAAAATATGACCGATTTACTGTGGATGGCTGAAGGCTCCACCAGTTATTTCCAAAATCAGTTATTGTTACGCGCAGGAGTGATAACCGCCAAAGAGTTCTTTGACGATTTAAGTCAGCGTATTGTGCTTAATCAACATAACCCAGGTCGTGAAGTCCAATCTGTCGCAGAAGCCAGTTTAGGCCAGTGGAGTAGCACTTGGGGCGATTATGCGGTTAATCACAGTGTGAATATTTACTCTGAAGGTTACTTGGCTTCAATGGCACTTGATTTTAGTTTGCTAAGCGATACGCAACTTGCTCATTCATATAGAGATGTCCATAAAGCGCTTTATCAACAATATAAAATTCCATTAAGTTATAACGTCGCGGACGTGCAATCTATTTTGAAAAACCTTTCTGGTAAAGATTACCAGTCGTGGTGGGCTGAATATGTAAACCAACCGTTTATTTTATCTTTTGATGACTTGTTGGCACATGCTGGTTTGATCACCACTTATGGTCAATCTCCTAAAACAGAAGTAGATGCCGGAATGATGTTGTCTGGCTTATATAACGATTTAATTATTGCGAGTGTGCTAAAAAATGGCCCAGCTTGGAATGCTGGTGTTGCTGCCGGAGATGAAATTGTTGCTGTTAATGGTTTAAAGGTTACCGCGGATGGTTTAACTAAACGTCTTAATGATTTTAATGTTGGTGATACGATTAAACTAAGCATATTCAGGGATGAGCGTTTAAAAGAAGTGAGTTTACTCCTGACTGAACAACCTAAAGGTGACTTATCAATTGCATCCGTAGATAAGGTAACTGATGCGCAGAAAGCGTTTTATAAAGCATGGTTGGGGGTTGAATGGCCGTTTGATGACAAGGGTGAGTGGATTAATACTACTGACTAAAATGTTGATTTGCATATCCCCAAACGACCTTGAAATGCAGGATCCAGCATGTGGAGAAGTAACGCTTCAGAAACGATAACAAGCGAACGCTGCGCTCACGGATAAAGCGGTCTCGCGGCTTGTTATCGCCCTTTCGCTCGTCACCGCTTGCTACCTCAAGCGGTTGTGACAGCTTCGCTGTGCTGTCTGCTTTTATAGAATCTAGCCGCGTAGCGTCCTAGCAGCCCAGCGCTCTAAGAATAGTGATATTAATTCTCTTCAATCACTGCCTTGTTCAGTTATCCTACGGGGCTTTGAAACGAGCATGTTGAAGTGGCTTGGTTGAATATGTCATTCAGTATTGAGATGCGAGCCGTTATGATAAATAAAATGCCCTGAGAACAGGGCATTTTTGTATGATGGTTACGCCGGAGGAGCTGTTTCGATAAAAAATGGCTCTTTTTCTATTGTGGCTAAAAATATTTTCAGTTTTGGATAATCTTCGATATCAATCCGTTGGCGGAAAACCGCCCAACTTAAATAACAACCTAAACGCAATTGCACATCATTAAACGGTCCGTATAGCGGTAGTTCGAATTTTTCAAATTCAGCTAGTGTTGCGTTAATGCGTTGTGCTTGTCTGATTGTGTAATCAAAACGTTCAATATCAACGCCATCACGAGACAAGAAAAACAAGTTAATTGAACTGTCTAGAGCAGTGTTGATCATGCAAAACTGATCAAGTTCTACCACGGTATCAAGGTACGTTTTTGATGACTTATGACGGATGTAGCGCAATATAGCGCTTGAATCCGTTAACGATAACTCTCCATCGTGTAAAAAAGGAACCCGTTTTGTAGGGGATAGCGTTGCGCTGCTAGCCTGATCTGTTTCAATAAATTGATAATCTAATGTTGATTCCAATAAGGCTATTCGGCAATGCCGAACAAAGGGAGACGTAAAGCTACCGTAAAGTTTCATGGGATACCCTTATGGTATTAAACGCTTTGCTCTAAAGGACCAAATGCTTGATTTACCGCGTTGACGAAAGCCACTAATTCACTGCCCATCAAGGCAAAGTCAGCGTCTAAACGTGCTAATGGATCTTCGGTACCAACGTCATCACTACCTGCTCTAAACTCTTCAGAAAACTTAAGTCGTTTAATACTGGCATCAGACTGCATTAAAAAAGCAATCGACTGACCAAAATGCAATGCCAATTTGTGCACTTGCTTACCTGTCGCAATATGGGCAAGCACTTCATCTTCTTGAAGCACTTGTTGTTTAAAGCGAACGATACCGCCTTCATCAGAGTCTGACTTAAGCTCGGCTTCATCTTGCATTTCAAATGGCGCCGGTGCTTCACCCGCTTGCAACCATTGCGTTAACGTTGATTCGATTGGTGTGGCATAACTTAGCGGGATAACCGGTAAGCTACCTATCGCTTTACGAAGCAGTGCCAACAACTCTTCCGCTTTAGTCGCACTAGAACTATCAACTAAAATCATTTCTAGCTCAGGCATGATGAGTGCATGAGTTTGGCTACGTCGAGAAAATGCACGAGGCAATAATGTTGTGGTGATTTCGTCTTTAATGGTGTCTTTTTCTTTTTTAGTGACTTTACGATTTTCTAACTCTTCAATCTCTGCCACTTTTTCATCTAAGGCTTCTTTGATGACTTGGCCTGGGAGAATTTTTTCTTCTTTCGTGACGCAAATTAGATAGCGATTTTCGGCACTATGGACTAATGCCTGGCCTTTTTTGCCTAGGGCATTAGAAAAACCAAACTTGCTTATGTCTTGGCTTGAACAAGGAGAGAAAGTGAAATCAGCTAAGGCATTTTCTAACGTTTCGGTATCTGTCGTAAAAGGTTTGTTGAAACGGTACAGGGTGAGATTTTTAAACCACATAGAAGGCTCTCATTAATTAACAGGAAAAATAAGTTACTGCAGTTTACGGGATAGATGCAAAGCGGTAAACCTACAAAAAAACACTAATAATACGACCGCTGTCGTCACTAGGGTTAGAATTCATCAAATTGTCACATTCCCCAAAACTTCCTTGAAACCACCGCTGTAGCTAGATCTACTGCGCAATAATCTGGTTCGGTATGGCAAATATTCATTTTTAATCAAGCATTGCAATATTTCTGAAACATTCGCAAGGCAAAATTCTGCTCGTTCCGATACCACTAACCCAGAATAACCATGACGAAATATGCGTCGAAAGGATGAAATGATGAATGTTTTTTGTAAAACTCTATTAGCCTCTGCAATGGCAGCCTCTTTAGTATCAAGTGCTTATGCGGCAGATCCTCTACAAGTTTATGGAAAATTAAATGTTACAGCACAGTCTAATGATGTTAATGATGAAACTGAAACAACTATTCAAAGTAATGCATCACGTTTTGGTGTAACCGGTGAGTTCGAGTTAAGCAAATCATTAGAAGCTTTCTACACCATCGAATACGAAGTTAATACCGGTGATGATGACAAAGAAAACTTTTTAGCTCGTAACCAATTTGTTGGTTTAAAAGGTAACTTTGGTGCCGTTTCTGTAGGTCGTAACGACACTATCCTTAAAGTATCTCAAGGTAAAGTTGACCAGTTTAACGATTTATCTGGTGACGTAAAAAATATGTTCAAAGGTGAAAATCGTATGGCGCAAACTGCGACATACTACACACCTATGTTTGGTGATTTTCAAGCGGGTGTAACGTATGTTGCATCTGGCGATTCAGACCAAGTTGTTGGTGACAATACAACTGGTGAAGATGGTGTGAGCATGGCTGTAATGTACGGTGATGCAGGTCTTAAAAGTACACCAATATATGCAGCGATTGCTTATGATTCAAAAGTAAAAGGTTATGACACTGCACGTGCAACGGTTCAAGGTAAAGTTGCTGGCTTAGTTATTGGTGGTATGTACCAGCAACAAGAAGCAATAGATAGCGGTGTAACAGATAACGGTTTCTTATTAAGTACAGCTTATGACATCAATGATGTGACACTAAAAGCTCAGTATGTCGACATGGAAAACAAAGGCGATTCATGGTCTGTAGGTGCTGACTACAAGCTAGGTAAACCAACTAAACTATTTGCTTTCTACACAGCCAACTCGTTTGATTCAAATGACCAAGATGATAGCTATGTTGGTATTGGTATCGAACATAAGTTCTAAACCAGTCATCATGTGATGGTTAAATCTTCAATCAATTAAAAAGGGCTTAGGCCCTTTTTTTGTTACATGGCATTAACAGCAATGAATTTTTTATGACAGAAAGGCGTATTTAATGCCAGAATCAGCTGTTAGATCATAAATCTGTAACAAAAGTGTCCAATAATAGTCTCGTGGCAAATTAACGTAGAAACCCAATATGACAGCTAGGATATTAATAGTAGAAGATGAATCAGCAATCCGTGAGATGCTGACATTTGTGATGGATCAACATGGTTTTACGACAGCTGCAGCTGAAGATTTTGATTCAGCAATTGAGTTGCTTAAAGAGCCATACCCTGACTTAATTTTATTGGATTGGATGTTCCCTGGTGGTAGTGGCATCCAATTAGCTAAACGGTTAAAGCAAGATGAATTTACGCGTCAGATCCCGATTATTATGCTGACAGCTCGTGGAGAAGAGGAAGATAAAGTCAAAGGCCTTGAAGTGGGCGCTGATGACTATATAACTAAACCTTTTTCACCTAAAGAGCTCGTCGCACGAATTAAAGCCGTTTTGCGCAGAAGCGCACCAACGCGCCTAGAAGAAACTATTGATGTGCAAGGATTACAACTCGACCCTGTGAGTCACAGAGTGACCGTTGGTGACGCCGTGCTCGATATGGGACCGACAGAGTTTCGCTTATTGCATTTCTTTATGACCCATCCTGAGCGAGTCTACAGTCGAGAGCAGTTACTCGATAACGTTTGGGGCACCAATGTGTATGTTGAAGATCGAACTGTCGATGTGCACATCAGACGTTTACGAAAAGCCGTAGAAGAGGGTGGACATGATAAATTGATCCAAACTGTTCGTGGTGCTGGTTATCGATTTTCAACCAGAATGTAATTCGTATTGGCGGCTCGAAAAGTTCTGCCATGCTAGGCAGAGCTTTTTAAAAACTGTTTTTTTCGCTGTCTAGCCATAATAGTCGATTTAGGCTATCTTGTGGTTCCTCGTTAGCCCTAATAATCAGTAACGGCACTGAATGTGTTGGCGGCGTTACTTTCGTATTTAGGTAGCCTATGTTTATCTCGTACTCTGGATATCGTTTATTTTTCCGGTTAGCTATATTGCTTGTTTTATTCATGCTTATCGGCGCTTTATTCAATCAAGTTGTTATCGTTATGCTATTAGGCTCGATTGCATTACTTGTGTGGCATTATCGTCAAATTACTCGTTTAAACTTCTGGTTATGGAAAGATAAAAAGCTTACGCCTCCACAAGGGCGGGGAAGTTGGGAGGGCGTGTTCAATGGAATATATCGCCTGCAGGGCAAGAATCGACGAAGAGTGGGTCAGTTAGCTACGTTGTTAGCCCGTTTTCGTCAAGGCGCTGAGGCCTTGCCTGATGCGGCTGTAGTGCTTGATGCCGAACATAATATTTTATGGTGTAACAAGCTCGCTCAGTTAATCTTAGGCTTTGTTTGGCCTCAGGATAATGGTCAGAGAATTGATAACCTTATTCGCCATCCTGATTTTTCGACTTATATAAAGAAAGCACAATACAAAGAACCATTAGAAATCCCTTCTCCCGTGTCCGATAAGCGTTTACTTGAAATTCGAGTAATGAGCTATGGTGATCGACAATTGCTGTTAATCGCTCGAGATGTCACCCGAATTCATCAGTTAGAGGGTATGCGCAAAGATTTTGTGGCAAACGTTTCCCATGAACTTAAGACCCCATTGACAGTATTACAGGGGTATTTAGAAATTATGCAAACCATGGAAGATGCAGACTCTCCTAATCACAAACCACTATCATTGATGCAGCAACAGACGACTCGGATGCAGTCGATGGTTGAACAGTTATTGGCACTGTCGCGCATTGAAGACGCGGTTGATATTGATTTATCGCAAACGGTCAATATGTCATTGATGATGGAAATTCTTAAAGAAGAAGCCAAAGCTCTTGCTGGCACCGACTATACATTAGTGTTTAATTGCGAACCCGGTTTGAATACCCATGGTAATGAATTGCAATTACGCAGTGCTTGTTCCAACTTGATTTCAAATGCAATACGTTACACCACTCCTGGTGGAACGATTTCGGTTAATTGGAAAAGTGTTGCAACCGGAGCGTTGTTTTCGGTGACCGATACTGGAGTGGGTATCGCTCCACAACATATTAACCGCTTAACTGAACGCTTTTATCGAGTAGATAATGCCCGTTCAAGTAAAACTGGCGGCAGTGGTTTGGGGCTAGCGATTGTAAAACATGCTTTAAACCATCATCACAGTGAGCTTAAGGTGATAAGTGAGTATGGCAAAGGCAGTATCTTCAGCTTTGTTATTCCAGCGCACTTGTTAGTTCGACAATAGCTAGCATCTAGATTTTCAATCCTTAAAAAACAGCATACGTGCTGTTTTTTTATTGCTGCTCCTCAGTTCAAATTGCTAATGATAATGAGCTAATCAGTTCAAAACCGCTGAGGAGCACTAATGTAATTAGTCTTAGAGAGATGGCGTTGAATCAATCGCTGGTATTGCATAAATTGCATCAATTAAACCGGTATGATGAATGTCATAATGTAGCGTTATTGCTATAATTTTAAGCCGTAATTATCTTGTTTGTAATGTGTTTAGTGGGTGTTTATCTATTGTACTAAATAATTTCTTATTACCTATATCCATTAAGTTGTTGATATTCATTGGCTTTGTTTTTGTTTTGTCAAATAAGACAGTTTTACTGCTGGTGTCACACAACTGTCATGTCAATGTCATAGACTTGTCATCAATGAGGTCGATACTGACTACGTTTTAAAAACTTAGTACGCTTAATTCTGGAGCATTAAAATGAAACTGAACAAACTTGTCGGCGCGATTACTCTTACAGCCGCTGGCGTATTCTCAGCAGCATCAATGGCTGCTATTGACCCTACTTTACCAATATACGAAAAAACAAGTGGTGTTTCTGGTAACTTGTCTTCTGTTGGTTCTGATACATTAGCAAATATGATGACGTTATGGGCTGAAGAGTTCAAACATATTTACCCTAACGTTAATATCCAAATTCAAGCGGCAGGTTCTTCTACTGCGCCACCAGCGTTAACTGAAGGAACTTCTCAGTTCGGCCCAATGAGCCGCAAGATGAAGCCTAATGAAGTTGAAGCGTTTGAAAAGCATTATGGCTACCAGCCAACGGCAGTTCGTGTTGCAATCGATGCGTTAGCTGTATTCGTACACAAAGATAACCCTATAACAGGCTTAAGCATTGAACAAATTGATGCGATTTTTTCTTCTACACATAAGTGTGGCGGTAAAGAAATTAACCGTTGGGGTGATGCCGGTTTAGATGGTAACTGGGCTGCAAAAGATGTTCAGCTTTACGGTCGTAACTCAGTGTCTGGTACATATGGTTACTTTAAAGAAAAAGCGTTATGTAAAGGCGATTTCCGTCCAAACGTAAATGAGCAACCAGGTTCTGCTTCAGTTGTTCAGTCTGTATCACAGTCATTGAATGCCATTGGTTATTCAGGTATTGGTTATAAAACTGCTGGTGTAAAAGCGGTCGCTATCTCTAAGAAGGGTGATAAGTTTATCGAAGCCACAGCTGCGAATGCTGCCGACGGTACTTACCCACTTTCACGTTACTTATATGTTTATGTGAACAAGCATCCTAACAAAGACCTAACGCCAATGGATCGTGAATTCTTACGCTTCGTATTGTCTAAGCAAGGTCAACAAATTGTTGAGAAAGATGGTTATGTTCCATTACCAACATCTGTAATTACTAAAGATTTAGAGAAAGTAGGTATCAAGCTTTAATTAGCGAACTTTCCGTAAACTTAAAAAGGCCTCTTTGAGGCCTTTTTTGTTTTTTTTCGTTGAAAAAAAGATAAAAAAAGCAACCTAACTAAGAGGTTGCTGCTATTGCTAAGGGCAATACTGTCGATAGATTGTTACTACTATCAAATAGGAGAATGATGATGAACAAAAAAACGCTACTAGCTGTTAATAAAGTAATGCAAATTCGGTTCATATATTCAGACTAGTCATTTTTCAGTTAGTTCCCTTGAATGCAAAAAAGTACTTATTTTTATTTAAAATAAATTTGAGTAGAAAATCCAGATATCAATGTAGCGGTAGACATTAAATGTGAAGGTATTGATCGATAGTCTCCATTAAGTTCAAAGCAGCATAAAACGAAAGTTGGAAGTGCAGAGCTAACTTTGCTGCTTAATAAATCTATATGCCTTGAATTAACAAGCGTTGTTACTCTGAGTGACTCGGTATTAATGCGGCTTTTTACAGCATATTTTTGGTGATGCTAATGCTATTATCTTTGCTAGATTTCATGTTTTATTGCCTTTGTAAGGATATTTTGTGACTGCAAAATGGAACGAACAACACGATTACCATTCAAGTGCCAATACTGATGCTTTATGCGTGCATCATCTTGAACTTAATATTGTGGTTAATTTTGACTTGCAGCAACTCAATGGCGTTGCCCGGTTGCAGTTTACCCGAAAAATGGCTGCACTTTCATTAGTGCTAGATTGCCGAGACTTGATCATAGAAGGTATCACCGACAGCGACGCTAATGTGTTGTCATATTATGTGAGTGATGTGAATGCCATATTGGGTCAAAAGCTGGTTATTGATGTGGGTGAACGATTAACTGAGGTGGTCATCCATTATCGTACATCAACAACTGCCCAGGGGCTTCAATGGCTTACTCCGGAACAAACCTTAGGCAAACAATTGCCTTACCTGTTCAGCCAATCGCAACCCATTAATGCTCGTAGCTGGATACCTTTACAAGATACCCCAAAAGCACGCATAACTTTTAATGCGACAGTTACCGCTCCGCAAGGTTTACGCGTGGTAATGAGTGCTGAAAATAACCCTGAATTGCCAGATAATGGTGTGTTTACCTTTTGCATGAGCAAACCCATTCCAACACATTTATTAGCCATTGCTGTTGGAGAGTTAAGCTTTCAAGCCACTGGACCTCGAAGTGGTATTTATACTGAACCCGGTATGCTTGCTGCTGCAGTTAAAGAATTTGAAAATACTGAATCAATGATCTTAATGGCAGAGTCCATACTCGGGCCTTATGCTTGGGGGCGTTATGACATGATTGTTTTGCCACCGAGTTTCCCTTTTGGTGGTATGGAAAATCCTATGCTGGCATTTATGACTCCCACGCTAATTGCTGGGGATAAAAGTCTTGTGTCCACGGTTGCTCATGAATTAGCCCATTCATGGACAGGTAATTTAGTCAGCAATGCGACTTGGCGAGATTTATGGCTTAACGAAGGATTTACCACTTACTTTACCAATCGTATTGTTGAAGCTATTTATGGTAAAGAGCAGGCAGAACTCGAATGGGTTATCGAGTACGGACGTTTGCAAGAGGAAATGGAATCGACTCCCTTAGTCAACCAAACTCTACCCGCCAATGTCCAAGACCAAGATCCTAATCTGGCATTTAATCGGTTTACCTACGATAAAGCATCGATGTTTGTTCATGAACTTGAAAGCCGATTAGGCCGGCCTGCATTCGATAGCTTTCTATCCCAGTATGTTGAGCATTTTTCGTTTCGCGCGATTACTACCGAAACATTCATTGATTATGTAAAACAGACATTGCTGGTGGAACATCACGATAAATTAACCCTGCCAGAACTCAATGAGTGGGTATACGGGCAAGGATTACCAATATGGTTTAAAGGCCCTACATCAAGCAGCTTGGATAAAGTTGACTTGGCTGTGGAAGCTATTGTCAAAGGCGCTTCAGCAAGTGAGTTGTTGGTGAGTGAGTGGCGAGTTCATCACTGGCAGTATTTTCTGACTCAATTACCGTTAATGGTAAGCCAAGCCACGTTATTAGATTTAGATGATACTTTTACATTAACAAACAGTCCCAATGCCGAAATAGCGTGTGATTGGTATCGCGTTGCCATCCGTAATCACTATGATCCTGTATTACCAGCATTAAGTGATTATTTATGCCGCATCGGCAGAGGTAAATTTGTTAGACCTTTGTTTGTTGAATTACAAATTGCTGGTTATCAACAAGAATTAGCTGAAATCTATAAAAAAGCTCGTGCTGGTTATCATCCTTCATTGCAAATTCAGTTAGATAATTTACTCAATTTTTAACAAGAAAATGTTATGACCTTTTACATCAAAAAAAGACAAAAAAAATGGCAGCCATATTGGCTGCCAAAATAACTCTTTCCGGGTTGTCATTAACGGTGCGCTAGCGTGTTAAAACTTCCCAATGGGGATGATGATGAACATTAAAACGGTGTAGCAGTAACTCAATCTTAACTGAAGTTTGAGGTAAGTAGGATAAATCACTAAGCAGTGTCATCAATTAACTCCGGGGGAGAAGGCTAACTCATCATACTGCACTTACTTCAAACTACATTTTAATCATTACATACTTGTTCGTACTATAAATAAGACCGGGTCATATCAGGAAAGTTCACAAAGAAAATGAAATTTTTTAATTTATTTTTGTGAAAGTCACTTTTTTGAACCCTTTGGTCGATATTTTTGGGAAAAGGATACGTTTTTTTAATTAAAAATAGCGTTAGAGTTAACCTGAATTCGATAATATAGATTATTAAGCTATCGTAATTAGGCACTTAAGTTTTTTTATTCTGAGGTGAACTCAAGTAAGTAATGGGTTACGCATATGACTGTGGCAAATATCGATGGTGAGGCATTTGGGTTTTATTTATGTAAAGCACAAAATGAACCTAAAAAAAGGGCAACCAATTTGGTTGCCTAAGTCGTTCTTTGTGGGGGGCGATTAACGGTGCGCTAGCGTGTTAATACTCCCCAAATAGGGATGATGATGAACAATAAACATTAAACGGTGTAGCAGTAACTCAATCTTAACTGAAGTTTGAGGTAAGCAGGATAAATCACTAAGCAGTGTCATCAATTAACTCCGGGGGAGAAGGCTAACTCATCATACTGCACTTACTTCAAACTACATTTTAATCATTACATATTTGTTCGTACAATAAATAAGACCGGGTGATATCAGGAAAGTTCACAAAGAAAATGAATTTTTTTAATTTATTTTGTGAGAGTAATTTTTTTTGATCTATATGGTCGATTTTCCCTGGAAAAGGTTTCGTTTTTTTAATTAAAAATAGCATTAGAGTTAACCTAAACTTGATTTTTTGTTTTTATAAATGCTTTTTAATCAGTTGTTTATTCTGATTCCGAGGTAAATTCAGGTAAGTGATGGGTTACGCATATGACCGTGGCAAATATCGATGGTGAGGCTTTTGGGTTTTATTTATGTGTAGCACAAAATGAACCTAAAAAAAGGGCAACCAATTTGGTTGCCTAAGTCGTTCTTTGTGGGTCGTGATTAACGGTGCGCTAGCGTGTTAATACTCCCCAAATAGGGATGATGATGAACAATAAACATTAAAACGGTGTAGCAGTAACTCAATCCTAACTGAAGCTTAAGGTAAGTAGGATAAATCACTAAGCAGTGTCATCAATTAACTCCGGGAGAGGAGGTTAACTCATTATGCTGCACTTACTTCAAACTACATTTTCTTCGTACAATAAATAAGACCAAGCGTAATTAGGAAAGTTCACAATAAAAATAATTTTTTTACATTTATTTTGTGAGAGCAAGGTTTTTTGTTTTCTTAGCTGGTTTTTCGAAGGATTTATTAGGTTTTTAAGAGCTAAAAATGGCATTTAAATGAACCGAAACTCGATATTATAGTTTATCAAAGTCTTTATAATTAAGTGCTTATTTATCACTATGCTAGTTATACCAATCCTATTAAATATGTGATCTTTCAGCGGGAGTTCAAAGTGCTGTAGGCAAGGCAGATGATTGAAGCGAATAGTGATTCTATTTTGAAAACATCTAACGAAGCATAAAGTACTTTGAAACCCGCCAGAAAGGAGTCTCTCAGGTATTCCACTTCTGTGTTGCATCGATTTAAAAGGGAACAGCCATTTCTACATCAATGCGCCTTGAATTAAAAAACCTGAGAGACTCTGAACTGATCAGATATTTAATGAGATTGGTATTATAGCTCTGAGGTGTACTCAAGTAAGCTATCGGTTCTGTATATGGTCGCGGTAAATATCGATGATGATGCTATTTTTGGTTTTATTTGTGTAAAACACAAAATGAACCTAAAAAAAGGGCAACCAATTTGGTTGCCTAAGTCGTTCTTTGTGGGTCGTGATTAACAGTGCGCTAGCGTGTTAATACTCCCCAAATAGGGATGATGATGAACATAAAACTGTCGCGACAAGCAAATACAAAAGTCAGTAATCAAACCTTTGGATACACACTAAAACGTTGGAGGAAGACGCTTAGCGAGTACATGTTCTTACTTGTTACATATAGTCTGACTAGTGCTCTTTAGAATAGTTCATTAAATAATGAAAAAATTTAAAAATAGATAATCAGTGGGTTTTACTCATCATTGGTAGTTGCACGTGGTTCTATGTAAATGACGTTTATCGTGGCATAACATCTGCTGTCTCGAGAGCCTAAAAACGGGTTTTACAAAATTATTTTCAAGCTCCCAGACCAGGTTACCCAATATCGAAATCGACTTAGCGAAACTCATTAGCTTAATTACTGTGAGTTAAACGACATCACCTATTTAGGTGTAGTGATAAACATGCGCAGTGCTAGTTAGCCCCCATCTCTTAATAATAGCTGGGATAAATCGATGAGAATGGTTTTATTTCATGTTGGTAATATCAAACTTGGCTAATATTGCTTTGCCTATTTATGCTACTTGCCTATTTACGATAATAGGGCGCATTGACACATTGCTGTGTGTTGAGAGCAAGCCAATGCGGTGAAGTTAGCTGGTTATGATCTTATGTTGATGAGCTTCCCTATATAGAAAACACATCACTAGGGTAGACCTAAGCTAGACCATGCAACGCATTCTAGTTGCGTTGTACAATCAACAGACATAAAAAAAGGCAATCAAATGACTGCCTATCGATCGACTTAGCGATCAAGGGGACCGCGCTAGAAGTCCCAGGGAGATGATGAACAAAAGTGAATATCACTGTTACTAAGTTGGAGTGCCTAATGGTTTAAAAGTTCAATATAAATGAATTCTTTTATCAAAATAGTGAGATTAATTTTATACTGATTATTTTTCAGTGGCTTAAGAGTTTACTTTTTCTAACGGTTTTCCATTGTTTGAGTACTTCTATTCGAAAATATCGTTAAATGAAAATGTGGCAGACTTTAGATGTTCACTTACCAGGAACTGACTAAGCCGTGAGCAAAAGCAGGGTGATTATCATGACATCAATCACCCAAAGCCATTCTCATTGATTATCAGCCTTCGATTACACGATAGAGGCTATGGCTATCTAAGCAGTTTTTCAATGACAGCGTTAAGGTCTTCTGGTTTTGTTGTTGGTGCATATCGTTCAATCACGTTTCCTTGTTTATCGACTAAAAACTTAGTGAAGTTCCATTTTATTGACTCACTACCTAAAAGGCCTTTGGCAGACTTTTTAAGATGTTGATATAACGGATGGCTGTTACTGCCATTGACTTCAATTTTACTGAATAATGGGAATGTCACGCCAAAGTTTAGTTCGCAAAATTGGCTGATCTCATCTTCATTGCCTTGTTCTTGCTTGCCGAATTGATTGCAAGGAAAGCCTAAAATAACTAAACCGCGATCTTTATACTGTTGATATAGTGCTTCAAGTGCTTTGTATTGTGGGGTGAAGCCACATTTACTTGCTGTATTAACAATAAGCAAAACGTGATCTTTAAAATTCTCCATAACAACATCATTGCCTTGAATGTCTTTTACGGAAATAGGGTAAATAGCTGCGGTCATGTGATGCTCCTTTATATGAAAGATAAACTATAATGTGAAAATGCTTAGCTGGCAATTAAGTTGTTGGCAACTTAATATATCTGTTTGCTTATCAATACCAATTTCAATATAGTTGCGCATATTTTACTATCAAGAATTAAGGGCGGGCTGATGAGTGAATTAAAGAACGAACTTAGTTCTGAAGATGAAATCGACACCAGTTCACAACCACAGGCTGATGTCAGTCAAGTGGTTCATTTGTTAACTGAAGCAGAAGGCGATGAACAGGCCGAAATGTTCAGTGAAATCTTGACTGAAGCAGAACCAGGCACAATTGCTTTATTATTAGAATCGTTACCACTTGATGAACGTTATGAACGTTGGCAGCAAGTCGATGTTGAAGAGCGTGTAGACGTTCTAAACTTAATGCGCGCCGATCCTCGTTTAGGCATTGTTAAGAAAATTCCAGATGAGGAACTAGACTTACTCTTTTCTCAATTAAGTCCTGAAGACCTTATTGAATGGAGTGATTCATTACCTGACAACATTACCGATCGTGCATTAGCACAGATGGGTGAACGTCAACGTAAGCACTTCGAACTGTATGATCAATATTCTGAAAATGAAATCGGTCGTTATGCTGATCACCAGATGTTGGCATTAAGTCTTACCTCTACCGTCGCGCAAGGACAACGCTTTTTTCGCCGAATTGACTTAGATTGTAATGACCATCTATTTTTAGTAGATAAAAACGATAAATATTTAGGTACAGTGCGTCGTTATGACGTTTTCAGAACTGCGGATCTTGATACTCAATTGCAGGCGTTAAAATGGGATGACAGCCGAGTTATCTCTGCGGATTCATCTTTAATCGAAGCAGCCGAAGCCATTGAGCATAGTCGCGAACTTGAATTACCGGTTGTCGATGAAGATGGTATATTAATTGGGCGAATGACACTGCGAACTGCTACAGCATTAGTGCGTGAACATTACGAAGCACAATTAATGGCAACTGCTGGTATGGATGAACACGACGATTTATTCGCCCCGATAGTGGTGGGTGCAAAGCGTCGTGCCGTGTGGCTAGGGATAAACTTACTCACGGCATTTTTAGCATCTGCTACTATTGGATTATTCGAAAATGTATTGTCGCAAGTGGTCGCGTTAGCGGTATTGATGCCAATTGTGGCTTCAATGGGTGGCATTGCAGGTAGCCAGTCGTTAACGTTAATGATCCGCGGTATGGCAATGGGTCAGATTTCTGCTGGTAACGTGATGTCGTTGATGAAAAACGAACTCGGTATCGGTGCGCTAAATGGCATGCTGTGGTCGATTGTCATCGGTATTATTGCCGGATGGTGGTTTAACGATACGATAATGGGCGTCGTTATTGCCTGTGCTATTTTAGTTAATATGGCTGTTGCTGCGATTGCTGGTGTGATGGTGCCGATGATTTTACAGCGCTTTAATCAAGACGCTGCTTTATCTGGTTCAGTTATTCTGACCACAGTGACTGACGTTGTAGGCTTTTTTACTTTTTTGGGGTTAGCCACCATATTTTATCTGTAAAAGGTCAATTTCAGAGACATCGAAATACACTGATTCAATATTGCCAACGCTTTACTTAAATGGTCTTGAGTTTCTCAAGGCCATTTTTTTCAACAAAAAAGCAAGTTGCAGGCAACTTGCTTTTTAAACTTGATGAGAAAATTCTGTTAAATTATTTCCACTTAGCAGGCGCGAACTCCATTTCTGCATTATCGTCAAAGTAACGGCGCTTAGTATCTCGGCGACGCTGTTTTACTTTTTTCGATTTTGGTTTTCCCTTGATGTTATCGCCCCATGGCGCATCATCTTCATCAAATTCAAATGAGTGTGACATTTTCAACATTCCAGATAACTGTACCTCTGTTGGTACAGCCTCTTTTTACCTAAAGTTAATGACAAGCTAAAGCGAAATATTTCATCCTTGATGGTAAAAATTATTGCACGTAAAAATGACACTGATATGACAATTCATTTTTTACTTTAAATAATTAAACTTTACTAAGCACCAATTCATTAAGGCATTGAGCTAATTGTTGTTGCCAAGGTTTGGGCATGGAGATTGAGTGCGATAAGCGGGTGTCTAACACACTGAAAGTGGGCCTATTAACGATAGATGTATATTGTTCTGATGTTATAGGCTGCAAATAAATTGATTGAGGTAATAAGCCTAACGCTATTCCTTGTGTTTTGATCTCTTGAGCAAACTCATACCAAGTACACTTACCTGCATTACTCCAATGGTAAATAGCTGACCATTGTTTTTGTGAACACAGTTTCCACAGAAAAGTGCAAAGTCGTCAACGGCAGTCTAATGAGCAATGAATATCTATTTAATTGTGCTCCGAAGAGTTATTAAAAAGCTTTCAGTACTTTGATTATAAGAGTCATACTTCATTGTTAGTTTATTCTGATTTGCTGACCTAGTCCTTCGATTTTATCGACTCTATATCGCTCTGCGTCTGGGCCTGTAATTCGCCTAAATTTTACATCTAACAAATATAAGTGATCGGAATAGACTTGATAAATATGTCCACGATCTAAAATGATAATGTTACCACTTTTATCCCACTTAAATGTTCCGCTGCCACGATAAGGATTGGGATCAGTGCCTAGACGAATAGTGTGGATGGTATATTGGTTCGGTTGGATTAGTTCAAGAGTGGTATCCATTCCATCGCAACTCGGGCATGGGAATACACCATGATACACACCTTGCCATTGCAAAGTGTTTTGACTACTTGAAGTTGTATCTATAGTCGAGGTGTCTTGCTGGCCGCAGCCGACGATTGTTAATATAATCACTAACCATAAATTTTTCATCTAAAATCCTTTTAGATACAAAATTGTTACGAATGTGACGCTCGGCAGTTCTGGTTTTATGTGTCTCAAGTGAATGATCAACAATTTAAAATAATATTCACTTTTATAAACGTGACTATGTAAAACATGTCTATTTGACTCAAGCTAAACCAGTATGACGAGGATGACTTTAATATAGATAACCAAAGCGCACTCGCGCTTTTATCATCAATTAATCCCGATGTTAATTCTTGATGTTAATTCTTAATGTTAATATATAGGTATATCATAGATTTTGAGTATTAACGGTTAAACTTTAGTCTGTATATCGAAAAATTGTTTTATTTCATCAATTCTATCCATTGCATCTTGATAACCTAAATCAATCAAAGTGGTGGTATAGCTTTTTTCGAATAATAAATACGACACAATACTCGAGTCAGACTGTCTGTTAATACCAAATAATTTCAATAAAGTTCTGATTGCAAAAGGCATATCATCATAGAACCGTTCTGCAATTCGGCTTAAATCTTGACTAGGTTTTATCACTAAAGTATCAATATGACGCAAGTTCAAGGTTTCACGGTCTTGTGGGGATATCATTGATAAGGTGCTGTTGACCCGTTGCAGACGCTCTAAGTCGCTGTTCAATGTGTCCGAGAAAATGGTATCTAATAAATGTCCGGCGATTGTTGCTGTTTTAGGGTGATATTCAAACTCGATGGGAAAGTGTTTGTGTGGACTGTCTAAATTAATCACAAATATTTTACTAGCACCTAGGTGGATAGGGCTTGATAGTGGCGATAATTGATGGACGGACCCATCACCATAATAGGCTTGATTAAGTTTAATTGATGGGAATACCATTGGAATTGCTGAGCTTGCAAGTAAGTGCTCAGTATTTAATAAACTGCGAATACCAACTCGTCTAGCACGTTGCCAATCATCAATGTGTTCGTTACCTTGATAGAAAGTATATGAACGTGAATTGTTGTAGCATGATGAGTCGATGCTGATAGCTTTGAGTGCATCATTACCAATATTACGATCAATTCTTTTAAAATCGATAAGGTTATTCAGCAACTCTCGTAATGGTTGATTATCCAGTAGGCTGCCAGCATCAGTATTGACTTTGTCATCTTGTAGACCTTTAATTGCCATTCGTCCCAAATGTCTCAACACTTGAGGGATCGAAGTGCGATAGACTTTATGGGTTTCAAAATGACGCCACACCCAGTCCAGTTTTTTTATGGCCAAATGGAAACAAGATGCGTGGGTCGCTATCGATATTGCATTAATAGCACCTGCAGATGTACCACAAATAATATCAAATGGAACATTATGGTTGCGTGGGTAAAACTGCACTAACGCTTTTAATACGCCAATTTGATAAGCCGCCCTGGCTCCACCACCTCCAAGTACTAATGCTGTTGATACTGGCAATATCGGTCCTTTAATCGGTTAAGTTTGTTTGATTCTAGTATGAATTCTTTTTGTGTTCTACACCAGTTACCAATAAGTCGACTATGCTATTTATTGTCTATCCTTTATCTTCACTATATCTATTATCGAGGTTAATACTTTGAGATGAAAAGTTGAACATGATTACGAGCACTCATTTGCAACACCATATCGAGATTGATAATAAGATCTAAAGTAAACTTTTACTCGTATGGTTATTTAGTCTTCATGATAAAACTAATGTAAATAGTTCATCATAGATTGTTGATGTTGATTTTGTTAACGAATACTCAATTGATTATACCAATTTAAGGATGGCATGTGGCTCTGTTTAAGACAACATCAGAAGTATCGGTTGATAACGATGCAGCACATAAAGCAAAGCAACTTTCTCCCTGGAAAATTGCCATCATTGATGATGAACCAGGCATACATGATGTGACTAAATTTGCATTAAGTCATTTTGAGTTGGAAGGTAGGAAACTCGCTTTTTATTCAAGTTTTAGCGCTGAAGATGGATTCATTTTACTACGCGATGAGCCTGATATCGCGCTCGCATTTATCGATGTTGTGATGGAAAACGATCACGCGGGGCTGGATTTAGTTGAACGTATTCGAGGTGAGTTAAATAATCACAGTACAAGGATTATTCTTCGCACTGGTCAGCCGGGCAGCGCTCCTGAGGAAAGGGTGATCAGAGAGTTTGATATTAATGACTACAAAGCAAAAACAGAATTAACCGCTACCAAACTTAAATCGTGTGTTTATGCTTCCTTGCGCTCGTATCGAGATATTAAAACAATTGAACTAAGTCAACGTGGGATGGAGAAAGTCATCCAAGCTTCTTCTTCAGTGCTACTAAGCAATACACTGCATAATTTTGGCAGTGCTGTTCTTGAACAAACATTGCAATTACTTAATTTGAATAGCTCAGCGCTTTATTTAACCAGTTTTCGTGAAGATCTCTACCAAGATACTCATATGAACCTATTAGCCGCGACTGGGGATATGGTGAGTTACCGTGAAATAGAAAATGTCGAATCACTACCGGGTGAAGTGAAAGAGTATATTATTGAAGCCATTAGTATAGAGAAGTCGATAGTTCACGATAATATTTATGTAGGCTTTTATAAGTTTGGCCACGATGTTACCAGTATTTTATACCTCCAACACGACACCGCATTAACGCCTTTGCAGGTCAGGATCCTTGAATTATTTGCTGCCAATGTTAGTTTGACCTTTGAAAACCTTTCAAGCAAAGAAAATGTCCAACAAACGCAACGTGAACTGATCCTAATTATTGGTGATGCGATTGAACAGCGCAGTAAAGAAACCGGTGCTCATGTTAGGCGTGTGGCAGTGATGAGTGAAATGCTGGCTAACCATATTGGTATGAGCGATGATTTTGTTGAAACCATGCGCTATGCAGCCCCTTTACATGATGTGGGTAAAATTGGTATCCCTGAAAGTATTTTACATAAACCCGGTAAGTTGACCGATAGTGAGTGGGAAATCATGAAAACCCATGCAGAAAAGGGCTACACCTTACTTGCGGCATCAAATCGTATCATAGCCAAAATGGGCGCTCGTATTGCCTATACACATCATGAACGATGGGACGGTAATGGTTATCCTCGTGGGTTAGTTGCTGATGCAATACCGATTGAAGGTCGCATTATGGCTATCGTGGATGTAATTGATGCACTGTTGTCAAAACGCAGTTATAAAGACGCCTGGTCCGCTGAAAAAGTAAGAGATTATTTAATTGAGCAGTCAGGTAAGCAATTTGATCCTTTGATGTGTGATGCCAGTTTAACCTTGCTTGATAAGTTTGTAGAGATCCAGCAACAAATGCCAGATGAACCTGCGCAAAGCACACATTAAGTTATCTATTATGAATCAGAATTTAGATCAAGTATTACTGGCTGTCAGCCGGTCTGAATTAATTGATACTGGAAACTTAGATTCGGCTTCAAAATTGATTGTCGATTCAGTGTGTCGCGGACTCGATATCGACAGGGCAGGTATATGGTTGTTAACAGAAGATAATCAATCAATCGGTTGTTTTTTATTAGTTGATAATCAAACTAAACAAAATAATATCACGCTAACTCGCTTAGCGTTTCCGGGGTATTTTCGCGCTCTCGATACAGAAAGAACGATTGCTGCCAGTGATGCTATGACAGATCCAGCAACCTGTGAATTTAAAGAGATTTATTTACGTCCCAATGCAATCACAGCCATGTTAGACAGCCCAATAAGGCATGCTGGTAAAATGATCGGCATTATCTGTTGTGAGCATAAGGGAGGCGTTCGGCATTGGAGCCGTGATGAGCAATCATTTGTGAGCTCTTTGGCTGATTTGTATGGTAGAGCTGTTAACGCTAAAAAGGTCAAGGCTTACCAAAATGAACTTGAATTGAATAATTTAGCCTTAGAAGCAGAAGTTGAAAAGCGAACCGCAGAGTTAAAAAATGCGATTAATAATCTACAAGTAACGCAAACCAGTTTAATAGAGAGCGAAAAGCTTGCCGCCTTAGGTAATCTTGTTGCTGGTGTTGCACATGAAGTTAATACTCCATTAGGTATTTCAGTGACATCAACAAGCCACTGCATCGATGAGTTAACTAAACTCAAAACTTTGTTCGCTGCGGGTGAATTAGAACAACAAGACTTTGAAGAGTTTATCCATACACTTACTGACGGATTACATTTAATTGAACGCAATTTATCGCGTGCCGCTGAGTTAGTTCATAACTTTAAACGCACCGCCGCTGACCAGCTTATTCTAGAAAAAGAGCTGGTTAATTTAACTGAATATTTGGAACAAATATCTTCCCCTCTTAGGCCATTAACCCGTAAGCAAGGTATCGAACTTGATATTCAATTAGAACCCGACTTGGTTGTTGAATCTTATCCTGGTGCTATTGCACAAATCTTTACTAATCTGGTGTCCAATTGCTTTCGGCATGCATTTCCTGCCGATTATGTAGGACAAAAGCGAATTATATTAGGCGCTAATTATTGTGGTGATGAAATAAAGATGTTTTACAAAGATAATGGCAAAGGTTTGAGCCCTGAAGTAAAGCGGAGAATATTTGAACCTTTTTTTACTACCGCACGCAATATTGGTGGCACAGGGTTAGGCATGTCTATTGTGTATAATCTAGTGACGCAAAAATTAGGCGGTAGGCTTGAGATTATTTCAGAGTTGAATCAAGGCCTTGAAATCGATATTTATATCAAAAATATTACATAAAAGTGTTTTGCAGCGATAAAAAAACGCACCCCTAAAGTGCGTTTTTAACAGGTTATATTGTTAATAACTAGCCTTTAGCTGCATTTGTTAAAAACGCCACAATCTCATCGAATGGAATATCTTGTTTCTCACCCGTACGACGGTTTTTATATTCAAATACACCCGCATCAATATTGCGATCGCCAATCACCACAACATGCGGTAAGCCAATGAGTTCCATGTCGGCAAACATAACCCCAGGACGCTCTTTACGATCATCCATCAATACTTCAACACCAGCATCAGCCAGGTCTTGGTAAAGTTTTTCGGCAATGTCAGCTACACGATGTGACTTATGCATATTCATTGGCAAAATGCCTACAGTAAACGGTGCAATCGCTTCAGGCCAGGTAATGCCACGGTCATCGTTGTTTTGCTCAATAGCAGCAGCCACAATACGACTCACACCTACGCCGTAACAACCCATCAATAACACTTGGGCTTTACCGTTTTCGTCTAACACGGTGGCATTCATTGATTTAGAATAACTTGTTCCCAACTGGAAGATATGGCCGACTTCAATACCACGAGCCATGGCATACGTACCTAAGCCATCAGGCGTTGGTTCACCTTCGACCACATTACGGATATCCGCAGCAGTCGCTAGAGGCAAATCGCGCTCCCAGTTAATACCAAAATAATGCTTAGCTTCAGTGTTGGCACCCGCGGCAAAATCGCTCATCACAGTCACACTATGATCAACAATAATTGGCATCGTTAAGCCAACAGGTCCTATAGAACCAGGACCTGCACCCACTGCTGCACGAATTTCTGCTTCTGAAGCAAATTCAAATGGAGATGCGACTAATTCAAGTTTGTCGGCTTTAATTTCGTTAAGTTCGTGATCGCCACGGATAACTAAGGCAACTAATGGCGCTTCGTCAGTAGCACCTTTTACGATTAAGGTTTTAACCGTTTTAGTGATGACTAAACCAAATTGCTCAACTAACTCAGCAATCGTTTTGGCGTTAGGCGTATCCACTATCGTCATTGCTTCAGTCGGCGTGGCAAGAGTGTCGGTTGGCATTGGTGATTCGGCTTTTTCAATGTTAGCGGCATAATCGCTACCCGTTGAATAAGCGATTAAGTCTTCACCACTGTTAGCCAGTACATGGAATTCATGCGACATGCTACCACCGATAGAACCAGTATCAGCCAGTACAGGACGGAATGATAATCCCATACGAGTCAGAATATTGCTGTATGCGGTATGCATAGCGTGGTAAGTGTTATCCATGGTTTCTTGATCTAAATGGAAAGAATAGGCATCTTTCATCAAGAATTCACGCGCGCGCATCACACCAAAGCGGGGACGAACTTCATCACGGAACTTAGTTTGTACTTGGTAAAGTGTTAACGGCAGTTGCTTGTAAGAACTTAATTCTTTACGGACTAAATCGGTGATCACTTCTTCATGGGTTGGCCCCAATACGAAGTCACGATTATTACGGTCTTGGAAACGTAATAATTCAGGACCAAACTTGTCCCAACGGCCCGTTTCAACCCATAAATCAGCAGGCTGAACTAACGGCATTAATATTTCGATAGCGCCTGTTTTATTCATTTCTTCACGAACAATGGCTTCAACTTTACGTAAAACACGTAAACCTGATGGAAGCCAAGTGTAGAGACCTGAAGCATTACGACGGATCATACCGGCACGTAACATTAACTGATGACTAATCACCTCTGCATTAGCAGGGGTTTCTTTTTGTGTTGAAAGCAGGTACTTGCTAACTCGCATTCCCAATGTCCAAAATAGTTGCTATGAATTAGCATCATTTTAGCACCTGCAACAATGATGTCACCTGCTAATTCGACTCAAAAGTAGCCTTTGTTATACTTTAACCGCAAGTGACCGTAATTAAACTTCACATCGGGATAATAAATGCATATTAAATAGCTTTCTATCCCTCTATCCAGTGTTGTATTGACTTGTTATAAGAACACAATAGTCGCGTCAATGTGCTTAGATAGCAACAACAATGGCAAGTTTGATATCGATGAGTTGCCACTAATTTGTCTTTATTGAATAACCCTATCTATTCAACGTATCTGAGGTTATTTATCGCGTCGGTCGCCAATAACTCGGGCAGGATTTCCAGCAACAATGGCAAAATCGGGTACATCTTTTGTAACAATGCAGCCCATGCCAATCACCGCACAATCCCCAATGGTGACACCGTCAACAATGCCTGCCTGAGCGCCAATCCATACATCTTGGCCTATCACTACACCTTTTGATGTCGCGGGTTGTTTATAAATGGGTGCGCTGGGTGACATACCATGGTTAAAAGCATAAATCGTGACGTTGTTAGCAATACGTGTTTGGCTGCCAATTTTGATACCGTTACGGCCCCCATCTAAGCTGCAGCCATGGTTAATGGCCACTTCATTGCCTAGGGTAATTGGGCCATGCATAAACACATCAGCGGCAATCATACATTGATCGCCAATGATAATGTCCCTACCAGGTTCGGCAAAAAGCTGAGCTTGTGGGGCAATAAAACACTGTTCACCTATATGAATGGTTTCAAGCTGACATAGCCGTTGTTGAATGTCATCTTGCCAAGGTTTTGCCCATGTTAAATGTTTTGGTTTAAGTGAAAAATACAGCCATGGCATCCATGATAAGCGTTTTTTATGTTGAGCTTGGTAATCTATGTCTGCCATTGATTTAATCCTTCAGCAGTTCAACTTTTGTCGGTTTGAGTTCTAACACTTCAATACCTTGAGCTGTGATATGCCAAAAGATATCTAAGTCGTATAAAGCCACTTGATAAAGTTTGGGATCATTTTTGGCTTTTTTGTATGCAGGACGAGGATCTTGTGACAATACCCCTTCAATAAGCGCGGCTAAATCTTGGTACTGCTCTTGTTGGCTGTAGTGATCTATTTGCTCTGTCGCTAACGATGTATAAGTCAGTGGGATGAGGATTGGGGCTTCTTGGGCTATGCCGCCTTTGGCGTCTAAAATAGCATCAGAAAAAGGAATATAAGGTTTAATATCGACAATTGGCGTGCCGTCTAATAAATCCATTCCAGATATTACTAAGCACACTTTTCCTTTACGTTGGATAACTCCATGGAGTTTTACCACTGATTGGCCAATACCATTTGGACGAAATGTGGAGCGTGTAGCAAAAACGCCCAGTTTTTCATTGCCGCCTAAACGAGGAGGGCGAACGGTGGTTTTCCAACCTTGAGCCAGATTTTCATGGAAACAGAATAATAACCATAAGTGTGAATATTGCTCTATTCCTCTTACTGCATCAATATGATTAAACGCGGGTTCAAACTCTATATAACCTACCGCATTGACTAAACCTGGCTGACGAGGAATACCAAACTTTTGTTTGTAAGGTGTTCTGCATATTGCAACAGCATTTAATTGGCTGCTAAACGGAACGCTAGATTTATGATTCATTAGATCTGTTTGACTGTGTCGATCGTTGCTTTGTGTCATGCGATACCTGAATTAAGCAAACAAAGGGAGTTATAAATCAAATATAAAAAATGTTGATGAGTGTTATATGAGCACTCATCATTTATGGGCAGCCAATATAATATATTGAGTTGTTATTTTTCTGTAGGAGTTTTAATGGCTTGACCGACACAAAGTGCACGGCTAAAACAACTATTGTCTGCTTCAGTAATCATAAAACAGCTTTTAACTACAAAACCATTTGCGCCCATATCTGCAGCAGATCTTCTGGCATTGCTTCGTGCTACGGCCATTTGCGGTGGTGCATCTTGTTTGCTTTCTTGGCAGGCTTCGCCTTCCACTAAACCTAAAGTTTCAAATGTTCCTTTAGGTTGATCGTTTCCTTCATATAACTGTACATCACCGACTTTAAAATAATCATTGATCGCTTTACTGTCTAAATTACTTTTGAACGTATAATCACTCGCACAAGCGCTCAATAATAGTGCTATACCTGAGGCAATAAATGCATATTTAAGAGGAAAAGTCATAGCCGTAGCCTTCTATTAATGGGGAATGGATCAATGACGGTTAGTTTACCTTTTCTCATGGCGATGATAAAGCGCTCAAATGCTATAAAAAAAAGAGCTTACCGAAGTAAGCTCTTTTTTATTTTAAATGCTAACCGTGTGGTTAACCCTTAATCAGAATAATTATTCCATACCAGGAATTAAGAATTCGCTCATATTTTTGCCGCTATCAACTTGTTGTTTGAATACGGTAGGCATACGACCTTGGCCAGTCCATTGAATTAATTCACCATCAACAGTGATTTGATATTTTGGTGGGCGCGGTGCACGTTTAGGTTTAGCTGTTTTAACAGAAGAGGTCACATCACCTAAATCTTCAATTGATAAACCACTGTTTTCAATTTGAGCAAGAATTTCAGCAATACGAGCGTTACGCTCTGCATTAGCTTCAAGTTCTAATTTTTCTTCTTCTTGACGTTCGGTAATGATTTTTTCTAATTTGGCCGCTGTTTCACGTAAATCATCAAGAGACAATTCTTTTACTGCAGCTTTAAAACGACGGCCGTGGGTTAATATGTCTAAAAAGTCACTCATGTTGTATAGTTTCCTAATGATTTATTTATAAAATAAAAGTTATAAGAGATAAAAAGTATCAACGTTCCGTGTAAGTTTCAGTACTTCATATTGTTTATTTGGGTCGTTATTATTAATATAAGTCAGATTAATTCTCTGATTATTACTAATACAGCTTAATCAATACTGAATATAGCTGTAATAATAGAAACTATTTGGCATTGAATCAAATAAAATCATCTAATTATGCAATTAATTTTAATTAAGCATTCCCATTAAGTAATTAATGATCCACTACTTGTTTAGTTTGATTGCCACCACAATAACAAAAAATATGTAAACAGTCGTTTGACTTTGATTGACGTTAACGTTAACAGGACGTAAAGTTAACCCATCTTGCATTGGCGAACGCCAGTGTGTTGTCCATATACATTGAAGGTGTAGGAAGGAAAACCTATGAAAGTATTGGTGCCTGTTAAACGCGTAGTTGATGCCAATGTGAAAGTCAGGGTAAAAGCTGATAACACAAATGTTGATACGACCAACCTTAAAATGGCGTTAAACCCATTTTGCGAAATAGCGGTAGAAGAAGCTGTTCGCCTCAAAGAAGCTGGCATTGCCACTGAAGTTGTAGTGGTAAGTGTTGGCCCTAAAGCGGTGCAAGAACAATTAAGAACCGCAATGGCACTGGGTGCCGACCGAGCGATTCATATTGAGACCGATGAAGAGTTAGTGCCTCTTTCGATTGCTAAGCTGTTAAAGGCAGTGCAAGAAAAAGAGCAAGCACAACTCGTTATTTTTGGTAAGCAGTCAATTGACGGCGACAATAACCAAACGGGTCAAATGCTCGCAGCATTAACTGATATGCCACAAGCGACATTTGCATCAGAAGTCAAAATTGATGGTGACATGATTACGGTCACTCGTGAAATCGATGGCGGACTACAAACGCTGAAAATGCCTTTGCCTGCGATTGTGACGGTAGACTTACGTTTGAACGAACCTCGTTATGCTTCATTACCTAATATTATGAAAGCTAAACGCAAACCATTAGAGATTATGGCTGTGGCTGATCTTGGTGTGAGCTTAAGAGCACATCAAACAGTACTTAGCGTCACACCTCCTGTTGAGCGTAAAGCGGGCATCATGGTGTCTTCTGTTGAAGAGTTAGTTGATAAGTTAAAAAATGAAGCGAAGGTGATCTAATATGACCATTTTAGTATTAGCAGAACACGATAATGTCAGCCTGAAAACTGACACGGCGAAAGTAGTTAGCGCTGCAGCAGCCATTGGTGGTGATATTCATGTACTGGTTGCTGGTGCTGATTGTTCTGCCGCGGTAAGTGCAGCACAAAGTTTAGCGGGCGTGAGTAAAGTGTTAGTGGCTGATGCTGCTCAATATGGTGCTCAACTAGCTGAAAATGTATCAAAATTGGTTGTTGATATTGCCGGAGACTATGAACATATTCTGGCTGCAGCAACCAGTATAGGCAAAGATACATTGCCTCGCGTAGCAGCATTATTAGACGTTGCCCAGATTTCTGAAGTGATTGAAGTTGTAAGCAGTGACACTTTTGTACGCCCTATTTATGCGGGTAATGCGCTTGCAACAGTGCAAAGCTTAGATGCTAAGAAAGTCATGACTGTGCGCTCAAGTGCGTTTGATGTTGTAGCATCAACAGGCAGTGCTGAAGTCATCAACTTAAGCCAAGCAATTGATTCAAAAACTGAGTTTGTTTCTCAGTCACTCACTGAATCAGCCCGTCCTGAACTCGGTAATGCTGGCATTATTGTGTCTGGCGGCCGTGGTATGGGCAGCGGTGAAAACTTTGCCATTTTAGAACAACTAGCCGATAAGTTAGGCGCAGCAGTAGGTGCATCACGTGCAGCTGTAGACGCGGGCTTTGTACCTAACGACTTGCAAGTTGGCCAAACGGGTAAGATTGTCGCCCCTAACTTGTACATTGCAGTGGGTATTTCTGGCGCGATTCAACATCTTGCTGGCATGAAAGACTCAAAAGTAATTGTGGCCATTAACAAAGACCCTGAAGCCCCTATTTTTCAAGTGGCGGATTATGGTTTGGTTGCCGACTTATTTGAAGCGGTACCGGCATTGAACAACCTCGTTTAATCAGATGTTAAGTCGCTAAACGGAGGCGTTGATTAAGCTCGTGTTGTTCAGCCGACTTTGACGCGCTATTAAACGTTCTGTTGTACGATTAAAAGGTTTCTACTCATAAGGTAGAAACCTTTTTTATTGGGCTACTCTTGGATTTCTCTTGGATTTAGTACTGGTTTAGGTGTTGATTTTTAAAAATTCAGTTCAAATATCCAGGGTTTGATGCGGTTGCTGTTTTTGTGCCCATTACACTAGTGTGCATTTGATTTAAAAACGTTAAACTAATGCTATGCAATTGTGGTTTAAATTGATGTTGTTGTTATTTGTCGTGCTGTTTAGTGCTTTTTACTGGCGCAGAATATGTAATTTATGATTGTATGTTCGCGTTGTGTGTAATGAGCTTTAACTACAAACAACAAAAGTAGAGGTGCGTTGCATAAAAGTCATGTTGAATTGGGTGATGCCAATAATTCGACATAAAAGGGTGCAATGCCGAAATAAATGGGGTTATCAGCCGCATTTGTTGGGGCAGTTCTCGAAAGGGACTGCACTGTCATAGTGTTTTTATCGACTTGATAAAAAGAATGATATTCATATTAAATGGATATTACTGTGGAGTGCTACTAGTTAAGTTAACGCATACACTTCCTGTGTATGTTTAGCCTTATTTCTAGTTTTTCTCCATTCGTATCCAACGAAGAAATAATTAAATTATGATAATAAGTTATGCCGATTCGGCACTTTCTGTTTTGCCACCACTTGTGGCTATTACTCTGGCTATTTTAACTCGTAAAGTATTGCTATCTTTAGGGGTTGGCATTGTTTTCGGCGCCTTATTACTAACCGATTTCTCATTGGTTGGCAGTGGCGAATATATTTTAAATACAGCCAGCCAGTTAGTTTGGAAAGACGCCGGACTGAACAGTTGGAATGTGTACATTTTAGGCTTTTTGATTGTGCTGGGTATGATCACTGCATTGATCACTGTCAGTGGTTCTGCTCGTGCTTTTGCTGATTGGGCTAAATTGCGTATTCGCAATAAACGTGATGCCAAGTTAATGACCATGTTTTTAGGCTGCGTAGTGTTTATTGATGATTACTTTAATAGTTTAGTCGTCGGCTCGATTTCACGTCCAATCACAGATCGCTACCATATTTCGCGTGCAAAATTAGCTTATATTCTTGATTCCACCGCTGCGCCGGTGTGTGTTATTTCTCCCGTATCTAGCTGGGGTGCATATATTATCGCCTTAATTGGCGGTATTTTAACGGCTCATGGATTTACAGATTCTGGTCATTTGAGCGTCTTTATTCAAATGATCCCAATGAACTTTTATGCCATTTTTTCGTTATTATTATTACTGTGTGTTGCAACGTTTAGCTTAGATGTTGGCCCAATGCGCCAGCATGAATTAAACGCACTGCGGGGTAACTTGTTTGATGAGTCAAAAGGCCAACCCCCTGGCGCTGTTACAGATTTACCTGAAGCCGATACCGGTAAAGTGATGGGCTTATTTTTACCTATCGCGGTATTGGTGTTTGCGACAGTGTATTTTATGGTGTCAAGTGGCGCCGATGTGTTAGCAGCAAAAGACTTACCGTTTAATGTACTCGGGGCATTTGAGAATACCGATGTTAGCTCGTCACTATTTTTTGGCTCTGTAATTGGTCTTATTGCAACACTCATTCTAGCGATTCAGCAAAAAGTTGATTTGTCTATGTTACTCAAAGGGATGTCGGTTGGTGCGCGCTCTATGTTGCCAGCCATTTACATATTACTTTTTGCATGGACAATTTCGAGTGTGATTGGACAGCTTGAAACCGGTAAGTACATGGCAAGTTTAGCCACTGACAATATTCCGTTTGCGATGTTACCTGCAGTGTTATTCCTATTAGCGGGTATTACCGCATTTGCGACAGGAACAAGTTGGGGCACGTTTGGGATTATGTTGCCTATTGCAGCAGATATGGCTATGGGAAGTGATAGCACGATGATGTTGCCAATGTTGGCCGCAGTATTGTCTGGTGCGGTATTTGGCGATCATTGTTCGCCCATTTCTGACACCACTATATTGTCGTCAACCGGTGCCAGTTGTCATCATATTGATCACGTGGTTACTCAACTGCCGTATGCCTTAATTGCCGCTTTCATCAGTTTAGTCGGTTACACCGTATTAGGTTTTACTGGCTCATTAATCGCAGGGTTAGTTTGCTGTAGCGTGTTGTTTGTCATCAGCATTGTGATATTACACTTTTGGGCTAAGAAGTAATTTCTTGAACTAAGCCCTACTGTATGTAGGTAAATGTCCAATTTAAGCTGTAATAAAAATGCCGTATTCGTTATGAATACGGCATTTTTATTTGTTATTACGATGTTGGAAAAGGTAATATGAACGACATTCACTAGCTAAACATTAGGACGCTTCATTTTGGCGCAACTGTACTTTTATTATTCGGCGATGAATGCCGGTAAATCAACATCATTACTGCAGTCTTCTTATAATTATCGTGAGCGCGGTATGCACACTTTAGTGATGACGGCATCGATAGACAATCGTTATGGTGTCGGCAAAGTGTCATCACGTATCGGCATCGAAACCGAAGCGCAGGTGTTCGGTAGCACTGATAATTTAATTGAGTTAATTTCGACGTCGAATGATGAGCAAAAAATTCATTGCGTATTGATTGATGAAAGTCAGTTTTTAAGTAAAGAACAAGTTAGACAGATTACTCATGTTGTTGATAATCTTGATATTCCAGTATTGTGCTATGGTCTTCGCAATGATTTTCAAGGCGAACTATTTCCAGGCAGCCAATATTTATTAGCCTGGGCTGACAAGTTGGTTGAGCTTAAAACGATTTGTCATTGTGGCCGTAAAGCTAACATGGTCGTGCGTCTTGATCATGACGGTAAACCGATGCGTGAAGGCGAGCAGGTTGCCATTGGCGGTAATGAAAGTTACGAGTCGGTTTGTCGAAAGCATTTTCGTGAGTTTTTGTGGGATTAAGTCAAACCCAACTTAACTGAATAAAAAAGCCGTTTCAAGTTAATTGATGCGGCTTTTTTGTGTGTCACTATTTATTAAAAATCGGCTTCTGCGAAATCGACAATATCTGCACTACTCGATTCAATTTGTTTGCGTAAGCTGCGGGTTTGGCTGCCCCAATAGCTCATAAAGAATTGTGCGGTTTTAAGTTTAGCTTGGTAAAAGCCCGTCTCTTCAGTACCCGCTTCTAATGCGGCTAATGACGTTGCAGCAACGCGAGTCCACATCCATGCTAGAGCGGTAATTCCAAACAACTGCATATAGGCCATTGACGCTGCACCAATAAGATCAGGATTCTTACTGGCTGACTGCACAATAAAACCGGTGGCTTTTTCAAGATCGCCAGCGGCATCCATTAAGCCTGCAAGATAAGGTTTCATTGCGTCATTAGCCGCGTTTTGCTGAATTAATTCCTTCACCATACCTGACCACAAAGTTAATGCTGCACCTTTGTCGGCAAGTAATTTACGGCCGACTAAATCGAGTGCTTGTACCCCATTTGTGCCTTCGTAAATCATTGCAATACGGATATCACGCACAAACTGCTCCATACCCCATTCGTTAATATAACCATGGCCGCCATAGACTTGCTGGGCATCGACACAAGCTTTAAAGCCTTGGTCGGTGACAAAGCCTTTAACAATCGGTGTAAATAACGCAGCAAGTGCATTAGCTTGTTTGGCTTTTTCTGGATCGGTATGACGTTCTACTTGGTCAAGCCACAGTGCTTGTTGACCCATTAGCGCACGTGTACCTTCGTTGAACGACTTTTGTGATAACAACATACGACGCACGTCGCCATGGACTAATAATGAGTCTGCAGCTTGCTCTGGCTGCTTAACACCACTTAATGCACGGCCTTGAATACGCTCTTTGGCATAAACGAGAGCATTTTGATAAGCAATATCTGATACGCCTAAACCTTGAATACCGACACCTAAACGTGCTTGGTTCATCATGGTAAACATGGCTTTTAGACCTTGATGTGCTGCACCAACAAGCTCACCTATTGCGCCGTCAAAATGCATCACACATGTTGAGTTACCATGAATGCCCATTTTATGCTCAAGACCTGTTGCGCTAAGCTTGTTAGCTTCGCCTAAGCTACCATCGGCATTCACTAAAAACTTAGGTACAGCAAATAATGAAATACCTTTAACACCGTCCGGTGCATCTGGTAAACGCGCTAATACTAAATGAATGATGTTGTCGGCTAAGTCGTGATCGCCCGAAGAAATGAAAATTTTCTCACCGCTAATAGCAAACAGTTCATCACCAGCAGGAACCGCTTTAGTGCGCAGTAAGGCTAAATCTGTACCCGCATGAGACTCTGTTAAGTTCATGGTGCCGGTCCATTCACCACTGACCAGTTTGGCTAAATATTTTTGCTTTAGCGCATCGCTGCCGTGAACGTGAATCGCTGAATAAGCGCCATGGGTTAAGCCTGGATACATGGCAAACGCCATATTAGTGGCTGTTTTCATTTCGGTTGCAAATGTACCGATAACTTCGGGTAAACCTTGGCCACCAAATTCAGGATCGCAAGTTAATGTTGCCCAACCATCTTCTACGTATTGTTTATAAGCTTGCTTGAACCCTGTAGGGGTAATGACCTTACCATCAACCAGTTTACAACCTTCTAAGTCTCCACTGGCATTGAGTGGCAACATGATGTCAGTGCTGAAATCGGCAACACCTTGTAAAATCGCATCAGTTAGCTCAGCATCTAACTCATCAAAACCACGTAAATCAGTTTGTTGATAGACATTAAGCAGTTCAGATAGAATGAATTGATAATCGCGAAGAGGAGCTTGGTAAATTGGCATAAGATCATTCCTTGGTTATGTTGTATTTTAGTTGGGTCTCGGCAACAAAATGTAGTTAGTTACTGGTCCAATCAGATAGTTGGTTTATCTAACCATACCCAATTTCGAGTAAAAACTCAGTATTATTTTTACGTAAACGTAAACTTAATTTTATACGTTTAATGTACCGATTTATTTACTCTGAAATATGCGTATTGTTAGCCTCTTTATTAATACCGTAATCACCTATAGAAAGTTCAGTACTGATGAACCATTTTTTTTGCTCTGCAAACGAATACAGAATCGTTTTTGTCCGGTCTATGAGTTATCTCTCAAAATTATCTATCAAAAGAATACGCCATCAAAAAGGGGCTAGTGATGAAATTAGTTTGGTTTGGAATAAGTATATTGGCATTGTTCTTTTTGTCTTTCATGCCGTTACACATAGCTGATGCGGCGTCGAAGATGGAAGAATCCGTTGCTCCTAACTTTGAGTTAACTCATGCTGATGGTCAGCCATTTAATCTACATGACTACGCGGGAAAACCAGTCATTTTGCATTTTTGGGCTACATGGTGTCCATATTGTAAAAAACTTCAACCCGGCTTAGAAAAGCTGCGACTTAAATATCAACATACAGACTTACAAATGATTGGTATTAGTTTTAAAGAAGATGTCGGCGCAACTCCCGGACAAAGCTTGCTAGATCGAGGTGTAAAGATGAAAACGTTGGTTTTAGGGGATGAGGTTGCTAAGTTGTATGGCGTAAGAGGCACACCGACAACAGTATTTATTGACCGCACTGGTCATATTGCGTGGGTGACAAATACATCTAATCCTGACGATCCTAATTTAGAGAAAGCGCTGCAGTTTTTAGTAGACTGATCATTATGTTACTCAGTACTGATATTTCAGTCGAAATGACTTAAGCGGTTAATGCTGCTTACTTAACGTATATTTCAAAATAAGCGGCCCTATTAGGGTCGTTAGGGCGATAATCATAACTAATATTGCAAACTCTTTAGCTGGTATCACCCCAAGTTGACGGCCCATTTCCGCGAAAACTAGCCCAACCTCTCCACGAGGTACCATAGCGGCACCAATGATACATTTTTCTTGCCAGTTCTGACCTGCTATTAAACCTGCCACGAACTTACTTAATACAGCAATAAACGCTAACCATCCTAGAATGACTAAACCTGTAAAACTTGAATCTAACTGGCTGAGATCGAGGCTAACTCCGACATAAACAAAAAATATCGGGCTGAATATTTGCACCAGCGGGCGAGAGGACAGTTCTAGTTTATAAGTGTAAGGAAAGGGATTTTTCAAAAATTTATTTAATGGCGAAGTAAACTGCCGCGATATACCCATGCCAACTGCAAACCCACCTAATATTGCTGGTGTGCCAAACCAGTGTGCCAGCCATGCAAACATGCTAATCAGTGACATTACCACAAACACTTCATAACCCGGGATATTCGTTTTGGGACGTAACCAGCGGGTAAAATAAATGATAGCTCTAACAAGTGGGGGGCTGAAAACGATAAAACTGGTTATCGTGATAAACAACATCAGTGTTGAGCTTAATGCCAATTCACCTGAGGAAGCAAAATGAAACAACAAACTAAGCAGTATCACTCCGACAATATCATCAATTACCGCGGCTCCAAGAATAATATGTCCAGCTGAACTTTGGGTCTGTTTGTATAGTGTTAACACGCGCATTGATATACCAATGCTGGTGGCGGTGAGGGCACAACCAAAAAATAAGGCTGTAAAAGGTGCTAGGGACAACCAATAAAGACTGGCAAGTCCTGTTGTTAATATGGGTAAAGCAATCCCTAATAATGCGACCCGAACGGCTTGACCTCCTGCATTGACGAGCCGTTTTATTGAGGTTTCGCACCCAATATCAAAAAGTAATAGGATAACCCCAAGTTCTGCGATAATAGCTAATGTGCTATTAGGTTCTACCCAATTGAGAATAGATGGCCCCAGTAATATCCCTGCAATAACTTCACCCACCACGCTTGGACACCCAAGTTGGTCGCTCAGTTCACCGAGTATTCTACCTACCACTAGAATAAAGAATAATGACATTACAAAACTATCTATTGTCATTTTGTCTGCCTTAGTTTGCGCTATATCCCTTGATTCAATTTGATCTCAGAAAGTTGATTACGATCAACTTTCTGATTAATTATTAAACACAAACGTACTCTATTGACTAAACTAATGATAGCTAATAAGACATGGTTTACTGTGTTTTAGCGGAAAAATATTTAGTTGGAACTTTCAATTATTTACTATTTGAGCTAGGCGAGTTGGTTATTTGGACGACTGTTTTTAACGGTGACATTTACCTATAAAGCTCAGCTGATGGGATTTTTAGTTCAAGCCACCAGCAATGAAGATTGTTATATAGCACAACTAATCAGGACATCACTATTTCAGTAGCTGTACATCAAAAATTGGCAGACTTAAGGAGAAGGAAATGGATAAGGTGTTTATTATCGCGCAAATGGAACAAGCACATACCGATGCGATAGCGAGCGGTTTGCTGTTAGCTAAGCAATTGAACAAAAATGCGGAAGTTTTTGCTTATTCTTATGCTTATTTTAGTGGTCCTGAAAGTTATAACCCTCGTTTAGTCAGCGTTGCTCAAAAGCAGTTAATGGATCAACGAGAAGCTGAATTAAAGCAGCATCTCGTGGATCTTAAAGGTGAAGATATTCCGGTACACATGGTGTGGAGCAAATATTTATTTGAACATGCCTGTCATCATTCTATTCGTCATGGATTTGACCTTATGGTGAAGGCTGTACATCATGCAGACCATTATTTATCCACTGACTGGCAGTTGATACGCCATACTCGGATCCCGTTATTATTATTAACCAGTAATCCACTCACTAAAGGCAACGCAACGTTGATGGCTGTCGATCTTGCTACTCATGATCCTATTAAGCAACAGCTCAATAGCGTTGTAGTGGCATATGGTAAGCAACTTGCAGAAGCTACAGGGACCAAATTACATTTAGCGTTTGTGCTTAGGGTACCCAAAATATTACGAGATATGGATTTGATTGATACCCATGCTCTTGTTAAAAAGGCATATAAAGATCATCAAAAACAGATTGCTCAATTTAATATGGATCCCGAATGTATCCACATTATTGCTGGTGAGCCTGAGCTGTGCTTGTTTGAGCTAGCCTGCAGATTGAAGAGTGAATATTTTGTGATTGGTGCTCGGCAACGAGAAGGATTATTAGGACGGATTATAGGTAATACTGCTGAGTTAGTTTTAGAGCGGATGCGCAGTAACGTATTGATTATTCCAGCAGATGATCAATTGCTTGCGCCTTTAACCTGGTAGTTTTTCTGCAAATTAACGGTCACATCAACGAACCGTTAGGTATTTTTAGTTAGTTGTCATTTTAAAAAATACAAAAAGCCCGCATTACTGAGTATATCCAGAGTGGCGGGCTTTGTTATATTAACCATTTAAGATTAATTAAAAAGTCATTTCTGGCACATGGTCTGGTACCACTAACTTACCAGCTGTTTTTGTGACGATTTCTTCAACAGACACGCCAGGGGCTCGTTCAAGTAAATGGAATGCGCCATCTTTAATTTCCATAAAGGCCAAATCTGTCATTACACGTTTAATGCAACCATAGCCCGTTAATGGCAGTTCGCATTTTGACAATAACTTTGAATTGCCGTATTTGTCTGCATGCATCATGGTGACAATAATGTTGTCAGCACCAGCGACTAAATCCATTGCGCCGCCCATGCCTTTAATCAGCTTGCCTGGGATCATCCATGAGGCGATAGAGCCGTTAACATCAACTTCGAAGGCGCCTAATACGGTTAGGTCTACGTGGCCGCCACGTATCATTGCAAAGCTCTCTGCCGATGAAAAGAATGACGCCCCAGCAACTGCGGTAACTGTTTGTTTGCCGGCGTTGATGAGATCGGCGTCTATGGTTTCTTCGGTTGGAAACTCGCCCATGCCGAGTAGACCGTTTTCAGATTGCAGCATCACTTGCATGCCTTGTGGAATATAGTTAGCCACAAGAGTAGGGATACCAATACCTAAATTAACGTAAAAACCGTCTTGTAATTCTTTTGCTACGCGCTGGGCGAGTTGTTCTCTGGTCAGTGCCATGGTGTTGTCTCCCTTATTTCGCAGCTTTGACGGTACGTTGTTCGATACGTTTCTCAAAGCTGGCTTTGATAACGCGATCAACATAAATACCTGGTGTATGGATGTGGTCTGGATCTAACTCACCCGGTTCAACAATTTCTTCAGCCTCAACCACGGTAATTTTACCTGCGGTGGCCATCATTGGATTGAAGTTAGCGGCGGTTTTTCGAAATACCAAATTACCCATGGTGTCGGCTTTCCATGCACGAACTAAGGCAAAGTCTGCCGTCAATGATTCTTCTAATACGTAGTGACGACCTTTAATTTCACGGGTTTCTTTACCGTCAGCAATCGGCGTGCCGTAACCTGTTGCGGTGAAAAATGCCGGAATACCCGCACCACCAGCACGAATTTTTTCAGCCAATGTGCCTTGTGGCGTGAGTATTACATTAAGCTCACCAGACAACATTTGTTGTTCAAAGGTGGCATTTTCGCCAACATAAGAGGCTATCATGGTTGAAATTTGATGTTGTTTAAGTAATAAACCTAAACCAAAATCATCAACACCAGCGTTGTTTGAAATAGCGGTTAAGCCTTTCACACCCAATTTAACCATGTGGTTAATTAAGCCTTCAGGAATACCACACAAACCAAACCCGCCGACCATAATGGTCATGTCGTCACTCAGTCCTGCTAGTGCTTCTTCATAGCTGTGGACGACTTTATTGAATCCTGCCATCTTGTTGTCCTTATCGTTATATTGATATCAACGGTTAGCGGTATGCTACGTTAACCATTTTTAGTATATGTGATTATGTTCTGATTGCATTTGCCACTTTAGACCCATTGGTTCGGCCTAATGCGCGACTTATGTTGTCGCCAGCAAATGCAAGCTTAGCTAAGTCAATGCCGGTATCTATTCCCATGCCATGGAGCATGTAGACCAGATCTTCAGTGGCGAGATTGCCCGAAGCGCCTTTCGCATATGGGCAACCACCAAGACCGGCGACTGATGCATCAAACACGCTGACACCAGTGTCGAGACAGGCCAGAATATTGGCTAATGCTTGACCGTATGTGTCATGAAAATGCAAGGCTAACTTATCAACCGGAACCACTTTGGCGACAGCTTCAACCATTTGCCGCGCTTTATTGGGAGTGCCAACACCGATGGTGTCGCCTAATGAGATTTCGTAACAACCCATTTTATAAAGGATCTCAGATACTCTCGCGACTTCTCTCACATCAATGTCGCCCTCGTACGGACAACCGAGCACACAAGACACGTACCCGCGCACTGGGATATTGTGTTTTTTGGCGGCTTCCATCAACGGAATAAAGCGCTCGATTGACTCATCAATAGAGCAATTAATGTTTTTTTGACTAAAACTTTCTGATGCTGCGCCAAAAATAGCCACTTCATCAGCGCCAGCCGCTAACGCTAGTTCAAAGCCTTTTAGGTTAGGGGTTAATGCACTGTAAACAACACCAGCTTGTCGTTTGAGTTGCTGCAATACGGCATCAGAATCGGCCATTTGTGGCACCCACTTAGGTGACACAAAGCTGCCTGCTTCAATGCGCTTAACACCTGCATCGGCAAGTTGTTCGATTAACGTGAGTTTGTCTGCAGTGGTCACCGGCACTTCGTTTTGTAACCCGTCACGAGCGCCGACTTCAAAAATGCTCACTTTAGTCGGTAACATTTACGCTTCCTCGATGTTAGCTTCAGAGGCTAATGGTTCAACGTTTAATAGTTGTGCACCGTCACTGACAAGCTCACCGCTTTGGAAATAAAACTCACTCACCACGCCATCAAACGGCGCTTCGATGGTGTATTCCATTTTCATGGCTTCCATCACTAATAAGCCTTGGCCCGCTTTGACTTGTTCGCCCACTTCCACTAAATGAGTCACAACAGTGCCATTCATTGGTGCTTTAAGCTTATCAGCATGGTTAATCACTTCTTCAATCACTTGAGCCAATATGGCTTTAAAGTGATAACTGCCAGATGGTAAAAATAGCGTAAAGTCATCGCCTTGATGGCTAACAGGGATTTTGCTCTTATGGCCATTAATCTCAGCTAAAAGTAAATCGGCTTTAAGTTCACCCGCTAACGTCAACATTTGGTCATGTAAACACAATTGATATTGTTCGCCAACGGCAGTCAGTAGCAAGTCATGCTGTTGTACTTCGGCGGATGCGTCAGTTAATAACGACACACGATGCACACTTGAACTGTTGAGTCTAAAGCCGCTCACGAGGCCCCAAGGTGAATATGGGTCGGCGCTGTTTATGGCCAGCGCTTTTGCTGCTTGTTTACGTGACAGTACTTGAAAAAGTCCTGCTAGTGCTAACGCAGTATCTGCTTCAATAGCAGCGTCACCAATTAAGGTGTCGCCATAACGCTCAATAAAGTCAGTACAGAAGTCTGCCGCAGCAAAAGCTGGGTGTTCAGCAATGTTGGCTAAAAACTCGATGTTATGTTTAAGGCCACTGATTTGGTATGACTCAAGTGCGTGTACTAAACGTTGTAGTGCGCGAGGGCGTGACTCGTCCCATACAATCAGCTTGGCGATCATCGGGTCATAAAAGTTACTGATGACATCGTTTTCACGAATACCTGAATCGATACGCACGTGACGATTTTGTTCTGGTTCACGTAAAAAATTGAGCTTACCGCTGGCAGGTAAAAATTCGTTTTGCGGATCTTCAGCGTAAATTCGCACTTCAAATGAATGACCATGAATACGCACTTCATCTTGGCGTAGCGGTAATTCACCACCACTAGCGACAACTAGCTGCCATTTTACTAAGTCCTGGCCTGTGACCATTTCGGTAACCGGATGCTCTACTTGCAAACGGGTGTTCATTTCCATGAAGTAGAAGCTATTATCGGTATCGAGTAAAAACTCAACGGTACCCGCGCCAACATAATCAATGGCTTTGGCGGCTGCAACGGCGGCGTTCCCCATTTGAGCTCGTAGTTCGTCTGACAAACCGGGTGCTGGCGCTTCTTCAACCACTTTTTGATGGCGACGTTGAATAGAGCAGTCACGATCCGATAAATAAATCGCATTGCCATGAGTGTCGGCAAATACTTGTACTTCAACATGACGTGGTTGACGTAAGTAGCGTTCCATTAACAATTTGTCATTGCCAAACGACGAGCTGGCTTCACGGCGTGCTGATTTAACCGCTTCAAGGATTTCGCCATCGTTTTCTACGATACGCATCCCTTTACCGCCACCACCATAGGCCGCTTTAATCAGTAACGGGAAGCCGACAGCTTTGGCCTGGGCAATTAATGTGGCATCAGTTTGATCGTCGCCGTGATAACCCGGCACTAATGGCACATTGGCTTTTGACATGATTTCTTTAGCGGCACTTTTACTGCCCATCGAATCGATAGCATCACTGCCAGGGCCAATAAAGGCGATACCATTTTGCTCACATTTACGAGCAAACTCGGCATTTTCTGATAAAAAACCATAACCAGGGTGAATGGCTTCCGCGCCCGATTTTTTAGCTATCTCGATAATTAAATCAGCTTTTAAATATGAGTCCGCTGGGGCGCTGCCACCTAGATAAAACGATTCATCTGCCATGGCTACATGGCGGGCATCTTTGTCGGCATCGGAATAAAGGGCAATGGTGCGAACACCCATGGTTTGAGCCGTTTTAATAATACGGCAAGCAATTTCACCACGGTTAGCAATCAGTAATTTGGTAAACATTATTGGGCTCCTTGTGGATCAGATTTAGCGGTTTGCCAAGTAGGCGTACGTTTTTCAAAGAAGGCATTAAGGCCTTCTTGGCCTTCATCTGATACACGAATACGAGCAATTTGCTCGCTGGTAAAATTGAGCGTAGCGTCGTCAATCACGCCGTTTTCTAAATGCGACACGAGATTTTTGGCCCATGCCATGCCTTGAGGGCTGTTGGCATTAAATGCGGCGATAAAGGGGGCTGCAGCAGCATCTAAGTCGTCGTTAATTTCGTGAATAACTTGATGAGTTAAGGCTACGTCAGCACTAAAGCGTTCAGCGGTCAGCATAAAGCGACGCGATTGACGATTCCCCATAGCACGAACCACATACGGGCTTATCACAGCAGGGATAAGCCCCAGCTTGACTTCGCTTAAGCAAAAGCTTGAACGGGTGTTGGCAATGGCAATATCGCAACAACAAATTAGTCCTAAAGCGCCACCAAAGGCCGCGCCTTGTACTAAGGCAATAGTGGGTTTTGGAAACTTGTCTAACACGTGCATCAGCTTGGCAAGCTCATGGGCATCCGTCAGGTTTTGTTCAAAGTCCATTTTTGCTTGTTTGCGCATCCAATTGAGGTCGGCGCCAGCACTAAAATTTTTGCCATTAGCACGTAATATCAACATATTGCATTGACTGTCTTTGGCAAAGTGTTCGATAGCCTGGATCATCTCGCTGATCATCACTTCATCAAAGGCATTATGCACTTCAACTCGGTTTAAAATCAGCTCTGCCACCCCTTGTTCTAGACGGCATTCAATGAACTTATATTGGTTTGATAACATTATTTTTTACTCCTTATTTAGCTGAATTAACCGAATGAATTACATGCGGAACACCCCAAAGCGGGTGTCTTCAATAGGAGCATTTAATGCTGCCGATAAGGCTAAGCCGACCACGTCACGCGTTTGTGCCGGATCAATAATGCCATCATCCCAAAGTCGGGCACTGGCATGATACGGATGACCTTCTTTTTCGTATTGCTCAACAATGGGTTTACGGAATGCTTGCTCATCTTCTGCAGACCATTCAACGCCTTTGCGGGCTAAACCATCGCGGCGCACTGTGGCTAATACGCCAGCAGCTTGTTCTCCGCCCATGACCGAAATACGGGCGTTAGGCCACATCCACATCATGGTCGGTTCGAATGCGCGGCCACACATGCCGTAGTTACCTGCGCCATAACTGCCACCGATAATCACGGTAAACTTAGGCACGTTGGCGCAAGAAACCGCGGTCACCATTTTGGCGCCATGTTTTGCAATGCCTTCGTGTTCGTACTTTTTACCCACCATAAAGCCGGTAATGTTTTGCAGGAATAACAGTGGGATTTTGCGTTGGCAACATAGCTCAATGAAGTGAGCGCCTTTTTGCGCCGACTCAGAAAACAAAATGCCGTTATTGGCCACAATACCAACTGGGTAACCGTGAATACGGGCAAAACCACACACTAGGGTTGCCCCGTAGTTAGCTTTAAATTCGTCAAAGTCAGAGTCATCAACCACTCGGGCAATGACTTCTTTTACATCAAACGGCTTTTTTAGATCGGTACCGACAATGCCGTACAATTCATGGATATCGAACTTAGGTGGTTTGACTGGACTTAATAAGCTTTTGATTTCTTTTTGATGATTAAGACGCAGTACTGCACGTCGAGCAAGCTCAAGCGCGTGGTCGTCATTTTGCGCTAAATGATCGGCAACCCCCGATATTTTAGTGTGAACTTCTGCACCGCCAAGTTCTTCTGCACTGACTTCTTCACCGGTAGCCGCTTTCACTAATGGAGGCCCGGCTAAAAAGATGGTGCCTTGATCTTTAACAATAATAGACTCATCGGCCATTGCAGGAACATAAGCACCGCCTGCGGTACACAAGCCCATGACGACAGCAATTTGCGGAATACCTTTGGCTGACATTTGTGCTTGGTTATAAAAAATTCTGCCGAAATGATCGCGATCTGGAAATACTTCATCTTGGCGAGGTAAATTCGCGCCACCAGAATCGACTAAGTAGATGCACGGTAAGTGACAACGGCTGGCGATGTCTTGCGCGCGTAAATGCTTTTTAACGGTAATCGGGTAGTAAGTGCCGCCTTTGACCGTAGCATCGTTGGCGATAATCATGCACTCAATACCACTGACACGACCGATACCAGCAATAACGCCTGCCGCTGGGACTTCTTCGTCATAGACTTCGTAAGCGGCAAATTGCGATATTTCTAAGAAAGGTGAACCTGGATCGAGCAGCTTTTCAACGCGCTGGCGCGGCAATAACTTACCACGAGATAAATGGCGTTCTAAGGCAACAGGGCCGCCGCCTTGTTCGATTTTTTTTAGTTTTTGTTGAAGATCATCGACCAATAACGCCATGCTGTCTGACTTGGCTTTAAATTCGTCACTGCGAGGATTGATACGGCTGCTCAGTTGCGTCATTTCTATATCCTTAATGAAGCAAAAAATAAGGGGGGGCTTGATTAAGGCGACATAGCACGCTTGATATGTCGCCTTCGTACTGCAAAAACTGGTTATTTTGACTCGTTAAACAATTCGCGACCAATTAACATGCGGCGAATTTCAGAGGTGCCTGCACCAATTTCGTAAAGCTTAGCATCACGTAATAAACGACCTGTTGCGTACTCGTTGACATAGCCATTGCCGCCCAGTAATTGAATGGCATCTAAGGCCATTTTAGTGGCAAGCTCAGCGCTGTATAAAATCGCACCAGCGGCGTCTTTACGTGTGGTTTCACCGCGGTCACATGATTTAGCCACACTGTAAACATAAGCGCGTGCAGCATTCATACCCGTGTACATATCGGCTAACTTGCCTTGCACTAGTTGGAATTGACCAATTGACTTACCAAACTGTTCGCGTTCATGAATGTATGGCACCACTATGTCCATACAAGCAGACATAATGCCTAATGGGCCACCAGACAACACTACACGTTCATAATCAAGGCCACTCATTAACACTTTTACGCCATTATTGAGGCCGCCTAAGATGTTCTCTTCTGGTACTTCACAGTCTTCAAATACAAGTTCACAGGTGTTTGAACCGCGCATACCTAGCTTGTCTAATTTTTGTGCTTGAGTAAAACCTTTAGACCCACGTTCAACGATAAACGCAGTAATGCCATGTGCACCTTTTTCTAAGTCAGTCTTGGCGTAAATAACATAGGTGTGGGCATCAGGACCGTTGGTGATCCACATTTTGTTGCCGTTAAGGATGTAGCGGTCACCTTCTTTGCGAGCATTCAGTTTCATTGAAACCACATCTGATCCCGCATTAGGTTCGCTCATCGCAAGTGCACCAATGTGCTCACCACTGACTAGCTTAGGTAAATATTTTGCTTTTTGAGCGTCATTACCATTACGGTTAATTTGGTTTACACATAAGTTTGAGTGAGCGCCATAACTTAACCCTATAGAGGCTGATGCGCGGGAGATTTCTTCCATTGCGACAACGTGCGCAAGGTAGCCCATGTTGGCTCCACCATATTGTTCATCAACAGTGACACCTAATAAACCCATATCGCCAAGTACTGGCCATAATTGATTAGGGAACTCATTGTCGATATCGACTTGGGCGGCCATAGGCGCAATTTCGTTGGCCGCAAAACCGCGAACAGCGTCGCGTAACATGTCAACATCTTCACCTAAACCAAAGTTTAAGCTGGTATATAAATCGCTCATTTGCATATGTCCTGTTGAATTTTATTGTCGTCTGGTAAACATTTTTTGCCAACGCTTTTATGTGCGTTTTTGGCAGTAGGAAAAATGTTGTTGGCCTTATTGAGTCAGCCATTTTTTTATTGAGTTTTATTTGGCTTTTTTAGCCGAGTTGTCGGCAAGCGCCGCTTTGCATTGTTGTTCGGCTGAATTGAGTTCCATTAACACTACTTTAATGTCGTCCATTTGCTGCTGTAGAGCTGATTTTTTTTCATTGACCAAATCCAGCATGGTATTGAGCTGTGTTGAGCTACTTTTATCAGCATCGTAAAGCTCAAATAGTCGACGAGTTTCAGCTAACGAAAAACCAAGACGTTTGCCGCGTAAAATAAGTTTTAAACGCACTCGGTCTTTCAGGCTATAAATTCGGGTTTGCCCGCGACGCTTAGGTTTAATCAAGCCTTGGTCTTCGTAAAAACGAATACTGCGGGTGGTGATATCAAATTCTTTTGATAAGTCACTGATTGAATATGTTGATTGAGGAATGTGGGTTGTGCTCATCATGTCACCAAAAGTGTTTCTTTTGATGCAAGATATATGAAGTTTACGTAAAGGTAAAGTTTGCTAGATGGTTTTCAGTTTAATGCGTGTTAATTTTGCTTGCCACTCAAACACTAATTATACATTAACATATTGTTATTTAGTGTATTTTATTACTGATAGTATTTGACCAGCACAAGTTAAACACTCGATTGAAACTTAAGGTTTTTTTGTTGGTTTTAGTGGTTGTTATCCCTTTGTCTAATAGGGGTATTTAATGAATTCTGCTCATAATCACTGTAATACAAGTTGATTAACGGAGAACAATATGGCTGATGTAGGACTATCAATGCACGCACAATCGATAGCCGATCCCGAAGTGTTTTGGCAGCAAGCCGCTGAAGCCATTAGCTGGGATCTTGCGCCCCAAACGGTACTTGATGATAGCAATAAGCCTTTTTACCGTTGGTTTGCTGATGGCAAGATGAATACTTGTTTTAATGCCGTAGACCGTCACGTATTAGCAGGAAGAGGTGAACAAACAGCGATTCATTACATTAGCCCTGTGACGCACAACGAATACTCAATTAGTTATCAATCTGTGTTGGCTCAGGTAAAACGCTTGGCTGGATTGATGGTGTCACTTGGTGTTGAAAAAGGCGACCGAGTGGTTATTTACATGCCAATGGTGCCAGAAACAGCTTATGCCATGCTGGCATGTGCACGGATTGGTGCGATTCATTCTGTGGTGTTTGGTGGTTTTGCTGCCAATGAGCTTTCTACGCGGATTAATGATGCGAAACCTAAGTTAATTCTGTCTGCTTCATGCGGCATTGAACCTTCTGGTGTCGTACCGTACAAACCTTTACTCGATGACGCATTATCTCAAGCGCAACATCAAGTCGAACATTGCATAATTTTGAATCGAACTGAATTCCAAGCGCAATTACAGTCGCCAAGAGATCTTGATTGGTACAGTGCGCTGGTGGATGCGCCTGATGCTGATTGCGTGTCTTTGGATGCCACAGATCCTTTATATGTTTTATATACCTCAGGTACCACAGGGCAACCTAAAGGTGTCGTACGCGACAATGGCGGCCATGCAGTCGCATTAGCGTGGTCGATGAAACACATTTATGACATTGGTGTGGGCGATGTTTTTTGGGCAGCATCAGATGTTGGCTGGGTAGTAGGGCATTCATATATTGTTTATGGGCCATTGCTGGTGGGTGCGACGACCATAATGTACGAAGGTAAACCTATTGGTACCCCTGATGCGGGTGCATTTTGGCGAATTATCGAACAAAAAAATGTTCGTAGCTTTTTCACTGCACCAACTGCAATTCGTGCTATTAAACGTGAAGACCCAGAAGGCGAGTTCATTAAACAATTTGATTTAACTTGTCTTAAACAGATGTATTTAGCGGGGGAGCGTTGCGATCCTGACACCTTAAACTGGAGTCAGCAGCAGTTAGGTAAACCAGTGATTGATCATTGGTGGCAAACTGAAACTGGTTGGCCTGTCGCGGCAAACTTGATGGGCACCGATCCGATAGAGATTAAAGCCGGATCGCCTGCGCGTGCAGTACCAGGATATCAAGTAGAAATTCTTGATGCGATGGGGCAACAAGTGGCTCCTAATGAAAGTGGTAATGTGGTGATAAAGCAACCTTTACCACCAGGCACATTAACGACTTTGTGGCAAAATGATAAACGCTATATCGACAGTTACTTGTCTATGTATCCTGGTTATTACTTAACTGGAGATGCAGGTTATGTCGATGAAGATGGTTATTTATACATTATGAGCCGAATTGACGACATCATAAATGTTGCCGGACACCGTTTATCTACGGGTCGATTTGAAGAAGTTTTATGTCAGCATGAAGCGGTGGCCGAGGCTGCGGTAATTGGTGTGCAAGATAAACTAAAAGGCCAGGTGCCTCTTGGATTAGTAGTGCTTAAAAATGGCGTTACCTTATCAGATGAAGCTCTTTATAAAGAGTTACTTGCACTGGTACGTCATGAAATTGGCCCAGTGGCTTCATTTAGGCTAGTAAGTGCTGTGCAAAAGTTGCCTAAAACCCGCTCTGGAAAAATATTACGAGCCACAATGCGTAAAATTGCAGACAATCAAGAGTACACCATGCCAGCAACGATTGAAGACCCACAAACCTTAGATATTGTCCGGAATGCGTTGACTAAAATGGGTTATGCTAATGCACTAACTACTGAGATAACATGATGTTACTCTTCAATATTTAGCCATGTCAAATGATAAGGTGATTTTAAATCGAAACCATAAAAAACCAGTGTTTTTATGGTTTTTTCTATTGTGACACGATGTTATCTCCTAATAAACAGATTGGGCATACATTGTAAAAAACAGCGTTTCCGCGTTTTGTTACTGGTAATTTAGTTACAAGAATCGCTATAATTGCCACCCAAATGGATTCGCACTACGCGATTAATCTCTGTGACCTGTGGAAACATACACTATGAATAACCACACCCAACAATCTCACGTCGGCGTTATCGGCCTTGGTGTTATGGGCAAGAACCTCGCATTAAACATTGCTGACAACGGCTACCATGTTGCAGTTTTCGATTTAGATACTCCAAAAGTCAACGCTGCTGTGGCTCAAGAAGAAAGTGAGCGTAAAGCGGGTACGGCACCGCGCATGCAGTCATGTAATAATCTTACAGAAATGCTGGCTAAATTAGTTGAGCCTCGAGTTATTGTATTATCTGTGCCTGCTGGTGCGCCTGTTGACGGTGTATGTAAATCGTTAATTGAAGCTGGTATTGAAGCCAACGATATCGTTATTGATACGGGTAACAGCCTTTGGACCGACACGGTAGAACGCGAAGCACGTTATAAAGATCAGTTTGTTTTCTTTAGCTCTGCAGTGTCTGGTGGTGAAGTCGGTGCCCGTTTTGGTCCATCTCTCATGCCCAGTGGCGATGAAAAAGCATGGCGTTATGTTGAACCAATTTGGAAAGCTATTGCTGCTAAAGTGGATTCAGCAACGGGTTTACCGATAGAGCGTTTTGAGCCAGGCAATCCGGTAACCGAAGGTGAGCCGTGTACGACTTATATTGGTCCTGCTGGTTCTGGTCATTACGTTAAAATGGTTCATAACGGCATTGAATATGCTGATATGCAACTTATTTGCGAAGCGTATCAATTGCTCAGTGACGGCTTAGGCATGTCTGCCCATGACATTGGTGACGTGTTCAATGGTTGGAATAAAGGTATTCTTAACAGTTACCTTATGGGGATTAGTGCTGAAGTCTTACAACAAGACGATCCATTAACCGGTAAGCCATTAGTTGAAATGATTTTAGATAAAGCAGGCCAAAAAGGCACTGGTTTATGGACTGCAGTGAGCAGCTTGCAAATTGGTTGCCCTGCGCCAACGATTGCTGAAGCCGTTTATGCACGCGCTGTGAGCACTCAGAAAAACTTGCGTATGCAGTTAAGCTCGAAGTTAGCAGGACCTGCACCAGTCAGTTTTAGTGATGCTGAAAAAGTGGCATTTATTGCTAATCTTGAAGATGCATTATACTGCGCTAAAGTGTGCTGTTATGCGCAAGGTTTTCAGTTAATGGCGATGAATGCTAAAGAGCAGAATTGGTCTTTAGATTTTGCTGAAATTGCTAAAATTTGGCGAGCGGGTTGTATTATCCGTGCTACGTTCCTACAGTCAATTACTAAGGCTTATCAAGAAGATGCAAACCTTACGAACTTATTAATGGCTGACACTTTTAGTCAAACATTATCGCAAAAACACCTTAACTGGCGTAAAACGGTCGCAGCTTCTGTTATGCAGGGCATTCCTGCTCCATGTATTAGTTCGGCTATTGCCTATTATGACAGCTACCGCTGTGAGACATTACCCGCTAACTTGTTACAAGGTCAGCGCGACTTTTTCGGTTCACATACTTTTGAACGCACCGATAAACCCGCTGGTGAGAAATACCACTTAGACTGGAGTGCGAAGCAGCGTACGTTAGCTAAGGTGTAATTAGTCTTACATTATAAAAAGGCGCTTCATTGTAAAATGAAGCGCCTTTTTATTTAGCTAAGGAAAATGGTTAGGTTAGCGAAAAGTACAATCCAATGCTAAATAAGACGCTAAAAATCATCGTCAATTTAGCTGTTTGCCCAAGGATAGGATTTAATGCTTCACCAGTATTATTATGAAATTCGCGACTCAGGTTACGTGCGATTACTAATGATACACCTGCTAATAATACGGGTAACCCATCGAGCGACCCGAGCAAGAATCCCGCGATAATGATACCAAATGGTAAGTAGACAAAACTTTGATATAGCACTTTTGCTTGTGCTTCACCAATTCTTACCGCAAGAGTATTTTTACCTGCTTTTGTGTCGGTAGAGATATCTCTAGTGTTATTGACCAGCATAATGGCAGCATTAAAAAAACCAATAGCACAGCCAAGTAACCATGCTGTCATGGTGGTGGTGCCTGCTTGTAAATAGTAACTGCCAACAACGGCCACTAAGCCGAAAAATACAAATGCAGCAATTTCGCCTAATCCATGTGATGCCAGTGGGTAGGGACCTCCGCTATAACATAACGCGCCTAATATCGAGGCTGTTGCAAGAATGGCTATTGGCCAGCCACCGTGAACGATTAGCAATGAACCTACTAATAATGATATGACTAGGCAACCAATCATGGCATTTCGTACAGATGACGGAGCAAGAATACCGCTTTGAGTGACTCTTATTGGACCGATCCGCTCTTCGGTGTCGATACCATTCTTAAAGTCAAAGTAGTCATTAGCGAGATTAACTGAAATTTGCAATAATACTGCACATAGCATTGAGGTAAAGGCGATGAGTAAGCTAAATTGTTCGAGCCCAATCGCTAGCATATTTCCGATTAATAATGGACCGATAGCCGCCGGTAACGTGCGAGGACGGATAGCCATAAACCATGATTGCATTGAGCTAGGTTGCATAATATTGTGAGGCGCACTGTTGATTAGTCATATCTAATAGCATACCAAATATTCAATTAGGCTGCAGATATGAATATTTGCGTTGCATCACTATTTCGTGATTTGTCACTAGATGACTTAAATTCAACAATTACCATAGAATAAGCTAGAAAACATCAGCTTAACTAAGGTAACCTTAACGTTAATCCAAGTTGTAGAGAAGGTGTTATGAGTCAGGTATTAAACGATTTATTGTCATTGTTGTCACTTGAGAAAATTGAGTTAGGTCTGTTTCGCGGCCAGAGTCAAGATTTAGGCTTCGGACACGTGTTTGGTGGCCAGGTGATGGGACAAGCGTTAAGTGCTGCAAAACAAACGGTTAGTGAAGACCGCCATGTACATTCTTTACATTCATACTTTCTACGTGCGGGTGATGAAAAATTACCGATTATTTACGATGTTGAAAATATGCGCGATGGAGGAAGTTTTAGTGCGCGTAGAGTAAAAGCGATTCAGAAAGGTCGACCTATTTTTTATATGACCTGTTCGTTCCAAACGGTTGAAGAAGGCTTTAATCATCAAGATGTCATGCCCGATGTGCCAGGACCTGAAGGTTTATTGAATCAGCAAGAACTTGCAGTGACTATGCGTGATAAAGTACCAGCGAAAATGCTCGAAAAATTTATGGCAGACTCTCCGATTGAAATGCGTTTAGTTAACCCGGTTCATCCTATCGCCCCTAACACAACAGAGGCAAAAGGGTATGTATGGCTACGTGCCAATGGGCAAGTACCATCGGATCATAGTATTCAAGAGTATTTACTCGCTTACGCATCGGATTTTAATTTTTTAGCCACAGCAACTCAGCCCCATGGTGTGTCTTTTTTAACTCCAGGTATGCGCATGGCCACTATTGATCATGCCATGTGGTTTCATCGCCCATTTAATATGGGAGAATGGCTCTTGTACTGTATTGATAGTCCCAATGCAGGCGGTGGACGTGGATTTGTGAAAGGGCAGTTTTTTGATCAGCAAGGACGTCTTGTGGCTTCTGCCACACAGGAAGGTTTAATCAGAATGACCAAGTAGGACGCTAACATGTTAATAATTAAGAAAGGGATACAATTCGCGGTTGTCACTTTGATTGCCATAATACTCAACGGTTGTGTGACGATTGAGCCTGAAAAGCCAGTCATTGTAAATGGCTATGCAGGTTATGCAGAGAAAATTGCCTTGCCACAAGGGTGTAAAATTAACATTGCATTAATTGATTTTAATACTCCGGGTGCGATTATCTCTCAAAAAAACTTTGATATAGCCAGAGCACCCGTTCCATTTAAATTCACCTTACCTGCTGAGTTAGTCAAAAGCGGTGTTGATTACGGTGTTGTGGCAATGATCACTTATCAAGGTAATGCTATTTTTCAAACGTATGATAAGTTCCGTGTGATCAGTAACGGTCAATTTACCACTCAAGTGTTAATGAAACGCGTTAAATAGCCACTTCGTAATCTAGTTCACAAACTCTTATGCCCGTCATTGATCTATTTATTTGGCGGGTAATAATCTGTTTCTACCCTAATGTGCTGTTTAGGTTGTTTATGACAGAGTTATCTCAGACTTATCGCTCGCATGCGCAAACTCGTTTAATTTGGGCTTTGTGCATAGCTTCTATGGTGATTTACATTAATTTGTACACAGTACAAGGCATGCTGCCGTCTATTGCGGAACATTTTGATGTGTCTGGCGCACAAGCTACTTTGGTGTTATCTGTTACCAGTTTCACCTTAGCTTTTTCATTGCTTTTTTATGCAGTTTTATCTGACAGGATAGGACGGTTGGCTCCTATTGTGGTGAGTTTATGGCTGCTCGCAGGGTCGAATATTTTATTAGTGTTTGCCCAAACATTCGATGACTTATTATGGGTGCGCTTACTGCAGGGCATTTTGTTGGCCGCTGTGCCCGCGATTTCGATGGCCTATTTTAAAGAACAATTAGCTCCCTCTTTTATGCTCAAAGCTGCTGCCGTATACATTATGGCCAACAGTATGGGCGGTATCGCAGGACGAATTTTTGGCGGATTAATGGCACAAAATTTATCATGGCAGTCGTCAATGGGGTTGGTGTTTTTGGTCACGTTAATGGGGGTGGCATTGGTAACGTATTTATTGCCGCGTAAAGAAATTAAATCCCCAGTGGTTAAGCAAAAAGTCTCTTTGCGACATAAGGTAAAGCAAGATATAGATGGCTTTATGTTCCATTTGTCTGACTCGCAGATGCGCCTCGCTTATGCCATTGGTGGCTTAGCATTTATGATGATGGTCAATCAGTTTAGCTTTATTCAATTGCATATTATGGCTGAACCATATGGTTTGAGTCGCTTTAATGCGACCTTGATTTTTCTCTGTTATTCAAGTGGCACATTTGCTTCTTATTTGTCGGCAAAATGGATTATGCGCTATGGCTCGATGCCATTATTTAGAGTGGCTTTATGCTTAATGGTCGCTGGCACGTTGTTGACTTTGGTGGATACATTGACTGCCATTGTGGTGGGTTTTCTGATCAGTGCTTGCGGATTTTTCTTAACTCACAGCTGTTGTAATTCGTTTGTTGCTATCCGTGCCACCAGTCATCGCGCTAAGGCAACGTCGCTGTATTTATGTTGCTATTATCTTGGCGCATCCCTAGGCGGACCTTATTTAATGATGTTTTGGCACGAAGCTGAATGGAATGGAGTGGTTGCGGGGTCTATGAGCCTTTTGGCGCTGCTTTTAGTGGCGGTCTGGCGTTTAGGGATACATCAACAACAGGTTATTGATGTATCCGTACCCGATTAACTCTCGATAAATTGTTTACGGTCTAGTTCAAACTTACGCATTTTGTCGTACAAGGTTTTACGGGGTAATTCGAGTTGTTCCATGGTTAATTTGATGCTGCCTTTGTTGTGGCTTAATGCTTCTTCAATTAACATTCTCTCAAAGAACTCCACTCTTTGCTGAAGCGACATGCTGGTGTGCATAGTGGTGTGGTTATCTAAATTACCAGCAAAAGCGGCTTCTGCACCAAGTAACACATAACGTTCTGCTAAATTACGTAACTCGCGTACATTACCAGGCCAGTCGTGAGAGGTTAGCACCATCGTTTGCTGGGGATTTAATGCTATGAGTGCTTTATGGTAACGAGCCGAAGCAATTCTGGCAAAATGTAAAAACAGCAATGGAATGTCTTCTCGGCGATCTCGTAGTGGAGGAATGACAATGGTCACTAGGTTAAGACGATACAATAAATCTTGTCTGAATTTCCCTTCTTCGCACAGTTGCTGCAAGTTTAATTTTGTTGCCGCAATAACCCTGATGTCCAAATTAATCGGCGTATTTGATCCTAATCGTTCGACTTTACGATCTTCCAATACACGCAATAATTTAACCTGTAAGGCCATAGGAGTGCTTTCTATTTCATCTAGAAGTAGCGTGCCACCATTAGCATATTCAAACTTACCGATGCGGCGTTTGTCTATGCCAGTGAAAGCGCCAGATTCTGCACCAAAGAGTTCACTTTCAATGAGATTTTCAGGGATTGCACCACAATTAATGGCGACAAAATTAGCTTTGTTACGATAACTATGGTCATGCAGATATCGGGCGACAAGCTCTTTACCTGCACCGGTTTCACCTTCAATCATGATATCTGCAGGTGTGTCGAGCACTTGGTCAATAAGATGGCGCATTTTCATCACACCAGGACTACTGCCTAAAATACGTGGACCAGGTGCTATATGCGATTCAAGTTCGCGTTTAAGTTTACGGTTTTCTAGTGTTAGCGCACGCTTATCTAACGCGCGTTTAGTCACATCGAGTATATGTTCGTTGTTAAATGGTTTTTCGATAAAGTCGTAAGCACCTTTCTTGAGTGCGTCTACCGCCATAGCAATGTCACCAAAACCCGTTAATAGTACTACAGGTAAGTCACTGTCTTGTTGTTTCAGTTGTTGCAATAAACTCAAACCATCGAGTTGCGGCATATTAACATCAGAAATTACTATGCCAGGCCAGTTAGCGGTAATATGGCTGGAGATAGCTTGCGGATTCGTAATCGCCAACGCGTTGATATTCTCTAGTTTAAATAACTGCTGTAACACGATACCGATATGAGGTTCATCATCAACAATAATAACTTGATAATTATTGATGTCTTGAATTTGAGTCACGTTTACACTTCCTCACGTAAATAAAGTGGCAAAATAATATGGAAAATAGCCCCACCGTGTATGGCATTCTCGACAGTAATAGAACCTTGCATAGATTCGATAATTCGCTGCGAGATGGACAATCCTAAGCCTAGTCCTTGGCGCTCACTGGTGGTGTAGTAAGGTTCAAAAATTTTATTCATTTGGCTTTCTCTCACGCCTGGGCCACTGTCTTGAATGCTTATATTGACCTTGCTGTCGCAATAGACTTCGATTTGTAATTGTCGCTCTGTAGATTGCTGCATTGCGACGATAGCATTACTAATAAGGTTAACCAGTACTTGTTGTAATCTGACGCTGTCGCCCCATATTTGGCATTTGCCCGTTAATAATTTTAGCGACAATTTAACACCTTGTTTGTCCATTTCAGGTTGAACAATGGTAAGTGCTTGCTCAATTGATTGATTAATTTCGGTGGCGTTGTCTTTTCCCTGAGATTTCCGTGTAAAGCTTTTAAACTGACCAATAATATCTGCAAGCCTATCGGTTAGCTCTATCATGATTTTGATATTGCTGCTGGCATCTTCAATCATATTACGGCCAATGAATGTTTGAGTGTTTTGTGCGTAACTGCGCAGTGCTGCCAACGGTTGATTGAGCTCGTGGTTAATGCTGGCTGACAGGCTACCTATGACCGTAAGCTTTGCCGCTTGGATTAGTTCGTCTTGAGTGTCTTTTAATTGGGTGTTGGCTTGTTCAAGATCCAATGTACGCTCTTTTACTCGTTGTTCGAGTAGATTTTGAGCTTGGTGCATTCTGCGTAAATTTTTACGGCGCTCAATGCTATAAAGTATAAAAAGTGTTAATAATAAATAGAGTGTGGCCGCCAATAGCATTATTGGCGGTAACGATTCATATAAGGGCTTCATTGGAGTAAGAATATGAACGTTCCAATTAGCATTGGGCATCAATTGGTGACGTTCAAGGTATTTTGCGTGGCCTTCAGCTGATGATATTTTATATACCTGTTTAGTATCGGAATTGCCGAGCATAAAAAGAGGGCTTACACTAAGCTCACCAATGGGCCGGTTGGCATAGCGTTTTGATGAATTTAGAGCAAAACGTTTAGCCTGTGTCAGTGGTGTTAATGAATTAAATCGCCAACTATTAATGCTTGAAAGAAACACTATATTGTCTGGATCGCTGATCATAAACTCATATTGGCTTGCGATGGCAATACCACTACTTTGTTGTTCAATCAAACTTATATCAACTTTTACAACCACTACACCCAATACCACGCCTCTATGATATACCGGATTAGCAAAGTAGAATCCGCGCTTATTTGATGAGGTACCAACTGCATAATATCGTCCAGACTTCCCTGATATCGCATCGATAAAGTAAGGCCTAAATGAATAATCATGATTAATAAAAGAGTTTGGTACATCCCAATTACTGGCGGCAATAGCCACGCCAAGCGCATCGGTGAGGTAAATGTCTGACGACTCAGTGACTTGCTTTAATTCAGATAAATAAGCGTTGAGCTTTTCGATTGTTTGAGGATTGCGTTGATCAAGTAACCCTTGTTCTAAGATGGGGTTTTGTGCAAGTACTGCAGGAATATTTTCGTAGTGTGAAAGGGCGTTATCAATAAAAATTACCAGTTCATTAATTTGCTTTTCAGATTGCTCAGCAATGGACGTTGTGCCTTGTTCAAGTAAATACCAATATGTAACTCTAAGGGTCAGTAATAACCCGATAATGAGCATCATGCTCATTACAACATTTCGTTTTTTGGTAGTCGAGAATGAAAGCATGCATATTCCCAATCGATAATGATTATGATGATTATTGAGCATAAGTAAAAAAACGAGCCTTAATAAATTAAGGCTCGTCTATAATACGCGAATTATCAAGTTAATAGCCGTTTAATTTGTCTATGTATTCGGGTAAAAATAGAGAAATTTGTGGAATATAGGTAATCAACATCAAGAAACCGAGTAACAATACTAACCAAGGAAGGCACGATTGAATTACCCACCCCATACTTTTTCCTGTTATCCCTGCGGTGACAAACAGATTGAGCCCTACAGGCGGTGTGAGCATGCCTATCTCCATATTGACCACCATAATGATGCCTAAGTGAATAGGATCGATACCTAACTGGGTTGCGATAGGGAATAAGATTGGCGCCATAATCAACAGAATAGCTGAAGGCTCCATAAAGTTACCCGCAGCTAATAACAGTAAGTTGACGATAATCAAAAAGCCCCATGCGGGTAATCCAAATCCGACAATCGTTTCGGCGATAATGTGCGGAATACGTTCGGTGGTTAATACATGGGCAAACAGCATGGCATTAGCAATAATGAACAGCAGCATAATACTGACTTTAGCGCCATCACGTACTACATGACGGATTTCTTTGTCGGTAGGTGTTTTAATAACGGCAAGTAACATGTGCCCTATGTTACGTAATGAGGCTCCCACTAAAGACTCTTGTTTATTTCGCCAAGCGACATTTTTAAGAGGGCCAATATCACGATAACCAAATACAGCAATAAAGTAAGCATATACACAAGCTACTGCCGCAGCTTCAGTTGGGCTTGCTACACCACCGTAAATAGAACCTAGCACAATCAGAATGAGTGCTAAACCACCCATCGCTTTAGCACTTGATATCGCTAATGCTTTAACGCCAGGAAAAGGACGTGAAGGCAGCTTTTTAATCCGAGCAACGATATAGATGGCCAGCATTAAAATACAACCCATCATTAAGCCTGGTATTAAACCGGCCATAAACATTCTAGCGGCAGACACTTCTGTCGCGGCTGCATAAACCAGCATTACAATCGATGGTGGAATTAAAATGCCTAATGTACCTGACGTAGTGATAACGCCTGCTGCAAATTTTTCTGGATAACCCGCACGCACCATACCAACAATCACAATAGAGCCAATAGCCGCTACAGTAGCTGGTGATGAACCCGATACCGCTGCAAATAGCATACAAGCCATCACTGATGCCATAGCAAGACCACCGCGGATATGACCTACGCTGTCCATCGCAAAGTCAATAATACGTCTTGCTACGCCACCAGTAGACAAAAATGCCGATGATAGAATAAAGAATGGGATTGCCAATAAAGTGTAGTGTTCTGAAGTCGACTCATACAGTTTTAAAACAATCGAAGCGAGCGAATCATTTGAAAATAACAAAATAGTCAGCATGCTTGAAAAGCCTAAAGCGATAGCAATAGGCATACCAATCATCATGCAAATAAACAAAGCAATAAATAGTGTTGCTATAGTCATTATTTCGCGTCCTTATCATTTTGTTGTTGTTCTGATGATGTGGATAGCGCAGCTTCATCGATTAAATGCATGCTGTCTTTTGCTTCATCGGCCAGTTGGAAACCAACAGCTTTATTGCGCAAAATAGCGATAAACAATTCAATAAAACGCCAAGTGAGCATTGAAAACCCGATAATTAAAATGCTTTGAGATAACCAAATAGGAACTGCACCGTCTTCTACGTCGATGCGTAATGTTTCCCAGGCAAAATCTGGATCTAATTGATGAATAAACCATGCAGGAAAGTCGATATCTTCCATTGGAATACCAATTTGGTACATTTGGCTAAGATAGTCCCAAGCACCTTTTAAAAACATGCCACAGTAAATAATGCAACACAGGCACGCAAAGATAGCGACTGCTTTCTGTGGCTTACCAGATAGCTTAGATACAAAGGCATCGACACCAATATGTGCTCCTACTTTAACGCCATAAGACATACCAAATAATACAAACCAACCACAAAGAGTAAGGGTCAGTTCTTGGATCCATAAAAAACCGGTGTTAAAAAAGAAACGAGCAATAACTTCGCCAAAAACTAGCAACGTCATTAATGTAATTAATAAATTAAGGAACCCTTCTTCAAAATAACCAAATAGTCTTGAAATCACGGTCATACTCCTTGAATAAAAAAAGGTGGTACTGATGCAAGAATGCGTTCAGTACCACGTCAAGTACGGAGACTATTTAGTATTTGCAGCTTGAGCGGCATCAATCATGTCTTTACCAATTTGATCTTCAAACTTAGCCCAAACTGGTTTCATAGCGTTAACCCATTGCTGGCGTGCAGCAGGCGCTAACGTGACTAATTCAGAGCGCTTAGAATCAATAATGGCTTGTCTATCTTGATTATCTTTTTCAGCCGCAATTTTGTTACCAAGTGCGATAGCTTCGTCTAGTGATGACTTAAAAATAGCTCGTTTATCGGCGGGTAGACCTTTCCAGAAGGTATTTGAGGTCACTACCATGTAATCTAAAACGCCATGATTACTTTCTGTTATGTGACTTTGTACTTCATAGAATTTCATTGAGTAGGTATTTGACCAAGTGTTTTCTTGACCATCAATGGCGCGTGTTTGTAGCAGAGTAAACACTTCTGAAAATGGCTTTTTAACAGGAATCGCGCCAACTGCATCAAATTGAGCTGCAATCACATCAGATGCCATAATACGGAACTTTTTGCCGTTAGCATCTTTTGGTAATGCCAATGGATCGTTCGCTGAGAATTGCTTCATGCCGTTGTGAAGATAACCTAGACCAACAAGGCCTTTACGGTTCATTGCGTTTAATAATTTTTGGCCTGAATCTGATTGCTGAAAACGATCAACTGCTGCCATATCTTCAAATAAGAAAGGTAAATCGAAAATCTGTAGTTTTTTGGTAAAACGCTCAAACTTAGATAATGACGGTGCTACAAATTGCACATCGTTTAGGAGTAGTGCTGCTAGCTCGTTGTTATCCCCAAATAACTGTGAGTTAGGAAATACGTTAACAACGTATTCACCAGGTAAACGCTGCTCTATTAATTCTTTAAACTTAAGTGCCATTTGTCCTTTTGGTGTGTTTTCTGCAACAACATGCGAAAATTTAATTTCTACAGGTTCAGCAAAGACATTAAAACTCGCTGCCAGAATAGTAGCAATTGTTGCTAGTTTAGCAATTGATTTGAGTGGGCGTGTAAAGGTACTGGTGGATTTTTTCATAATAATTAACTTCCTTTTTTTAGTGTTATATTTTCCTCAAGGTGGTGACTTGTCCCAGAACAAGTACGCCATAAACGCTTTATGAGGATAGATCAAACATAGCAAGCATTAGGCCAGAATGTTAATTATTTGTAACTCAATGAAATATATTAACTTTAATTTAATAAGGAAACCGGAGAGCGATTTTATGTGTGGATTGTCACACAGTAGAAAAGGGGTAATGGGTGGAATGTCGCACATTGTCATTGATCGTGATGTGAAGAGAGTATTTATGACTAGCAGAGTAATAATAGTTTACATGGACTTAATTAAAACAAGAAAGAAATAAAAATTAGACATAAAAAAACCACCTTTCGGTGGTTAATTTGTGAATGCAATATATGCATTAAATACCAAATAATTGGTGGAGCTACACGGGATCGAACCGTGGACCTCTTCACTGCCAGCGAAGCGCTCTCCCAGCTGAGCTATAGCCCCAAATTCTAGCTGACTAAAACTAAAATTTTAAAAATATGGTATCCCATAGGGGATTCGAACCCCTGTTACCGCCGTGAAAGGGCGGTGTCCTAGGCCTCTAGACGAATGGGACACATTTGATACGTTATACTCTGCATCGAGTGAATACTCATTGGTGTCTGTAGGCTAAACACCAATGCTATATAGATAATCAAAGAACTCTTTCGAATCATGTTCAACCATCTTAAATATGGTATCCCATAGGGGATTCGAACCCCTGTTACCGCCGTGAAAGGGCG